>NZ_JBSFTV010000002.1:0-147407 GCF_053591455.1 Streptomyces sp. NPDC003016
CGTCTCCAGTAGAGGGAGCGCAGGATGAACATGGCGGTGGTCGGCCTTGCGGCCGGTATGGCGCTCGGGTTCGCCGGATATTTCGGCGGTTTCGGCGCCTCCGGGCTGCCGCCGGCCACCGACGCCGCGTACCCGTCGGGGCTGCGGACGCTCCGTACGAACCAGTCGCGCCCCGAGCCCGGCACCCGCGCCGCGCGCCAGGACCCGAAGGACTGGCCGGTGTAGCGCGGGGGAGTGCGGCTGAGGCCCGTGCCGGCCGCCTTGACCAGGGCCTCGGCCCGGGTCCACTGCTCGAAGCCGTGGGTGCCGCGGCCGCCCGACACGCACGGGATCGCGGTCCAGTCCATGTGCGGCCGGATGCGCTCGATGTCGACGCCGACCGGCACCCACGGGGAGTCGCAGACCGCGATCAGGGCGTACCGGCCGGAGTGCGACAGGCTCGCGGAGAGCACCGTCCCGTCCGGCCCGTGAGGCACCGGCTTGCCGTGCCCGTCCTCGTCGCAGTGCGCGCAGTGGCGGCGGAAGCCCACTTCCTGGGGCGCGATCCCGAGCCGCTGCCCGAGGATCACCCGGAACGCGTGGTGGACGGTGCGGTACCGCGCCCGGTCCCGCTCGCGCCGCAACCGGGCCATCCGCTCGCGCTCCGCCGCGTCGAGGACGGCGTACTCCTCTTCCGGGGACGCCGCCCCCCGCTCGCTGCGCACCGTCCAGATGCTGATGCCGGCCGTACTCACGCTGCTGAACCGCCTGCCAGGATGTGGTGCTGAAGCTGCCGCAGGTCCTCGGAGGGCTCCAGGCCCAGCTCCCGGTCCAGTACGGCCCGTACGTCGTGGAACGCGCGGAGCGCGTCGCCGCGGCGCCCCGACCGGTGCAGGGCGTCGATCAGCCTGGCGTGCATCCACTCGTTGAGCGGGTGCGTGGCGACCAGCCGGCGCAGTTCGGGCACCAGCTCCCGGTGGCGGCCCAGGCCCATCGCCGCTTCGATGCGCAACTCCTGCGCGCGCACCCGCAGTTCCTCGATCCTGACGGCGTGACCGGCGAGCACCCGGCCCTGCGTCACATCGGCGAGGGTGCGGCCGCGCCACAGGCCGAGCGCCGCGTCGAACCGCTCCAGAGCGGTCTCGCGGTTCCCGGCGCGCATCTCGGCGCGTCCCTGCCCGTACAGCCGGGTGAAGGCATCGAGGTCGAGCTGGCCGGGCGCCGGGCGCAGCGAGTAGCCGGTGGCCTCGGTGGCGATGACCCCGTGCATGGCCTCGGCGCCCAGCTCGCGCTCCAGTTCCTGGCGCAGGTGGTACACGTGGGTACGTACGGTGCTGACGGCGGTGGACGGCGGCGAACCGTCCCACAGCTCCTCGACGAGCGTGTCCACTTCGACGATGTCGTGCGCGCGCACGGCCAGCAGGGCGAGCAGGTTGCGGACCTTGGGCCCGCGGGGCCGGTGCACCGCGGAGCCGCTGAACCCCTCCAAGGGCCCCAGTATTCGGAAACCGGCCTTGACTCCACTGATGTCGCTCATCATGAATCCCCGTTCTGCGTGGTGGGCCCGGTCGGCTCCGGTCGGCTCCAGCCGGTTCCAGTCGGTTCCGGGAGTTTTCGGGCGGTGTCAGGAGACCGGCTGGGCGAGTGTGACGAGATGCGTCACATGCTGCGTGATCATGAAGATTCGGTACGGCAGACGCCTGCGGGAGCGCGAGTCGCCGGGCCGTGCGGTGAGTGCCGCGACAGCCAGGGCCAGCGCACCGGCCAGCACCACGCCGGCGGGGGCCAGCAGCTCCGGCAGCGCGAGAGCCACGGCGCAGACCAGGAGACCGACTCCGACGGCGACGGCGCCGACCGAGACGATGACCGCGGTGACGCGGCCGCCCCACAGCACCGTCCAGTTGCGCCGGCCGTGCTTGGCATCGCCCTGGGCGTCGGAGAAGTCCTTCGCCACGGCGCCGACCAGTCCCATCCACAGCGTCATGGCGATGGCGAGTACGACCAGGTGGGCCGTGAGCGGCGCGGCTCCGGCGAGCCACCCCGCGAAGTAGGTGAGGGCGCCGCTGGCGACGACCACCGCGATGGTGTCCGGGGTCCGGCTCTTGAGGGAGAGTCCGGGGGCGGAGTAGGCGTACCCGAGCGCGATCATGCAGAGGGTGACGGCGAACATGACGTGCCCGAGGGAGGCGGCCCCGGCCAGGGCGAAGACGGCCAGCGCCCAGGCGATGCGCCGGGCGTGGGCGACGGGCAGGTCGCCGCGGGCGATGGGGCGGCGGGAACCGTTGGCGCGGTCCTCCCCGATGTCCGTCACCCCGTTGTAGAGGTAGGTGAAGGCGACCGAAGCCAGCCACACCAGCGAGCCGAGCACCAGGGCGGAGGGGGCCGCGGCGACCGAGGGCAGGCCGGCCGTGCCCGCCACCACGAAACGAACGAGGAAAATGGTCAGGACGGCGGGCCGGCATTCCTGGAGGCAGAACAGGAGAAGCCGTGCGCGGTGGAATCCCGTAGATTTCGTGTCACGCGAATAGCTCGAATATCTGGGGGTACTGGAAGTCTGGGGCCTCGCGTACGTCGCTGTCGGCATGCTGATGAATTTATGCTGGGCGTCGGTGGCGGCACAGACCACCATGGAGCAGCAGCTGTACTCCCTAAGACGTATGACCGGCGGTATTCCGTCGTTTCACCGGGCGGGCCGTCAGGGCCTTCTGATCAGCTGGGCTTCGATGGCTTTGTTCACGGCGTCGATACGGGAGACGGCGCCAAGTTTCTCGAAGATGTTCCGAAGGTGACGCTTGACGGTTCCTTCGGTGATATGCAGCTTGTTGGAAATCTGGCGGTTGCTCAGAGCCGCCGCCGCATGGGTGATGACTTCGCGTTCCCGGGGCGAGAGCGTCTGTCTCGCCTCACCAAAACCGGATTCTGATATTCCACTGCGCGGTACGGCAATGGTGATGTTCGGGGTGTGCGTGGCCGTGTTGCGGATGGCGGAGATCAGCGACTCGCGCGGCACGCTCTTGTGCAGATAGCCGCGTGCGCCGCGGGCGATCAGCTCCTGCACGAGTTGTGCCTCGTGGTACATGGTCAGCATGAGCACGTGCAGCTCGGGGAAACGCTCCGTCAATTCGCTCACCACGCTGGGCGCGTGGTGGTCGGGCATCTCCACGTCGAGCAGCACCACCTGCGCCCCCGTCCGCTCGATCAGGTCACCGAGGCCCTTGGAGGTGTTCACGTCCGCCACCACATGGAGATCCGGCTCGGTGTTGATCAGCTCACACAGCGCGCTGCGCAGGAGCGAGTGATCGTCTACGGCGATGATGCGGATGGGCTCAGTCGTCGGCTCCACGTCGTGGTCCGTCGTCTGCATGATTCTCCTCCGTGATGGGGACGCGAAGCGTGACGGCTGTACCGGCTCCCGGTGTACTGGTGATGGTGACCTGCCCGCCCAGCAGCAGCGCTCGCTCGCGGAGCGAGGCCAGCCCGTTCCCCCGCTGCTTGGCGGGCGAGAAACCGATGCCGTCGTCCCGCACCACGGCCCGCGCCTCGTACGCGCCGACCTCCACGTCGATGGTGACGCGGGAGGCGGACGCGTGGGCCAGCGCGTTGCGCAGGCACTCGCGCACCATGATGAACAGGTCGTCGCAGAGCGCGGACGGCAGCAGGTCGTCGGGGTCGGCCACCTGGATTCCCACCGAGGGCACTTCGACCGCCATCGCGGTCACGAAGGCGGAGAGCGCGACCTGGAGGGACCGGGTGGAGTCGTTTCGGGTGCGAAGCTCGGTGACGATGTCCCGGGTCGTGTACAGCGTCTCCAGGATGGCCTGCTTGAGGCTGCTCAGCCGGACGTCCGCCGGCGACGAGGAGTTCTGGGTGAGCTCGTAGAGCTCCAGCTGGCGCAGGGCCAGGCTGGCCGAGCTGCCGATCCGGTCGTGGATCTCGCGGGCCATCCCGTGCCGGCCCTGCTGGGCGGCGTCGCGTACGACGTCCAGCAGGAACAGTTCCTGACCGGTGGAACCCTCCTCCAGCCGCCGGGTGATGGCGGTCTGCAGGGCGGGAAGTGCCTTCATCAGGTAGTGCTCGGAGCCCGGGCTGCCTTCGAGGAGCCGCCCCAGGAAGTCCAGCGTGAGGTTGAAGAACAGGGACCCGGCGCGCACGGAATATACCGGCGTAACCCCCTGGGATATCCGAGCCCCGCCCAGCTTGCGGGTTTTGCTGGTCAGTTGGGGATTGAGCGGTGCGGAATTTCCGTGCCGCAGTGCGTGGGCGCATTCCGCGAGAATGTGACGGCCCTGCTCACTGCAGGAGAGCCAGATCTCGGCATGCATTCCCAGCGGGTTCTTCTGTTCGATCAGAAGTCGCCGATAGGCGTCGAGGATTTCGGGTTCGAGTGCCAGTAATTGCGCGGCAAGCCTCGAACCCTCCGGATCTATCTGATCGTTCAACGCATCCTGGCATGGCGCGCTACTCACACCTGTCCCCCCCGCCGGTCGACACCCGACGCCGCTCTTCGCACATCTCGACGACGCTGTCAAGGGGAAAGGGAGTCGGGGATCGTTTGGATGATGCCGCGTGTCCCGTCGGGTTGTCAAGTGACGGAATACGGTTGTTCATTCATCAACTTGAGCCGGTTTCAAGGGTACTGGGCAATGGGCCGACACCGGGAACAGGCGTGCCGCGTGCCGTCCCCCGGTCAATTGCGCTGCGTCGGCTCTCCCTGCTCCGCGAGATTTGAGAAATGTTCATGAATAAGCCTGCGCAGTGCGGACAGCGCGACGTCGCCCAGCACGGCGGAGGTCACCATGCCGGCCGCGACGCTGTCCGGGGCCGGCCGCGACCTCAGCAGCGCCACCTCCGCCTCGCCGATCCGCTCCAGCGCGTCGGCGTAGGTGTCCAGCAGCCGCAGCACGTCGCGCTGTTCCAGCCACTCGCACGCGACCAGCACCTGGGTGAGCGTCAGCCACGCCGGGTTCTCCTCGTTCACCTGCCAGTTGCGCGCCTCGGCCAGCCGGGCCGTGAGCTGCCGGGCCCGGGCCCACTCCTCCTGCTCCTCTTCCTCCTGGGAGGCGGTTCCGCGTACGGGCAGGGCGTACAGCACGGTTTCGAGCACCTCGTGCAGCGACGGCGGGGAGGAGTCGATGCGGCGCAGGATCTTCCGTACCGCGGCGTACGGGACGCCACCGACGTCCAGCAGCGTCCTGATCAACGTGACCCGGCGGACATGCCGCTCGTCGTACACGGGCTCGGCGTGCAGCAGCTCCATGTCGAGGTACATCTGGAGCGCCCGGACGGGGACGCCTGTCTGGCGGCTCAGCTCTGAAAGCGGCACACCTCACCACCTTCGGGATCTGGTCGGGGTTGCCGGGACCCTATGCAGGCCGCGGACCCCCCTACAAGCCCGTGAACCCGACTCCGTCCCCCACTGCCTCGAAAGAAACAGCGCCCCTCACCCCACGGGTACAGGGAAGCTGTTCAGTTCAGGCGGGCCCGTGCCGCCCGTGCCTGGCCGCGGAGGGTCTTCGCCGCCGCCGGGTCCACCGCCGCCACCACCTCCGCGTACGCCTCCATCTCCGCCGCCCCGCCCAGGAAGTCGCCGCGCCGCACCAGCAGCTGCGCCCGCTCGAACCTCAGCCGGGCCGCGTGCGACGGCAGCAGCAGGGACAGTTCCACCGCCCACAACTGGACGTCCGTACGCTCCGGGCGGGCCGCCGCCCACGTCCGGATGTTGTTCAGGATCCGCGCCACGATCGCCGGCGGATCCGCCGGCGCCGGCATCGAAGGACCGAGCGGCTCCCCCGTCGCCCCCGCCACCAGCAGCTCCGCGTCCGCCTCCGTCAGCAGCCGTCCGCCGTCGAAGGGGTCCACGAGGACCCGCTCCTCCCCGGACCCGAAGCCCACGACGAAGTGGCCGGGCAGGGCGACCCCGTACACCGGCGCGCCCGCCCGCCGGGCGACCTCGATCCACACCACGGACAGCAGGATCGGCAGTCCGCGCCGCCGCCGCAGCACCTCGTGCAGCAGCGAGGACTCCAGCCGCCGGTAGTCCCCGGGCGATCCCCCGAACCCGCAGCGCGCACCCAGCAGGCCGGACACGGCCGAGGCCCACCCCCGCGCCCCGCCGGGACGAAACGGCAGCAGGCCCGCCAGCCGGTCGAGTTCCATCTCGGCCGCGTCGATCCCGGCCTCGTCCAGCGACGCGTCCGCCTCCGCGGCCACCAGCAGGCACAGCAGCGCGAGGTCCGGCCGCTCGGAGCGGGCCTCCTCGGCGAACCGCTGCCGCCGTTCGTGTTCGGTCGATCGTCCCATGCGCCCCTCGTGCCCCTCTACGCCCCTCGTGCCCCTCGTGCCCCTCCACGCGCGTAGCCCGTCTACGCCCGCACTCGCCTATGCCGGCCGGAAGTGGTGGTAGCTGTGGTGGGTGGCGAAACCCATGCCGTCGTACAGCGCCCGCGCGCCCTCGTTTCCGGCCTCGACCTGGAGCCACGCGGCCGACGCGCCCTCCTCCAGCGCCCGCCGCGCCAGCGCCGTCATCACGGCGCCGGCGAGTCCCTGCCGCCGGTACGCCGGATCGACCTCGACCGCCAGGAACCCGGCCCACCGCCCGTCGACGGCACACCGCCCTATCGCGGCGGGCACCTCCCCCTCGCCGGGGACGGAGGCGAACCACACCGAAGGCCCGCTCTCCAGGACCTTCATCACGTGCGGCCCCGGCTCCCCGAACCGCTGGTAGCGCGCGAGCCAGGCCGCGTCGCACGCCCGCTCCAGCCGGACCCGCGACACGTCCGCGTCCCGGTCCCCGATCGGTGCGAGCGCGGCGATCCGCACCTCGGCGCTGACTTCGCGCGTCCACCCGAGCCGCTCCAGTTCGGCTGCGAGGCGTTCCTGCGTGCCCTCGGCCCCGGTGGAGACCTGGACGTACGCGGGAAGCCCCCGCGCCGCGTACCACTCCCGTGCCCGCTCCAGCGCCACATCGACGGGCATCCCGGGCTCCCCGAGCGGCAGCACCGAGTTGGCGCGCCGGGTGAAGCCGCCGGCGGCGCGCAGCCGCCACTCGCCGAGCGGCTCGCTCTCGACGGGCTGCCACGCGCGTGCGCACACGCGCGCCAGCTCCCCGAAAGTCGCCGCGGGACCGCGCCGCCGGGCCGGAGCGGAGGGCACGACCTTGCCCGCAATCAGGGAGGATTCGGAGATACGGACCGACTCGCCGCCGCGCCGTGTGATCGACAGCACCCCGTCGTCCCAGGATGTGAGAACACCGACCGTGTCGGTGAACTTCGCCCCCGGCGCCCCGGCCTCGTCGAGTCGTCTGACTGATACCCGTTTGCCCACGTCAGCAGGCGAAATGCGGACCTCGAGTCGTCCGCCGGCAGTGAATTCCACAGCTCTGTCCGCCCCTCCTGTTCGGATCGTGCCCGGGAACGGAGATACTAGAGGCGGGCATCGACGACGCCGCGCTCCCGCGCGCCACGTGGACGGAGCCGCAGATCGGCCCGCCGCGCCCTATCGAGGAGGAACGACAGCGTGACCTACGTCATCGCGCAGCCTTGTGTCGACGTCAAGGACAAGGCGTGCATCGAGGAGTGCCCGGTCGACTGCATCTACGAGGGCTCCCGGTCCTTGTACATCCACCCGGACGAATGCGTCGACTGTGGTGCCTGTGAGCCGGTCTGCCCGGTCGAGGCCATCTTCTACGAGGACGACACCCCCGAGGAGTGGAAGGACTACTACAAGGCGAACGTCGAGTTCTTCGACGAGCTCGGCTCGCCCGGTGGTGCTTCCAAGCTCGGCCTGATCGAGCGCGACCACCCCTTCGTCGCCGCGCTCCCGCCGCAGAACCAGTAAGCGACGAGGCAAGTGCGCCGCCCCGGTCCCGTACGGCCTGCCCGCCGTACGGGACCGGGGCGTTTCCAGAGCCAGAGCCAGAGTCCGCGCCCGTCCGAGCACGAGAAAGCGACCCACCGTGTCCGCAGTCACTGACCGTCTGCCCACCTTCCCCTGGGACAAGCTGGAGCCGTACAAGGCGACGGCGGCCGCCCATCCGGACGGCATCGTGGACCTGTCCGTCGGCACGCCCGTCGACCCGGTCCCCGAACTGGTCCAGCGGGCCCTCGTCGCGGCTGCGGACTCCCCGGGCTATCCGACGGTGTGGGGCACGGCCGCGCTGCGGGACGCGCTCACGGGGTGGGTGGAGCGGCGCCTGGGCGCACGCGGTGTGACGCACGCCAACGTCCTGCCGGTCGTCGGCTCGAAGGAGCTGGTGGCCTGGCTGCCGACGCAGCTCGGACTGGGCGCCGGCGACCAGGTGGCGTACCCCCGGCTCGCGTACCCGACGTACGAGGTGGGCGCGCGGCTGGCGGGCGCCGAGCCGGTCGTGTACGACGACCCGGTGGCGGACCTCGACCCCGCCCGCCTCAAGCTCCTCTGGCTCAACTCGCCCTCCAACCCGACCGGCCGTGTCCTGGCCAAGGACGAGCTGACCCGGATCGTCGCGTGGGCGCGCGAGCACGGCGTGCTGGTCTTCAGCGACGAGTGCTACCTGGAGCTGGGCTGGGAGGCCGAGCCCGTCTCCGTACTGCACCCGGACGTCTGCGGCGGTACGTACGAGGGCATCGTCGCCGTCCACTCGCTCTCCAAGCGTTCCAACCTGGCCGGCTACCGTGCGGCCTTCGTCGCGGGCGACGCGGCCGTCCTCGGCGACCTGCTCCAGATCCGCAAGCACGGCGGCATGATGACGCCGGCGCCGGTGCAGGCGGCGACGGTCGCGGCGCTCGGCGACGACGCGCACGTGGCGGAGCAGCGGGAGCGGTACGCGGACCGGCGCGCGGCGCTGCGGACCGCGCTGGAGGCGCACGGCTTCCGGATCGAGCACAGCGAGGCGAGCCTGTACCTGTGGGCGACGCGTGACGAGCCGTGCTGGGAGACGGTGGCCCGTCTGGCGGAGCTGGGGATTTTGGTGGCCCCCGGCGACTTCTACGGGCCCGCGGGGGGCCGTTTCGTACGGGTGGCGTTCACGGCCACCGACGAGCGCGTCGCGGCGGCGGTCAAGCGCCTCGGCGGCTGACGGCCCACGCGCACACGGCGCGCGAAGGGGCCCCGGGGAGTTCGTGCTCCCCGGGGCCCCTTCCGCCTTCTTCTGTTCTGCTTGGCTCTGTTCCGCGTACGGACTAGCCGAGCGGGAGGCCCTTGGTGGGCAGCTGGTCGGCCGGCAGGCCGCCGCCGACGGGCAGGCCCCCGTCGGTCGCGGTCGAGGTGGTCTCGCCGACGACCTCACCGGCGGAGCCCGCGACGTCACCGGCCGCCTTCTGCGCGGCCGGGGTGGCCGTCTTGCCGGTCTTGCCGACGGTCTTGCCCGCGGCCGGGACGGCCTTCTTGACGGCCTTGCTGCCGGTGTCACCCGCCGCCTTGGTGCTGTTCTGCGCCGCTCCGTCGACGGTGTCGCCGAGACCGGCGCCGTCCAGGGCGGTCAGGCCGCCCAGCTCCGGGGCGGGAAGGCCGGCGGCGCTCGCGGAGCCGGCAGCACCGACCACGGGGGCTGCGCCGGCCGCGATGATCAGTGCGGCGCGGGCGATCCGACGGGTCAGGGGGAGAGACATGGTGCTCCTTAGACGGGAGAGACGTTGAGTCGGGACGGTCGGTCCGACGATCAGACGCCATGACAACCGCTCACAGGGCGGGAGAGGTTGCGGTGCACCAAGGTAAAGAGTTTGCAATGCGTCGCATTATCGGCTGCGGATGAACCCGGGCAAATGATCTGTGCGGGAATGGGGCGCCGGAGGGCTTCGGGAAGGCTGCTCCCCTTTGTTTCCCGGGGAATCGGGGGGAGGGAGGGGCAAGGGCCCGCCGGTGTGCGCGCGCCCGGGCTCCCGCGTGATCCGCTTACCGCTTCCGGGTGACCGTTCGCACTATTGCGCGGTGGTGATCCGGACCTCTCCGGAGCCCTTTCCCGTGTTCTCCGGCTGCCATTTCTTCCCGGCATCCCCGGTGGTCCACACGCGGCCCGCGTAGGAGACCTGTTCGATGTGCAGCTCGGAGGAGTGAGCGACGGCCCAGTGCGCGAGCTCCCAGCCGCGCCGGTCCCCGCCGGCCCTGCTGCCGCCCGCCGCCTGCGCGGGCACCGGCACGGTCACCGTCGTCGCGGAGGCGCTGCCGGGCTTCGCGCCCGCGTCCGCGGAGCCGCCCGCACCGGCCGGCGCGCCGGTGGTCCGCGCCGGGTCCGGGGACCCCGCCGCCGGGGCCCCGGGCAGTACGTCGGACCCGAAATCCCGTACCAGCGCGGCCCGTACGTCGGCCGGCTCGCCCCGCTGCGCGTCCAGGGGCGCCGAACAGGTCAGCGACGCGGGCGCGCGCCCGGTGAGCGCGGCGGCCAGCAGCGCCGCGTCCGGCTCGTGCTTCGCGTACGCCTGCGGGAAGCCGCTGCGCTGGACGCGCTGGGCGGCGACGGTCAGCGGCAGCCGGGAGTAGCCGGGGACCTTCTCCAGCTGCTCGTAGAACTTCCCCGCCGAGTACCCGGGGTCGAGGATCTGCTTCTCGGTGCCCCAGCCCTGCGACGGGCGCTGCTGGAAGAGCCCCAGCGAGTCCCGGTCGCCGTGCTCGATGTTGCGCAGCGCCGACTCCTGGAGCGCGGTCGCGAGCGCGATCGTCACCGCCCGCTCCGGCAGCCCGCGCGAGGTGCCGACGGCGGAGATCGTCGCGGCGTTGACCGCCTGCTCCGGACTGATCCCGTACGTCGCCCCGTCGCCCTCCGCGGAGCGCACGACACAGCGCGGCGCGCCTCCGCCGCCGGTCACGTACTGCGCCACCAGGTACCCGGCCAGCGCCAGCAGCACGGCGACACCCGCCACGATGCGCAGGGTGCGGCCGCGAGTGAGGGAAGAGGTGGACTCAGGCACGCTGCCAAAGGTACTGGAGGCGGCCGCGGGCCCCGTGGGGTCCTCGCGCTTCCGTCCGCCCGCCTCCTCCCCGGCCCGGGCCGTTAGGCTCGGGGCATGGCCGAACCCCTGCTTGACCTCGCCCTGGACGCCCCCGCGCTGACCGCCCGGCTCGTCGATTTCCCGTCGGAGAGCGGCAACGAGAAGGCACTCGCCGACGCCGTCGAGGAGGCGCTGCGCGCGCTGCCGCACCTGACCGTCGGCCGGCACGGCAACAACGTGGTGGCCCGGACGAACCTGGGGCGCGCCGAGCGGGTCGTCCTGGCCGGGCACATCGACACCGTGCCGATCGCCGGCAACGTGCCGTCCAGGCTCGACGAGAACGGCGTCCTGTGGGGCTGCGGTACGAGCGACATGAAGTCCGGCGTCGCCGTCCAGCTGCGTATCGCCGCGACCGTCCCCGCGCCCAACCGGGACCTGACCTTCGTCTTCTACGACAACGAAGAGGTCGCCGCGCACCTGAACGGCCTCGGACACGTCGCCGACGCGCACCCCGACTGGCTCGTGGGCGACTTCGCCGTACTCCTCGAACCGTCCGACGCGCAGGTCGAGGGCGGCTGCCAGGGCACGCTGCGGGTCCTGCTGCGCACCGCGGGGGAGCGGGCGCACTCGGCGCGGAGCTGGATGGGGTCCAACGCGATCCACTCGGCGGCGCCGATCCTGGCCAGGCTGGCGGCGTACGAGCCGAGGCGGCCCGTGATCGACGGACTGGAGTACCGCGAGGGCCTCAACGCCGTCGCGATCGAGGGCGGCGTGGCGGGCAACGTCATCCCCGACGCGTGCACGGTGACGGTCAACTTCCGTTACGCGCCCGACCGCAGCGAGGAGGAGGCGATCGCGCACGTGCGGGAGGTCTTCCAGGACTGCGGCGTCGCGGAGTTCGTCGTGGACGACCACTCGGGGGCGGCCCTGCCCGGCCTCTCGCACCCGGCCGCCGCGGCGTTCATGGCGGCGGTGGGCGGCAGCGCGCGGCCCAAGTTCGGCTGGACCGACGTCGCGCGCTTCAGCTCGCTCGGCGTGCCCGCGGTCAACTACGGCCCCGGGGACGCGCTTTTCGCGCACAAGCGGGACGAGCACGTCGCCGTCGAGCGGATCACGCACTGCGAAGAACGGCTGCGCGCCTGGCTGACTGCCTGAATTTCACTGTTCGTCACGTCTGTGGATCTACCCTGACCGGACAATGTTCGGCAGCGGAGGGAGTACGGCATGACGATTCCTGAAGAGGAGCGGGTACCGGAAGAGCAGCGTCTGGGCCCTGTGGTACGCCGTGGCGACCAGATCCAGCCGGGCACCACCGACCAGCGGCTGCTGGACTCCGACGGCGACACCGGCTGGGTGCACACGGACCCCTGGCGGGTCATGCGGATGCAGGCGGAGCTGGTGGACGGCTTCGGCGCCCTCGCCGAACTGCCCCCCGCCATCAGCGTCTTCGGTTCGGCGCGCACGCGGCCGGGTACGCCCGACTACGAAGCGGGCGTGGAACTCGGCAGGGGGCTGGCCGAAGCGGGGTTCGCGGTCATCACGGGCGGCGGTCCCGGGGCGATGGAGGCGGCGAACAAGGGGGCGCGGGACGCCAAGGGCATCTCGGTCGGCCTCGGGATCGAGCTGCCCTTCGAGCAGGGCATCAACGCGCACGTCGACATCGGCGTGAACTTCCGCTACTTCTTCGTCCGCAAGATCATGTTCGTGAAGTACGCGCACGGCTTCGTGGTCCTGCCGGGCGGCCTCGGCACCCTGGACGAGCTCTTCGAGGCCCTCACCCTCGTCCAGACCCGCAAGGTCACCCGCTTCCCGATCGTGCTCTTCGGCACGGCGTACTGGGGCGGCCTGGTCGACTGGCTGCGCGACACGGTGATCGCCCAGGGCAAGGCGTCCGAGAGGGACCTGCTGCTGTTCCACGTGACGGACAGCGTGAAGGAGGCGGTGGCGCTGGTGTCGAAGGAGTCGGAGCGGTAGCAGCCGGCGGACGCCCGAGGGGCTGAAGGCCGCGGCAGTGCGGCAGCCTTCGGCCCCTCGGGCCCCGGGACGGAGTCCGGGGAGTGCGAGAGGAGCGGAGCCAGGGGCGGCGCCCCGCCCGCCCCGCTCAGGCCAGCCCCCGCCGCGCGACCGCCGGCGCCCGGTGCCCCGCGATGGACGCCACCATGTCCAGCACCTGCCGCGTCTCCGCCACCTCGTGCACGCGGTAGACCTGCGCCCCCAGCCACGCGGACACCGCCGTCGTCGCCAGCGTCCCGACGAGCCGTTCCTTCACCGGCTTGTCGAGCGTCTCGCCGACGAAGTCCTTGTTGGACAGCGAGACCAGCACCGGCCGCCCCGTCTCCACCATCTCGCCCAGCCTGCGGGTCGCTTCCAGGCTGTGCCGGGTGTTCTTGCCGAAGTCGTGCCCCGGGTCGATCAGGATCGCGTCACGCCGTACGCCCAGGCCCTCCGCGCGCCTTGCCAGGCCGAGCGTGACACCGAGGATGTCCGCCATCACGTCGTCGTACGCGATCCGGTGCGGCCGGGTCCGCGGCTGTGCGCCGCCCGCGTGCGTACACACCAGGCCCACGTCGTAACGGGCCGCCACCTCGGCCAGCCGGGGGTCGGCGCCGCCCCACGCGTCGTTCAGCAGGTCCGCCCCCGCCTCGCAGACCGCCTCGCCCACCTCGTGGCGCCAGGTGTCGACGCTGATCACCACGTCCGGGTGGCGCCTGCGCACCTCGGCCACGAAACCGACCGTGCGCCGCGCCTCCTCGGCCGCGCTCACCTCTTCGCCGGGACCGGCCTTCACGCCGCCGATGTCGATGATGGCGGCGCCCTCCGACACCGCCTGCTCGACGCGGGCGAGCGCGGGTTCGTCGCGGAACGTCGCACCCTGGTCGTAAAAGGAATCAGGGGTCCGGTTCACGATCGCCATGATCACCGGCTCGTGCGCTCCGAACTCGCGTTGTCCCAGCCTGAGCACCGTTTTCCTCCTCGCGTCGGTCGCCTGCGACCTTAACTGTCGGTGCCGCATGGCACGATCGGGACTGGACGGTTTCGGTAGGTGCGCGTGGCCCGGGGAGACACTCGTGTTCTTGTTCTTGGTGGTGGCGATGGTCGTCGTGGTCGCCGCGGTCACCCTCGTCGTGGTCGGCGGAGGCGACGGCGCAGGCGGGGCCCTGCCCGAGGCGGCGCCCGAGCAGCTCGTGGACCCGCTGCCCGTGACGCGCCCGGTGGGCCGCGCCGACATCGAGGCGCTGCGCCTTCCGATGGCTCCCCGGGGCTACCGGATGGGTGACGTCGACGACGTGCTCGGCCGTCTCGGCGCCGAGCTCGCCGAGCGGGACGCGCGGATCGCCGAGCTGGAGGCCGCGCTGGCCGGTGTCCAGGCCGGCGCGGTCGGCGGTGCGGGCCTCTTGGGGGACGCCCCCTTCAAGGACGCCCCTGCCTCCGACGCCTCCGACGAGGGGCCCCGGTCATGACGGAGGCGGGCGGCGCCGCGCCGGGCCCCGACGGCAGGCTCCGCTGCCCGTGGGGCCTGGCCACCGCGGAGTACGTCGCGTACCACGACGGCGAGTGGGGCCGGCCGGTCCACGGCGACGACGCGCTGTACGAGCGCCTCTGCCTGGAGGCGTTCCAGTCCGGCCTGTCCTGGCTGACGATCCTGCGCCGGCGGGAGGGCTTCCGTACCGCCTTCGCCGGTTTCGAGATCGCGTCGGTGGCCGCCTTCACCGACGAGGACGCCGCGCGCCTGCTCGCCGATCCCGGGATCATCCGCAACCGCGCCAAGATCGAGGCGACCCTCGCCAACGCCAGGACGCTCGCCGGCTGGCGCGCCGGCGAGCTGGACGCCCTGATCTGGTCGTACGCCCCGGACCCCGCGACCCGCCCGGCCCCGCGGACGGTCTCGGACGTCCCCGCGATCACCCCGGAGTCCGTCGCGCTGTCCAAGGCGCTCAAGAAGCGCGGCATACGGTTCGTCGGCCCCACCACGGCGTACGCGCTGATGCAGGCGTGCGGTCTGGTCGACGACCATCTCGCCCCGTGCGTGGCGCGCGGCGGAGCGGCACGGACGTAGCGGACCCGGCGGACTGGCGGTCCTAGCGGCCGAGGTACTGCGGCTTCTCCTTGGCGATGAACGCCTGCACCGCGATGGCGTGGTCCTCCGACGCGCCCGCCCGCGTCTGGAGTTCGTCCTCCTTCTCGAGGGTCTCGTCCAGGCTGTGGTCCGCGCCGTACGCCAGGGACTCCTTGAGCGCGGCGTACGCCAGGGTGGGGCCCGCGGCCAGGGCGCGGGCGACGGCCTCGGCCTCGGCGGCCAGGTCGGCGCCGGGCACGATCTTGTTGGCGATGCCCAGCTCGAACGCCTCCTGCGCGGGGACCGAGCGCGGGAAGAGCAGCAGGTCGGCGGCGCGGCCCTGGCCGATCAGGCGCGGCAGGGTCCACGAGACGCCCGAGTCGGCGGTCAGTGCGACCCCCGCGAAGGACGTGTTGAAGGCGGCCGTGTCGGCGACGACCCGGTAGTCGGCGGCGAACGCGAAGCCCGCGCCCGCGCCGGCGGCGACGCCGTTGACCCCGGCGACGACGGGCTTCGGCATCCCGGTCAGGGCCCGCACGATGGGGTTGTAGTGCTCGCGCACCGTGTTCATGGTCCGGCCGGTGCCCGCCTCGCGGTCGGCGGCGAGCGAGGAGATGTGCTCCTTGAGGTCCTGGCCGACGCAGAACGCCCGGCCGGCGGCGGTGAGCAGGACCGCCCGTACCGCCGGATCGGCGGCCGCGGCCTGCACCGCGTCCCGCAGGGCGACCTTGGCCTCGGTGTTCATGGCGTTCATGGCCTCGGGACGATTGATCGTGATCGTCGCGAGTCCGTCGGTCACCTCGTAGAGCACGGTGTCGGCCATCGGTGGGTCCCCTTTTGCAGCTCGGCAGGCATGTCCTCGCCCAGCATGGCGGAGATCACCGGAGCTGCACATGTGACCTGCGTCTAACAAAGTGAGGCCCCCAGGTGCCCAACGGCGGCGAAGTATCGCAGGCGGAACGCCGAATTGAGTGGTTTTGAGAGAGCGCGTTGCGCAAGCGATGCCGAACGATGTTGGTCATTGGGTCCTGTGATGCGGGATAATGGCCTGGAAGCAATGTGTTCGATGCCGGTGACACCTGGGTTGTCGGCTGCGATGAGCTGGTTTCAGGAAGGGGAACGAGCATGGCGGCCATGAAGCCGCGAACGGGCGACGGCCCGCTCGAGGTGACCAAGGAGGGGCGGGGCATCGTCATGCGCGTTCCGCTCGAAGGCGGCGGACGACTTGTCGTCGAGCTGACTCCGGATGAGGCCGATGCGCTCGGCGACGCTCTGAAGAAGGTCGTCGGCTAACGCGGAAGCACCGAACTTTCCACTGCCCCGGCACGCCACTGGCGTGCCGGGGCAGTGGTGTGTCCGGCCCCGGATCCGCCGCGCGGGGCGCACCCGGGTCAGGTGCGGGGGCCGCACCCGGGTCAGCTGCGGCGTACCGCGCAGAGGAGGCCGTCGCCGACCGGGAGCAGCGTCGGGAGGAGGCTGCGGCTCTCGCGCACCTCGCGCAGCAGTTCGCGCAGGCGCTGGACCTCCGCCGCCTGCGCCGAGGAGTCGACCGTACGGCCGTCCGCGAAGACGCCTTCGAACACGACGATTCCGCCGGGTCGCAACAGGCGCAACGATTCAGCGAGATAGTCCATGCACTCGTGCAGGTCGCCGTCGCAGAAGACGAGGTCGTACCCGCCGTCGGCGAGGCGGGGGAGCACGTCCAGGGCGTGTCCGGGAATGAAGCGCGCACGGTTCCCGGCGAAGCCGGCCGCGCGGAACGCCTCGCGGGCGAACTGCTGCCGCTCCGGCTCCGGGTCCACGGTGGTGAGTACGCCGTCGGGTCGCATCCCGTTCAGCAGGTAGATGCCGGAAACGCCGGTGCCCGTACCGATTTCCGCCACTGCCTTGGCGTCCGCGGTGGCGGCGAGGAGGCGCAGCGCGGCGCCGGTGCCGGGTGACACCGAGCGCAGTCCTGCCTCCTCGGCCCGGTCACGCGCCCAGCGCAGGGCTTCGTCCTCGGCGACATAGGCGTCGGCGAACGCCCAGTTCGTCTGCCGGTTGGCGGTAATGGCCCTCTCCTGTCCCCGTAGTTGGCGCAACCGTGACTGTATCCGCTGGCGTCGGGAACCCGCAGATGGGACCGGGCGTTAGGAGAGGACGGGGGGACATGGATCAGGACGGCATGCGAGTTCCAAATTCTCGTAAAGATGCTTATCCGGAGCTAACGGGCGAGGTGGCTATGGTAGGGGCTCCACTGGACACCACCAGAGCCGATAGGGGAGGTGCGGCTGCGCCTGTGGATCGGGGAGGAGTGCTGCGGCGCTTTCTCAGGTCGGCGGGTGAGCCGAAATCCGTGACCGACATTGCTGACCGCGCACGTCCCACGCACTCCGCACAGACCGCGACCTTCGCCTCAGATGCGGAATCCCAGGCGTGGACGCCTCCCACGTGGGAGGAGATCGTCAGCACGCACAGCGGTCGCGTGTACCGTCTCGCCTACCGCCTGACAGGAAATCAGCACGATGCCGAGGACCTCACGCAGGAGGTCTTCGTCCGCGTCTTCCGTTCGCTGTCGACGTACACGCCCGGCACCTTCGAGGGCTGGCTGCACCGCATCACGACCAACCTGTTCCTGGACATGGTCCGCCGCAAGCAGCGCATCCGCTTCGACGCGCTCGGCGACGACGCCGCGGAGCGGCTGCCGAGCCGCGAGCCGTCCCCGCAGCAGGTCTTCAACGACACCCACTTCGACGCGGACGTGCAGCAGGCGCTGGACACCCTCGCGCCCGAGTTCCGGGCGGCGGTCGTGCTCTGTGACATCGAGGGCCTGTCGTACGAGGAGATCGCCGCGACCCTGGGCGTCAAGCTCGGGACCGTACGCAGCCGCATCCACCGCGGCCGCTCCCACCTGCGCAAGGCTCTGAAGCACCGGTCTCCCGAAGCGCGCGCCGAGCAGCGTTCGCTCGCGACCGTGGGCCCCGGTGCCCCCGTGGTGGGCGGAGAGGGCGGAGCCGAGTGAGTGGCACCCGACCGACCTCTGCCGAGCAGCACCTGGGGGACCGGCTGGCCGCCCTGGTGGACGGCGAGCTGAGCCACGACGTCCGCGAGCGTGTCCTGTCGCACCTGGCGACCTGCGCCAAGTGCAAGGCCGAGGCCGACGCCCAGCGCCGCCTGAAGAACGTCTTCTCCACCACCGCACCGCCCCCGCCCTCCGAAGGGCTGCTCGCCCGGCTCCAGGGGCTGCCCGGTGGCGGACCCGACGGTGGTGAGGACGGCGACGGCACCAGGCCGTTCGGGCAGGGAAGCTTCGGGCACGGAGTCTTCGGCGGCGACGCCCCGGGGGCGAGACCCGGCAGACCCGGCGGCACCTTCGACTTCCACTACGTGCCGGCCGCCGGGCACGGCGGTGCGCTGCCGGGCGCCGCGTCCGGCCGTGGTTTCCGGATCCATGACGTGGGCCGCGCGGATGCGGAGCGCTCCGGTGGGCGCGGGAGGCGGCTGGCCTTCGCGGCGGCGAGCGCCGTCTCGCTCGCCGCGTTCGCGCTCGGCGGCGCCATGCCCGTCGGATCCGCGGGCGAGCCCAGTGCCAGGAGCGGCGGATCGGGCAACAACGTCACGCCGCCGCGTGCGGCGAGCCCGAGCGGCGGCGCCACGGAGAACACCCGCCGCCGCCCCCCGGGCAACGGTCTCCTCGCCGCGTCCACCGGGCGGCCCGCCCCCGCTGCCACGGCCGGCCCGGTCGCCGCCGGGGTCCGGAGCGTCTCGCTGACACAGCCTTTCTCGGCGCCCGCGCTCACCGGCCAGCTCCCGCTGCCGCTGATACGTCCGTCGGCCGCTGTCCTGTCGCCGGGGCCCGTCCCCGGCCGGAGCCTGCTGCTGACCGCACCGCCGTCGCCGCTCCGCCTGGCCGCTCCGTCCCAGTCCGGGCTGCCCGTTTCCCCCTGAGACTGGTTGAATCCTGGGAGGGGCGTCCCCACGGGGGCGCGGACAGCGAAGTGGCACTGCCCCACGGGCGTGCCCGTGGGGTTGCGGGGAGAACATGGACGAGGGCGTGCCCACCGGGCCGAAGGCGAAGTGGTGGAGCCGCCCCGCGCCGGTCCGCCAGGCACCGGGGCCGGCACCGATACCGGTACCCGCGGAGTCCGGCCCCGTGACGTCGCTGGGCTCCGAGCCCACGCAGCCGCACCCGCGTCCGCAGCCCCTGCACGCGCCCGACCCGTACGCGACACCGCCGTACGGGGGCGCGGGGCCCTGGGCCCCCGCACCGCCCGTGCAGCGGCCGGTGCCGACCCCGCCGCAGGGCACCTTCGTACCGCCGGCAGCGCCTTCGGCGACCCGGACCGGCGTGCCCCTGACGCCGCACCTCCAGCCCTCCCACTGGCTGCAGTACGACCCCTGGGGTGCGCACCGGCAGCCGCTGGTCCACCCCGGTGACCCGTCGGGGACGGACGGCGGCCGGAAGAGGAGAGGCCGCCGGGGTGCGCTGCTCGCCGGGGCGCTGCTGATCGCGCTGGTCGCCGGTGGCATCGGCGGCGGCGTCGGGGCGTACGTCGAACGCAACGGCGGCGTCACCCGCGTCGAGCTTCCCCAGGCCCGGGCGGAGGACGGCAGGGGCCGCGCCCCCGACAGTGTCGCGGGCATCGCGGCCAGCGCCCTGCCGAGCGTGGTCACCCTGCACGTCAGCGGGGCCGGCGAGCAGGGCACGGGCACCGGCTTCGTACTCGACGCGAAGGGCCACATCCTCACCAACAACCACGTGGTCGCGCCGGCCGGAGCGAGCGGCACCGTCACCGTCACCTTCAGCGGCGGCCAGAGCGCCAAGGCGAAGATCGTCGGCAAGGACAGCGGCTACGACCTCGCGGTCGTCCGCGTCCTGGGGGTCGACGGGCTCAAGCCGCTGCCCCTGGGCAACTCCGAGAACGTGCGGGTGGGGGACCCGGTGGTGGCCATCGGCGCTCCGTTCGACCTCCAGAACACCGTGACCTCCGGGATCATCAGCGCCAAGGAGCGCCCCATCACCGCGGGCGGCGAGAAGGGCGACGGCAGCGACATCAGCTATGTCAACGCGCTCCAGACCGACGCTCCGATAAACCCGGGCAATTCGGGTGGTCCGCTGGTGGATGCGCAGGCCCGCGTCATCGGCATCAACAGCGCCATACGGGCGGCCGACAGCGGTACGGGCCTGGAGGGCGGCCAGGGCGGCAGCATCGGCCTGGGCTTCGCGATCCCCATCAACCAGGGCAAGCGGGTCGCCGAGGAACTGATCAACACCGGCCGGGCGACGCACCCGGTGATCGGCGTCACCCTGGACATGAAGTACACGGGCGACGGCGCCCGCGTCGGCGCCAAGGGCGGGGAAGGCCCGGCGGTGACGCCCGGCGGCCCCGGCGCCCGGGCCGGGATCGAGCCGCGCGACATCATCACCGAGGTCGACGGCCAGAAGGTGCACAACGGCCAGGAGCTGATCGTCAGGATCCGCGCCCACCGCCCCGGCGACCGCCTCGAACTGACCGTGGTGCGCGCCGGCCGGGAACGGGCCGTCACCGTGACGCTCGGCTCGGCGGACGGCAAGTGAGCGGAGGCACGCGGGCGACGGCACGCGAGGACCGGACGCGAGCGGCGACACGTGAGCGACGGAAGGTGAGCGACGGAAGGTGAGCGACGACACAGGCGTCCATATGAGTGTTGCGTGAAGGTACCGTCCGGACAGACGGGGCGGGTACCGTTGACCGGGCCGGACCGGTCCTCTGCCTGCGGCGGGGAGACCCACCCGACCTGCGGGCGCGGAGAACCCAAGGAGCAACAAGGTGTTCAGTGACATAGGCGCACTCGAGCTGGTGACGCTCGTGGTCCTCGCTGTGCTCGTCTTCGGGCCGGAGAAGCTGCCGAAGCTGATCCAGGACGTCACGGGGATGATCCGCAAGCTCCGCGAGTTCTCCGAGAGCGCGAAGCAGGACATCCGCTCCGAACTCGGTCCGGAGTTCAAGGACTTCGACTTCGAGGACCTGAACCCGAAGACCTTCGTGCGCAAGCAGCTGATGGAGAGCGACGACCTCGGGCTCAAGGAGATCCGCAGCAGCTTCGACCTCAAGAGCGAGATGGCCGAGGTCGCGGACGCCGTGCACGGGCGCGACAGCGGTTCGTCGACGGGTTCCCCGAACGGCTCCGCCGGCAGGGCGAACCTGTCGAAGGAACCGGCCGGCGCCCCGGACCCGCTCAAGAAGCGCGAAACGCCCGCCCGGGGCGAGCGCCCGCCCTTCGACGCAGACGCCACCTGAGGCCCGCCCTTCGGGCCGAGTCGCGTCAAGGTGGCTATCCTCCATCTGTCCGGATGCGAGGACGCCCGAGGGGGGCGGGCCGCGCCGGACGCCACGGATCAAGGAGGCGGCCGGATAGATGGAGACCACGAGTCGGGTCGGAGCGCAGGGAGCACCCCTGCCGCCCAGCACGTCCACAGCGGAGGGGGTGCCAGCAGCCCGGCGTACGGTCGACGGCTATCTCCGAGCACCTTTCCCCTGGTACGGGCTGGATGAGGCGTTCACCGGGCCCCGCTGGCTGATGCAGGTCGGCATGGCGGCGGACGGCACGGTGCAGCACGGTTCCACGGGCCACGGAGAAGAGCCGTCGATACGGCCCGTCACCGACGACACCCAGGAGAAGGAGAGCTTCGTGGTGGTCGTCACCGTCGCCAGCAGCCCCGTTCGGCGCAGCAGTGACGGTACGGGTGTACTGGAGGCCACGTCGGTCTCCTCCGCCGCCCTGCTGGCCGGTTCCGGCCTGCTCTCTTCCACCTGGCCCGCGCAGCTCGACCACTCGCTGCGCGACGACTGGCTGGACCAGCAGACCGAGACGGCCTTCGAGCTGGCCGACGATCTGTCGGGGCCCGCCTGGTCGGCGCTGTCGCTGCCGGTGGACGAGGTGGCGAGGCCCTTCCACTACCGCGAGACGGAGTTCGGCTGGGTACTGGCGGGGGCCGGCGGGGACGGCGTGATCCTGGGAGCGTACGGGCGCGGAATCAGCGCGTACGGACTGGGCTTCTCGGTGATCAAGGACATCTCGACGTACGCCCACGACTAGGCGGAGCCGGGACCGGAGGTACGACGAAGGGGGCGCCGCCCCGCGTGGGCGGCGCCCCCTTCGTCGTACCCGGGACGTACCCGGGACAGGTCAGAACTTGTTGCGGGGGGTGATGCCCAGCGACATGCCCGACAGGCCGCGCGCGCGGCCGCCCAGCTTGCCCGCGATCGCCCGTAGCGCGGCACCGGCCGGCGAGTCCGGGTCGGTCAGCACGACGGGCTTGCCCTCGTCGCCGCCCTCCCGCAGCCGTACGTCGATCGGGATGGAGCCCAGCACCGGCACGTTCGCGCCGGTCGTCTTCGTCAGCCCCTCGGCGACCTTCTGGCCACCGCCGGTGCCGAAGACGTCGACCATCTCGTCGCAGTGCGGGCACGGCAGGCCCGACATGTTCTCGACGACGCCGACGATCTTCTGGTGGGTCTGCACGGCGATGGAGCCGGCCCGCTCGGCGACCTCGGCCGCGGCCTGCTGAGGCGTCGT
This sequence comes from Streptomyces sp. NPDC003016, assembly GCF_053591455.1. Classification (NCBI taxonomy): domain Bacteria; kingdom Bacillati; phylum Actinomycetota; class Actinomycetes; order Kitasatosporales; family Streptomycetaceae; genus Streptomyces; species Streptomyces sp. NPDC003016. The sequence continues at coordinate 22,480 of NZ_JBSFTV010000002.1, forward strand.
CACGACGAGGATCTCGGCGTTCGGCACGAGCTGCGCCACCGAGATGGCGATGTCGCCGGTGCCCGGCGGCAGGTCGAGCAGCAGTACGTCCAGGTCGCCCCAGTACACGTCCGCGAGGAACTGCTGGAGCGCGCGGTGCAGCATCGGCCCGCGCCACACCACGGGAGCGTTGCCCGGGGTGAACATACCGATCGAGATGACCTTCACGCCGTGCGCCGACGGCGGCATGATCATGTTCTCGACCTGGGTGGGCCTGCCGTCCACGCCCAGCATGCGCGGCACGCTGTGACCGTAGATGTCCGCGTCGACGACGCCGACCTTCAGCCCGTCCGCCGCCATCGCCGCGGCCAGGTTGACCGTCACCGAGGACTTGCCGACGCCGCCCTTGCCGGACGCCACCGCGTAGACCCGGGTCAGCGAGCCGGGCTGGGCGAAGGGCACCTCGCGCTCGGCGGTGCCGCCGCGCAGCGCGCCCGCGAGTTCCTTGCGCTGTTCGTCGCTCATCACGTCGAGCTCGACGGAGACGCTTGTCACACCCTCGACGCGCTCGACCGCCTCGCGCACGTTGCTGGTGATGGTCTCGCGCATCGGGCAGCCGGAGACGGTGAGGTAGACCGCGACAGCAACCGCGCCGTCTGCCCCGATCCCAATCGATTTGACCATGCCGAGTTCAGTGATCGGTCGGTGGATCTCGGGGTCGTTCACCGTCGCCAGTGCTTCGCGCACCGCGTCTTCCATAGCCATACCGTGATGGTACGGCGCGTACCGCCGCCCCGGGGAAGCCCGTCAGCGGTCGCCTTCGTCACTCCCGGAAGCAGGTTCGGGCGGGAAGGGGGAGCGCCGCTCCTCCATCTCCTTGATCAGGTCCACGAACTCCGAGCGGATCCAGTCGCGGGTGGCGACCTCGCCGAGCCCCATCCGCAGCGACGCGATCTCCCGCGTGAGGTACTCGGTGTCCGCGATGGACCGCTCGTTCTGCTTGCGGTCCTGCTCGTGGGTGACCCGGTCGCGGTCGTCCTGGCGGTTCTGCGCGAGGAGGATCAGCGGGGCGGCGTACGAGGCCTGGAGCGACAGCATCAGCGTCAGGAAGATGAAGGGGTACTCGTCCCAGCGCAGGGCCGGGGGCGCGAAGATGTTCCAGAGCACCCACACGGCGATGGTCAGGGTCATCCAGACCAGGAAGCGCCCCGTGCCCAGGAAGCGCGCGATCCGCTCCGAGAACCGGCCGAACGCCTCCGGGTCGTACTCCGGCAGCAGCCGCTTGCGCGCGGGCCGCGGCTGGTCCAGGCGCACCCGGGACGCGCGCGGCAGCGCGCTGGCGCCCGTCGCGGTCCGGCCGCGCTCCCTCGGCTCGGTACTCCTCTCAGTGCCCACGAACGGCCTCCCCGCCCCGCACGGCCGCCGGCGTCTGCGGCGGCGGATCGTGGAACTCCGTCTCGCGCCAGTCGTCGGGCAGCAGGTGGTCGAGTACGTCGTCGACCGTCACCGCGCCGAGCAGCGAACCGCTCGCGTCCACGACCGGCGCGGCGACCATGTTGTACGCCGCCAGGTAGCTCGTCACCGCGGGCAGCGGCGTGCCCGGCGACAGCGGCGGCAGGTCGGACTCGACGACCGAGCTGACCAGGGTGAAGGGCGGTTCGCGCAGCAGCCGCTGGAAGTGCACCGTCCCGAGGTACTTGCCCGTCGGCGTCTCGTCCGGCGGCCGGCAGACGTACACCTGCGCGGCCAGCGCGGGGGAGAGGTCCTGCTGCCGTACCCGCGCCAGGGCGTCCGCGACCGTCGCGTCGGGCCGCAGGACGATCGGCTCGGTCGTCATCAGGCCGCCGGCCGTCCGCTCCTCGTACGCCAGCAGCCGCCGTACGTCGGCCGCGTCGTCCGGTCGCATCAGCATCAGCAGCCGCTCCTTGTCCTCCTCGGGCAGCTCGGACAGCAGGTCGGCGGCGTCGTCCGGGTCCATCGCCTCCAGGACGTCGGCCGCCCGCTCCTCCTTGAGCTTGCCGAGGATTTCCACCTGGTCGTCGTCGGGCAGCTCTTCCAGTACGTCGGCGAGCCGGTCGTCGTCGAGCGCCGCGGCCACCTCGGCACGGCGCTTGGGCGTCAGGTGGTGCAGGGCGTTGGCCAGGTCGGCGGGGCGCAACTGCTCGAAGGTGGCCAGGAGGCTCTCCGCGCCCTGCCCGTGCTCCTCCAGCGAGAATCCGGTGACCGCGGACCATTCCGCGGTCAGCGTCTCCCCACGGCGCCGCAGCGCGCCGCCCTTGCCCTTGCGTACGAAGACCTTGTCGATCTCCCAGTCGCGGCGGGCGGGCAGCTGCACGATCGACACGTCGAGGACGGTGACCTCCTCGCCGGTGTCCACCAGGCGCACCCGGCGGTCGAGGAGCTCGCCGAGGACGAGGCGTTCGGTCGGGCGCTGCTCGAAGCGGCGCATGTTGACCACGCCCGTCGTGATGACCTGGCCCGACTCGACGCCCGTCACGCGCGTCATGGGGAGGAAGATCCGGCGCCGGCTCACCACCTCGACGACCAGGCCGAGCAGACGCGGCGGCCTGCGGCCCACCCGCAACATCGCGACCAGGTCGCGGACCCGGCCGACCTGGTCGCCGTTCGGGTCGAACACGGCGATGCCCGCGAGGTGCGAGACAAAGATCCGGGGAGCGCCTGATGCCATCCGATGCGCCTCCCTGTGTCAGTAAATAGAGGCCGATAACGGGTTCAGGCTAGCCCGTGCAGGTCCGCCCCGCTCCCAAGAGACGTCCGGACGGCTCCCTTCCGGACAGCGTAGACGGCACAGGTACGCTGCCTGCTGCCACCCCGGACACCCGTATGAGAGGCAGTGCGCTTGTGACTGCATTTCCCCCGGCCGCCCGAGCCCGCCGGGCTGCCCTGCTCGGCGCCGTGTGCGTCGGGCTGACCGCGGCGCTCACCGCCTGCGGTGAGGAACCGAAACCGGACCCGGACAAGGGGACGAACGGGATGGGCAGACTCTCGGCCTCGGCCATCGAGGCCAAGGCGCGGAACGCGGCGCGCGACGCGGAATCGGTACGGCTCTCGGGCACCGTCGTCAGCAAGGAACGCTCGTACACGCTCGACATGCGGCTCAAGGAGGACGGCGGCACGGGCTCCGTGACCTCCGAGGACAGCACGTTCGAGCTGCTGCGCATCGAGGACGAGCTCTTCATGAAGGCCGGCGCCGACTTCTGGGACCACGGGGCGCAGCAGCCCACCGAGTCCGACGAGACGGCCGCAGGCAAGCTGGAGGACAAGTACGTGAAGGTCCCGGACGGCGACCCGGCGTACGACCAGCTGCGCGGCTTCACGGACAAGGACGTCCTGCTCGACGGCCTGCTCGGACTGCACGGCAAGCTGGCCAAGGGCGACCGCCGCAAGGTCGGCGGCGTCCGCACGATCGAGGTCACCGGCGGCAGGGGCACGGGAGGCAGCCTCGCCGTGTCGCTGATCGGCACGCCGTACCCGCTGAAGCTGGAGCGGGCGGGCGGCGCGGGCGTGGTCAGGCTGGCCGACTGGGACGAGGAGTTCGCGCTGGAAGCGCCGGACAAGGACGAGACCGTCGACTACGGCGGCCGGCTCCCCAAGACCTCGGACGGCGCTTCCTAGTCGCCGCTAGCGCTTCCCGCGCTTGAGCAGGAGGCGCGGGAGCGCTGCCGGCGCGGGCCGCCGCGTCGTCGCGTCCGTCGGCAGCGGGGCGGCCGAGAGCGAGCCGTCCGGCAGGCCGGTGTGCACGCTCCGCGGCTCCAGGCGCAGTACGCGGCACTCGCGGGCCCAGCGCTCGGTCATCTGCTCGGCGTCGGGCGCGTTCAGACGCTTGCCCTTGAGCTCGGCGACCGCCGCCTCCCACGCCTCGGACCCGGCCGCGTGCTCGGTGACCGCGGCCGTCCAGGCGACGATCCGGCCGCCCTTGTCCTTGCTGCGTACGGTCACTTCGGCGCTTTCGCCGTCGGCCAGTCCGGGCAGCGGCTGCTCGCCGGGGCCGTCGCCGACGACGTACGCGGCGCCGTCGTGCCACACGTGCCACAGGGAGCGGGCGGGGCCGGTGCCCCGTACCCAGATGAGCCCGGACTTCTTGGTGGCCTCCTCGACGAGGGCCTGGTCGAGCAAGGTCTGCGTCATGGGCGCAAGCCTAGGCCCCGTGCGCGGTGGGGCTTTCCCCTGCCCGCCCCTTCCCGCACCCGGGCTCCGCCCCGGACCCCGGTCCTCGATCCGCCCCGGACTGCGTCCGAAGGTCTGGGGCCCGTCCCGGTTCGGGAAGGGGCGGGCAGGGGAATCGCTCCGCAGGACCCGGCCCGGGCCGGGTGGGTGCGGTGGGGCCGGACAGCTCCGTCACCGGGTCATGCCCCTTACCTCTTACCGCTTACCGTGATCCCGTGTCCGCAACAGCCCGCCGCACCGACGGCCCCACCACCGCGCCCAATCCGCAGCAGCCCGGACTCCACGCCGCCCCCCGCACCGACCTCGTCCTGCTCGGCGTCGCCGTCGCCGCCGTGTCGTTCTCCGCGCCGCTCATCGCGGCGACCGCCGCCCCCGCGCTCGCCATCGCGTTCTGGCGCAACGCCATGGCGGTCGGCGTACTGAGCCCGGTGGTGCTGCTGAAGCACCGTGCCGAGCTGCGCCGCATCGGGCGCGGGCCACTGCTGCTCGCCGTCGCCGCCGGTGCCCTGCTCGCCCTGCACTTCGGGCTCTGGCTGCCCAGCCTCCGGATGACCTCCGTGGCGTCCTCGACCGCGCTCTGCACCACCACGCCCATCTGGACGACCATCCTGCTGCGGATGCGCGGCCACCGGCCGCCCCGCATGGTGTGGGCCGGGACCGTACTCGCCGTCGTGGGTGTCGTCGTCCTGACCGGTGTCGACCTGACGCTGTCCCCCCGGGCCCTCGCCGGCGACGCCCTCGCGCTCGGCGGCGGCATCGCGGCCGCCGGATACGTCCTGCTCGGGGCCGAGGTGCGGCGGACGGTGAGCACGACGGCGTACACCTGGATCTGCTACTCGACGACCGCCCTGATCCTGCTGGCGGTCTGTCTCGTCTCGGGCGTCGGCCTCGGCGGGTACGACGCCACCACCTGGCTCCAGCTCGCCGCCCTCACCGCCGCCGCCCAGCTCCTCGGCCACTCGCTCCTCAACCGCGTCGTGAGCACCCTGGGCCCCTCCGTCACCTCGACGGCGATCCTCCTGGAGACCCCGGGCGCCGCCCTGATCGCCGCGCTCTGGCTGGGGCAGCAGCCGCCGGTGGCCGCCTACCCCGCCCTGCTGGTGATCCTGGCCGGGCTCGCGCTCGTGGTCAGAGCCAGCCGTTCCGCTTGAGCGTGCGGTGGATGGACACACAGACCACCACGATCGAGCCCAGCACCAGCGGATAGCCGTACCGCCAGTGCAGCTCCGGCATGTGGTCGAAGTTCATGCCGTAGACACCGCAGATCATCGTCGGTACGGCCACGATGGCCGCCCAGGACGTGATCTTGCGCATGTCCTCGTTCTGGGCGACGGTCGCCTGCGCGAGGTTGGCCTGGAGGATCGAGTTCAGCAACTCGTCGAAGCCGACGACCTCTTCGTGGACGCGCGCGAGGTGGTCGGCGACGTCACGGAAGTACTTCTGGATGTCCGGATCGACGAGCCGCATCGGCCGCTCACTGAGCTGCTGCATCGGCCGCAGCAGCGGCGCCACGGCCCGCTTGAACTCCAGCACTTCCCTCTTGAGCTGGTAGATCCGGCCGGCGTCCGAGCCGCGCGGACTCCCTTTGGCGGGCGCGGAGAAGACATCGATCTCGACCTCGTCGATGTCGTCCTGCACGGCCGCGGCGACCGCGATGTACCCGTCGACGACATGGTCGGCGATCGAGTGCAGTACCGCCGAAGGCCCCTTGGCGAGCAGCTCCGGGTCGTCCTGGAGCCGGTGGCGCAGCGCCCGCAGCGACCCCTTGCCGCCGTGCCGCACGGTGATGACGAAGTCCTTGCCGGTGAAGCACATGACCTCACCGGTCTCCACGACCTCGCTGGTGGCGGTGAGTTCGGCGTGGTCGACGTAGTGGATCGTCTTGAAGACGGTGAAGAGGGTGTCGTCGTACCGCTCCAGCTTGGGCCGCTGATGCGCGTGTACGGCGTCCTCGACGGCCAGCGGGTGCAGTCCGAACTCGGCGGCGATACCGGCGAATTCGGCCTCGGTCGGCTCGTGCAGACCGATCCAGGCGAAGCCGCCGCCCTCCCGGACGCGGACCATCGCCTCGTGCGGGGTGAGGCACTCCGCGTCCTTCATCCGGCGCCCGTCGCGGTAGACCGCGCAGTCGACGACCGCGCTGCTCGCGGACGGGTCACGGGTGGTGTCGTAACTGCTGTACACGGTGCTGCTCTTGCGCAGGGACGGACGGACCGCTGCGCGCAGGTCACGGATCATCGACATGGCGGGCTCCTTCACGGAGAAGCCGTCAGCGAGGCATGGCACTGCCCGGAATGGAGACGTGCGGGCCACGGCATCGGGGCGCCGTACGTCGGCAAAGCGGGCGGCACCGCAGGGACGCGGTGACGGCGTTCGCTCAGACACGGATCAGGCAAAAACGAAGTGCTCTTCCGTCGCGCGAAATGCCGTGAGCCCCGTAGGTTTCACCGGTTGGCGGCCGGGTACGAAGGGCTTCAGGCCCCGGGGAACACTGACGGTGCGGAAGAGCGGTTGGTACTGCCTGGTCGACTTCGATCCACCGCAGCCCCACCTCCTCCGGCCGGTCCCCCTTGGGGGATGACGTGATGCCGGGACTCGAAAGCCACGCTTCTGCGTGCTGTCCCGGCCAGCGGCCAAGACTATCAGCCCACTGTTGTGTCAAGACCTTTCTTCACCGCTTCCATGCGCGCCTATGCTCACGGGCATGGGAGATGTTCTTGCGCTGGTGGAAGCCCGGTTGCGTACGGCGCTGGGCGAACCGGACGCGCGCGCCGCCGTCACGTTCCTCGGTACGGACCGTACGGAGGTACTGCGTTTCGTGGACGGCGACGTCGTCCGTTACGCCACCCTCGGCATGTCGGCCCAGCCGATGGCCGACCCGACCGCGGTCCTCGCCGACCCGGTGAAGGGCCCGCGCGCCGAGCTGGTCCTGTCGGTGCGGGCCGGTCTCGCCGACACCGACAAGGTGCTGCGCCCGCTCGCGGTCCTCGCGGCGTCGCCGCAGGTGGAGGGTGTGATCGTGGCCCCGGGCGCCTCGCTGGACCTCGGGGAGCCGCTGTGGCCCGGGGCGCCGTTCAGCTCCGTACTCGTCGCGGAGTCCGGCGGCCTGGTGGAGGACCTGGAGCTGGACGCCCCGATGGACCCGGTGCGCTTTCTGCCCCTGCTGCCCATGACACCGAACGAGGCGGCGTGGAAGCGGGTCAAGGGCGCGCAGGAACTCCAGGAGCGCTGGCTGACGCACGGCACGGACCTGCGCGATCCGCTGCGTGCGTCGGTGCCGCTCGACTGATCGTTCGATCGTTCCCCGGAGCCCCGCCCCGGGACCTCCCGCGAGCAGCGGAATCGGGTCCGGACGGGTGATCTTCCTTGACGCGGGGACGGCCGGGGAGGACCGTTGGGCCCTATGAGGGGCGAACCCAGTTGCCCGAAGTGCGGTGGCCGGGTCAGGGCGCCCGGTCTCTTTTCCGACTCCTGGCAGTGCGATGTGCACGGGACGGTGCATCCACAGCAGCCCGTGGTCCCGCCCAGCGTGGAGGCCCTCACCGTCGCGGTGAAGCGCGCCAAGGTTCCGGTGTGGATGCCGTGGCCGCTGCCCGTCGGGTGGCTTTTCACCGGGGTGTCCTGCGCGGGTGACGACCGCAGTGGCTCCCGTGCCACCGTCGTCGCCTGCTCCGGGCCCGGACCGCTCGGCGGACTCGGCGAGCTGCTGCTGGTGGCCGAGGAGCTCGGGGTCGGTCTCGGCGCGCGCTACGCGGGCGTGGACGGGCCCGATCCGGGGGCGTACATCGACATGAGGAAACCGCCGCAGGCCAAGGTCCTCGCGGCCGGCCGGCCGACCCCGCTGTGGCACGTCTCCGGCACCCCCGACGACCGCGCGGTCTTCGCGGGCGAGGCGTGCGGGCTGTGGGTGTGGGCGATCGCCTGGCCGGAACAGGCGGGCCTGCTGATGTACGACGAACTGATACTGACCGATCTGCGCGACGCGGGCGCGGAAGTGGACCTGGTGCCGTGCGGGGCGCTGTCGCCGCGTCTCCTCTCCTGACGGGACAGGGGACTGTTCGATTCCCGGCTATCCTGGACCGGTCCCCCGTCCCGCCGAGCCCCGGAGTCACGCGTCGTGCGCATCGACCTGCACACCCACTCCACCGCATCGGACGGCACGGACACCCCCGCGGAACTGGTGCGCAACGCCGCCGCGGCCGGGCTCGACGTCGTGGCGCTCACCGACCACGACTCGACGCGCGGCCACGCCGAGGCGATCGCCGCGCTCGCGTCGCTCCCGACCGGGCTGACGCTGGTCACCGGCGCCGAGCTCTCCTGCCGCCTCGACGGCGTCGGGCTGCACATGCTGGCGTACCTCTTCGACCCCGACGAGCCCGGGCTGGCGCGCGAGCGCGAGCTGGTGCGGGACGACCGGGTGCCCCGCGCGCGGGCCATGGTCGGCAAGCTCCAGGAGCTGGGCGTCGCGATCGAGTGGGACCAGGTGGCCCGTATCGCCGGAGACGGTTCGGTCGGCCGCCCGCACATCGCGTCCGCGCTGATGGAGCTCGGCGTCGTCGAGAGCGTCTCCGACGCCTTCACGTCCGACTGGCTGGCCAACGACGGCCGGGCGTACGTCGAGAAGCACGAGCTCGACCCCTTCGACGCGATCCGCCTCGTCAAGGCGGCCGGCGGAGTCACCGTCTTCGCGCACCCCGGCGCCGCCAAGCGCGGCGAAACCGTTCCCGAGAGCGCGATCGCGAAGCTGGCCGCCGCCGGGCTCGACGGGATCGAGGTCGACCACATGGACCACGACGGGCCCACCCGCGCCCGGCTGCGCGGCCTCGCCGCCGATCTGGGGCTGCTGACGACCGGGTCCAGCGACTACCACGGCAGCCGCAAGACCGTACAGCTCGGTGAGTTCACGACGGACCCCGAGATCTACGGCGAGATCACGCGACGCGCCACCGGCGCTTTCCCGGTGCCCGGCGCGGGCGGAAGCCTCCGTCCGTAACGCCGTACCCCGGCGCGCTTCCCGCTGCACTTCCCCCTCGTACGACCCTCTTCCCGCAAGGCATCACTGTGCTCGACTTCGCTGTTTTCGGATCCCTTTTTCTCACGCTTTTTGTGATTATGGATCCCCCTGGGATCACTCCGATCTTCCTCGCCCTGACCTCGGGCCGGCCCGCCAAGGTGCAGCGCAGGATGGCCTGGCAGGCCGTCGCCGTCGCCTTCGGCGTGATCGCCGTCTTCGGCGTCCTCGGCCAGCAGATCCTCGACTACCTGCACGTGTCCGTGCCGGCGCTGATGATCGCGGGCGGCCTGCTGCTCCTTCTGATCGCGCTCGACCTGCTGACCGGCAAGACCGACGAGCCGACGCAGACCAAGGACGTCAACGTCGCGCTCGTACCGCTGGGGATGCCGCTGCTGGCGGGCCCCGGCGCGATCGTCTCGGTGATCCTCGCCGTACAGCACGCGGACAGCGTCACGGCGCAGGTCTCGGTCTGGGCGGCGATCGCCGCGATGCACGTGGTCCTGTGGCTGGCCATGCGCTACTCGCTGCTGATCATCCGTGTGATCAGGGACGGCGGCGTGGTCCTGGTGACGCGTCTCGCGGGCATGATGCTGTCCGCGATCGCCGTGCAGCAGATCATCAACGGCGTCACCCAGGTGATCCGGGGCGGCTGACACGCACGAGCGCCCCCGTACGCGACGTACGGGGGCGCTTACCTCAACAAACCGCTATGGCGTTATGAAGCCGAGGTCTCGGCCGGGCGGATGTAGATGCGCTGGCCGACAGAGGCGGCCTGCTGCACGATCCGGTTGACGGAGGCGGCGTCCACGACGGTGCTGTCGACGGCGGAACCGTCGACGTCGTCCAGGCGCATGATTTCGAAGCGCAAGGCTTCTCCCTTCGTCTGATCCTCCTGCTGGAGAACTGTGGGTGGGAACGCGAGACTAGGCGTCGCACGTTCTCTGAGGGTTACAACGGTGTACCCACCGCGGTCATTCCCTACGCTAAAGAAAATTTTCGGCTCTCTAAATACTCACGGGTGGCGGGACCGGTTGTGCCCGCTCGCTCACGCCACGGACAATGAGATCCGTATGGACGACGCACAGCCTTCGGGCCCCACTGAACTGGCCGGGATCGCCTCCCGCCTGGAGCGCACCAACGAGCTGCTCCAGCGCATGCTCGCCGAGGTGGCGAAGACCCCTTCCACCCACGCGATCTTCGTCGACGCCGGATACGTCTACGCGGCGGCCGGGCTGCTCGTGACCGGGACCGAGGACCGCAGGTCCTTCGACCTGGACGCGGAGGGGATGATCGAGGCGTTCATCGACAAGGCCCGGACGATCTTCGCGGACAGCAGGCTGCTGCGGGTGTACTGGTACGACGGGGCCAGGCGCCGCATCCACACCACCGAGCAGCAGTCGATCGCCGAGCTGCCCGACGTCAAGGTCCGCCTCGGCAACCTCAACGCCAACAACCAGCAGAAGGGCGTCGACTCCCTGATCCGTACGGACCTGGAGTCACTGGCCAGGCACCGCGCCATCAGCGACGCGGCCCTGGTGGGCGGTGACGAGGACCTGGTCTCCGCGGTCGAGGCCGCCCAGGGCTACGGCGCGCGGGTCCACCTGTGGGGCATCGAGGCGGGCGAGGGCCGCAACCAGGCCGAACCGCTCCTGTGGGAGGTCGACAGCCAGCGCACGTTCGACCTCGACTTCTGCAAGCCGTACGTCACGCGGCGCCCCGTCACGACGTACGAGAACGAGGGCGCCCCGCGGCCGTCCCGCGAGGACGTCCGCTTCATCGGCGCGCAGATCGCGGCGGCGTGGCTGGGGGCGCGGGGCCGGGAATCGCTGGCCGACCTGCTGCCCGGCCACCCCTACCTGCCGGGCTCGGTGGACCAGGAGCTCCTGGTGGAGGCGGAGCGGCTGCTCCAGCGGTCCCTGCGCGGCCACGCGGACCTCCGCCGGGCGCTGCGGGACGGCTTCTGGCACCACCTCCAGGCCCAGTACTAACCCTGGCCCCTCAACTGTGCGGCCCGGCCCAGCCCCGAAGGGCGTCCCAGAACCCCGCCAGCGCCTTCGCGGTCTCCTCCGGCCGGTCGGTGTTCGGGGAGTGCCCGGCGCCCTCGACGACCGTCCGGTACGCGCCCAGCCGTTCGGCCATCCCGTCGATCAGCGGTACCGGCCAGGTGTCGTCCGTGGACCCCGACACCACGTGCGCCGCGAGTCCCAGCGCGGCGAGCTCGGCCACGCGGTCCGGCTCGCCCGCCAGCTGCCTGCCGGTGGCGACGAGCTGTGCGGGGCTGTGCCGGAGCCAGCGCGCGCGCAGGGCGGCGCCGTCGAGGTCGGCGTCCTCCGGGGGGTCGAGCGCCTTCATGCTCTCCCACACCTCGGCCATGGTCATGAAGCCGAGGGCCTGCGTCAGCAGTGCGATCTTCTGCTGCTGCGCGGGTGAGACCTCGGCCGGGCCCGACGACATGAGGGTCAGCGACGCGAACGGCGCCGCGTCGAGCAGTGCGGCCGCGCGGGCGATCTGGCCTCCGAGGGAGTGCCCGACGAGGTGCACCGGCGTACCGCACGCGGCCGCCTGCGCATGCACGTCCCGGGCCAACTCGCCCTGCGCGTAAGCCTCTTCGCTGTCGGGCCCCTCGGATTCGTACTGCCCGCGCCCGTCGACCGAGACGACCCGGTACCCGGCCTCGGCGAGCGGTACCAGCATCGCGATGAAGTCTTCCTTGCTCCCGGTGTACCCGGGCAGCAGCAGCGCGGTGCCCCTGGGCTCCGCGTGTCGCGGCCGCGCTTCGAGCGCGGCGAACACGCCGCGCGACGTGCGCAGGGGGAGGGCGCGGGAGCCGGGGGGCGGGGTGAAAGTGGGCGGCCTGCTCATGCGACGAGGCTAACGGCTGCACGGCGCTGCGTACGGGCCGCACGGGCCGCACCTTTCGTGGCGGTGGGAGGCCGCGCCCCCGCCGCCGTACGCCGATGGCCCGGCCCCCGCGAAGGGGAACCGGGCCATCGGGGCGTGCTGGATCAGCTCTCGGGCTGCGCCACGGCGGCAGCGCGCGTGCGGCGGCGAGGTGCCTTCACCGGAGCCGGGGCCGACGCCTCGGCGGACGCGGGAGCCTCGGCGGCGGCCTCGGCCGGCTTCACGGCGCGCGTACGGCGGCGGGGCTTCTTCGGAGTCTCGGACTCCTCCGCGGGAGCGGGGATCCGGGCCTCCGCCGTCTCCGTCACGGCCTCCGCGGTGTCCACCGCGTTCGCCGGGTTCACCGCGCGGGTGCGGCGGCGACGGCGCGGGGTACGCGGCTCGGCAGGGGCCTCGGCGGCCTCGGACGCCTTGGTCGCCGTCTCCGGCGCCGCGGTGGCTTCGGCGGAGACCGCCGTCGCCTCGTTCGCCTCGTCCGACGTCACCGGCGCGCCGTTGCGCGTACGGCGACGCTGACGCGGCGTACGCGGGGCGCGCTCCTCGACGACGGCCGGCGCGGCGGCAGCCGCCGCCGCAGCGGCAGTGGACTTGCGCCCACGGCCGCCCGTCTCGCCGAGGTCCTCGACCTGCTCCGCGCCCAGTCCCGCGCGGGTCCGGTCGGCCCGGGGCAGTACGCCCTTCGTGCCGGCGGGGATGCTCAGGATCTCGTACAGGTGAGCAGACGTGGAGTACGTCTCCTCGGGCTCGTCGAACGGCAGGTCCAGCGCCTTGTTGATGAGCTTCCAGCGCGGGATGTCGTCCCAGTCGACCAGCGTGACGGCGATGCCCTTCGCGCCCGCGCGGCCGGTGCGGCCGACGCGGTGCAGGTACGTCTTCTCGTCCTCGGGCGACTGGTAGTTGATGACGTGCGTCACACCCTCGACGTCGATGCCGCGCGCGGCGACGTCGGTGCAGACCAGTACGTCGACCTTGCCGTTGCGGAACGCGCGCAGCGCCTGCTCGCGCGCGCCCTGGCCGAGGTCGCCGTGGACCGCGCCGGAGGCGAAGCCGCGCTTCTCCAGCTGCTCGGCGATGTCGGCGGCGGTCCGCTTCGTACGGCAGAAGATCATCGCGAGCCCGCGGCCGTCGGCCTGGAGGATGCGGGAGACGAGCTCCGGCTTGTCCATGTTGTGCGCGCGGAAGACGTGCTGCGTGATGTTCGCGACGGTCGCGCCCTCGTCGTCGGGCGACGTGGCGCTGATGTGCGTCGGCCGCGACATGTACTTGCGGGCGAGGCCGATGACGGCGCCCGGCATGGTCGCCGAGAAGAGCATCGTCTGGCGCTTCGGCGGAAGCATCTTCATGATCTTCTCGACGTCGGGCAGGAAGCCCAGGTCGAGCATCTCGTCGGCCTCGTCGAGCACGAGCGAACGCACGTGGGAGAGGTCGAGCTTCTTCTGGCCGGCGAGGTCGAGCAGACGTCCGGGCGTGCCCACGACGATGTCGACGCCCTTCTTGAGCGCCTCGACCTGGGGCTCGTACGCCCGGCCGCCGTAAATGGCGAGCACGCGGACGTTGCGGACCTTGCCGGCCGTCAGCAGGTCGTTGGTGACCTGCTGGCACAGCTCACGGGTGGGGACGACGACGAGCGCCTGCGGAGCCTCGGTCAGCTTCGCGGGCTCGGCCCGGCCCGCCTCGACGTCCGCGGGGACGGTGACGCGCTCCAGCAGCGGAAGGCCGAAGCCGAGCGTCTTGCCGGTGCCGGTCTTGGCCTGGCCGATGACGTCGCTGCCGGCGAGCGCGACGGGGAGCGTCATCTCCTGGATGGGAAAGGGGGACAGAATGCCGACGGCTTCAAGGGCTTCGGCGGTCTCGGAGAGAATCCCGAGGTCTCGGAACGTAGTCAGGGTGCTGCCTCTTCTGTGAGACGCGGCATGACGCGAACGAAGGGGGTCGTACCGTGCCTGTTTCTCGTCCGGCCGTTGATGGGCCGGGTGGCGCGGGACCACGTGCCGTCGCTCAAGCGCTCGTGCCGCTGAGGGGGCCCCTCATCTTGCGGTCGTACGCCTTGGTACGCACCGCGTGGAGGGCTGTCGGGTCGGAGCCGATCGGGCCACCGACCGGGCATCCTCATTCAATTGCGCCGCGAAATACCCTGGGTACTCTGCAGGCGCTTTACCACTGTACCCCGGATTCGCGCAGGTGTGTTGGAACGATTTCCCGGATCGGTGTGACGGGAGTGGCTGACCAGGCCCTTACGTACCGTGCAGAGCGGGCTATTGTGCGGTCCATGGAGACGCCTGACAACGCCATTGCACCCGACGAGACACCCCGGACCGGTATCGCAGCCCAGGACTGGGCGACGGCGTCCGCCGAGCCGCACTACCGCGCCGCGGTCGTGGACCTGCTGGGCGCGCTCGCGTACGGGGAGCTGGCGGCCTTCGAGCGCCTCGCCGAGGACGCCAAGCTCGCGCCGACGCTCGCCGACAAGGCGGAGCTCGCGAAGATGGCGTCGGCGGAGTTCCACCACTTCGAGCGTTTGCGGGACCGGCTGACCGCGATCGACGAGGAGCCGACGGCGGCGATGGAACCCTTCGCGAAGGCGCTGGACGACTTCCACCGCCAGACCGCGCCGTCGGACTGGCTGGAGGGCCTGGTCAAGGCGTACGTCGGCGACTCGATCGCCAGTGACTTCTACCGCGAGGTCGCGGAGCGGCTCGACTCGGACACCCGGGGGCTGGTGCTCGCCGTGCTCGACGACACCGGCCACGGGAACTTCGCGGTGGAGAAGGTGCGTGCCGCGATCGAGGCGGACCCGCGCTGCGGGGGCCGGCTCGCGCTGTGGGCGCGCAGGCTGATGGGTGAGGCACTCTCGCAGGCCCAGCGGGTGGTGGCGGACCGCGACGCGCTCTCCACGATGCTCGTGGGCGGTGTCGCCGACGGCTTCGACCTGGCGGAGGTGGGACGGATGTTCTCGCGGATCACCGAGACGCACACGAAGCGCATGGCCGCGCTGGGGCTGGCGGCGTAACGCCGCAGAGGGACGCTACGCCGCCGCCGAACGGTGGACGCGGCCCCTGGGGCGGATGAGGAGCGACAGCAGGACCGCTCCCACCGCCACCGCGCCGGCCAGTGTCGCGACGACGTGGCCGGGGCCGAGGGCGGAGTGGGTGACGTACGCGCCGAACAGGGCGCCGAGCGGGCCCGCGGCCAGGACCAGGCGCCGTGAGGGCAGTCGGTCTCCGAGCCGGTGGCCGGCCGCCCAGGCAAGGGCGAAGCCGAGGGCGATGGAGCCGAGAGCTTCCAGAATCACGTGGTTTCCTCCCGTGCAGCCGGGTGCGAATGGGTCGTAGCCCGTACTACCCCCGCCTTGCGGAAGGCAACCCTCCCCGGCCCGGTGGAGAGGGCCTGCGGAGAGGCCCGGCGTACAGACGGACGGAACCGGCCCGGTGGGACATCCCACCGGGCCGGTTCCGTCTGTGATGCTGCTGTGCCGTCGACGCCTACAGCGCGCCGAAGCCCACCCTGCGCGTCATCGGCTCGCCGATCTCCACGTAGGCGATCCGGTCAGCGGGAACGAGGACCGTGCGGCCCTTCTCGTCCTTGAGGCTGAGCAGCTGCGCCTTGCCGGCCAGCGCGTCGGATACCGCGCGCTCGACCTCCTCGGCGGACTGCCCGCTCTCCAGAACGATCTCCCGGGGCGCGTGCTGCACGCCGATCTTGACCTCCACGGCTATGTCCCTCCGACGGTCGGTGCTGCGGTGCGCGGTCAGCCGCGCTGTACGCAGCACACATTAGCCCGGTGAGGGGACACGGAACGCTCCGACGCCGCACGCCAGAAGCGAACACGGACTGGGAACACGCTCCCGGGACGATCCGGAAGGCGTTCCGGGGAACGTTCCGAAGGACGCTCCGGAGTACGTTTCCGAGCGTTCCCGGGAACTCCCCGGAACGCGCCGCGTCAGTGCTCCGCGCCGTGCTCCGCGCCGTGCAGCGGGAAGCCCGCGATGCCGCGCCAGGCGAGCGACGTCAGCAGCTGCACCGCCGTGTCGCGCGGGATGGTGCTGCCGCTGGAGAGCCAGTAGCGGGCGACCACCTGGGAGACGCCGCCGAGCCCGACGGCCAGCAGCATCGACTCGTCCTTGGACAGGCCGGTGTCCTCGGCGATGACCTCGCTGATCGCCTCGGCGCACTGGAGCGACACCCGGTCGACGCGCTCGCGCACGGCGGGCTCGTTCGTCAGGTCCGACTCGAAGACCAGGCGGAACGCGCCGCCCTCCTCCTGGACGTACGCGAAATAGGCGTCCATCGTCGCGGCCACCCGCAGCTTGTTCTCCGTGGTCGACGCGAGGGCGGTGCGTACCGCCTGGAGCAGCGACTCGCAGTGCTGGTCGAGGAGGGCCAGGTAGAGCTCCAGCTTGCCCGGGAAGTGCTGGTACAGGACCGGCTTGCTCACGCCGGCCCGTTCCGCGATGTCGTCCATCGCCGCCGCGTGGTACCCCTGTGCGACAAAGACCTCCTGTGCCGCACCCAGGAGTTGATTGCGTCGGGCTCGGCGGGGCAGGCGCGTGCCCCGTGGGCGTGCCGCCTCTGTCTGCTCGGTGGCTGTCACGCCGCCTCCCATGTCTTTCAGTGTCGCGGCCTTTCAACAGCACGGCCGTTCCGTGCGCCGTGTGCGCCACGCCCGCCATCGTACTTTTGGGTAACCCGCCTGTGCGCGGTGCGGACGCAGAATTTCACGGACCGGACAGCCGCGGAAGGCTGATCAGGCGCTGATCAGGAGCTGATCAGCGGTAGTCGTCCTCGTCGAGGGCGACGACGCGGGCCTGTTCCGCGGCGTCCGCCTCGTTCGCGGAGCCGGGGTCGAGGCCGGTCAGCGGAGCGTCATGGTTCTCCTGCCACTCCGTGTGCTGTTCCGCGGCGTCCGCCTCGGAGACGTCGTCGTCGAGTACGCCCGGTGCGTCGAGGGACTCCTCTTCCACTTCCACGAAGGTGTCCGGGTCGGTGGGATCGACAGTCATGCGTGGCTTCCTTCCGGGGAGGAGACAGGGGCGACGCGTACCCCCTTGCTCCGAGGGTAGATCTGTGACGGCGAACACACGATTCAGTACGTGATCGTCTCGTAACATTGCCGCATGTCTCCGACCGAGCTGCCCGGATCCAGCCTCGCCGCCACCGCGGTGCCACGGGTCAGTGCCGTGCGGATCGCCGAGGGCGAGAAGCTGCGCTCCGTCACCCTGCCCGGGCTGACGCTGAACGTACGCACGCGGCCCGCGACGCGCGCCGGCCTCCCGCCCGCGCTGTACGTGCACGGGCTCGGCGGTTCCTCGCAGAACTGGTCGGCGCTGATGCCGCTGCTCGCCGACCACGTGGACGGCGAGGCCGTCGACCTGCCCGGCTTCGGGGACTCCCCGCCGCCGGACGACGGCAACTACTCGCTCAGCGGGCAGGCGCGTGCGTGCATCCGGCTGCTCGACGCGAGCGGGCGCGGACCGGTGCACCTCTTCGGCAACTCGCTGGGCGGCGCGGTCGCCACGCGTATCGCGGCCGTCCGGCCCGACCTGGTGCGCACGCTCACGCTCGTCTCGCCCGCCCTCCCGGAACTCCGGGTGCAGCGCACGGCGGTGCCGACCGGGCTGCTCGCGGTGCCGGGGGTCGCCTCGCTGTTCGCCCGGCTGAGCAAGGACTGGACGGCGGAGCAGCGCACGCGCGGTGTGATGGCGCTCTGCTACGGCGATCCCGAGGCGGTCGAGCCCGAGGCCTTCCAGCACGCCGTGCAGGAGATGGAGCGGCGGCTGCAACTGCCTCATTTCTGGGACGCGATGACACGTTCGGCGCGGAGCATCGTCGACGCGTACACACTGGGCGGACAGCACGGCCTGTGGCGCCAGGCGGAGCGGGTGCTCGCGCCGACGCTGCTGGTGTACGGAGGGCGGGACCAGCTCGTGTCGTACCGTATGGCGCGCAGGGCGGCAGCGGCTTTCCGCGATGCGCGGCTGCTGACACTGCCCGACGCCGGGCACGTGGCGATGATGGAATATCCGGAGGCGGTCGCCAGCGCTGTCCGGGAACTGATCGATGACTGCGGTAGGAGCTGATCCGGCGCGTGGGACGTCATAGTCGCCGAGGCCCCGTCCCCCGGGGGGCAGCCGAGAACCCCGTCATATCCGGTACCGCCGAGGAAGCCGTGGCGGGGCGGGGCGCGGGAAGCGGGCGACGCAGGCGTGGGGAAGAGGCGGGGTACGACACCACGCCGGCGCCCGGGTACCGACAAGGGCCACCGCAGCCACCGCTGCCACCACAGCCACAGCCACAGCCACAGCCACAACCACAGCAGTCACAGCAGCGTCAGCAGTACGGCGGCACTCCGGCTCGCGGGGTGCCGCACGTGCGCGGCGGGCATCCCGAGCAGCGTGAGTCGGGCGGTGGCTGGAGCGTCGCACAGGACGACGGCCGGTACGGCGACTTGCAGGGTGCGCCTCGCGCACCGCAGGGGTCGCATGGGACGCGGGGGGCCCAGGAACCGCAAGGGTCGCAGGGACCGCAGCTGGACTCGACCGGCCCTCGGCCCCGGGTGCGGTTCGCGGCCGGGGCCCGGATACCGGGCCCGCGGCAGGATTTCCTCAAGGCGTTCGACGCCCCGCCCCGGATTCCGTCCGCCCCGCGCGCCCCTTCCGGCACTACGGCAACCGGCCCGGACCGTCGGGAAGCAGGACGCGAAGCCGCTGCTGATGCCCCTGCCCCTGACCCTGCCGCTGCCGGTGGTCGTCATGACCACGACGGGCACGACGGTGGTTTCGGCGAGGCGGGCGACGCGGGCGACGCGGGCGACGCGCCGGCCAGGGGCGGCAAGGGGCGGACCTTCACCGGGATCGCCGCAGCCGCGGTGACCACCGTGCTCGCCGTTGTGGTGGCCGGGCAGGTCGCCCAGGGCGAGAAGGAGTCCGCCGCGGCCCCGGCCGCCGCGGACCGGAGCACCAGGGCGAGCGACACCTCCCGTTCGGACGCCCGGCCGACGCCGTCCCGGGAAGCGGACGCCGCCCCGGCGACGTACGAGCAGCAGATGGCCAGGACGTACCCGATCGACCCGAAGCTGAAGGGGAGTGGCGACTTCGAGGCGATCGGCGGCTTCGACAGGGCGCCCGGCAAGGGACAGAAGTTCTCCTACCGGGTGGACGTCGAGAAGGGGCTCGGACTCGACGGCGCGCTCTTCGCCCGCGCCGTGCAGGAGACGCTCAACGACGACCGGAGCTGGGCGCACAACGGTGCCATGACGTTCGAGCGGATCTCCTCCGGCCGGCCGGACTTCGTCATCACGCTCGCGAGCCCGGGCACCACGGGTGTGTGGTGTGCGAAGTCGGGTCTCGACACGCTCTCCGGCAACGTCTCGTGCGATTCGGCGGCGACCGAGCGCGTCATGATCAATGCGTACCGGTGGGCGCAGGGGGCGGAGACGTTCGGCAAGGACAGGATGTTCGAGTACCGCCGGATGCTGATCAACCACGAGATCGGCCACCGGCTCGGGCACGGTCACAAGAACTGCGAGACGCCCGGCGAGCTCGCGCCGATCATGCAGCAGCAGACGAAGTCGCTGAAGATCGGCGGCATCACGTGCAAGCCCAATGCCTGGGTGTATCCGGGCAATTGAGGCCGTTGTGCACTGGCCGCAGCCTGACCCTCCGTAACCGTAGGGCCCCCTAGCGCGACAGAACGCTACTGCGGGGCGAAAGTTACGCGTGTTCACCCCTTTTGGTGGCGCGACGGACAACCGTCCGTCGCGTCACCGGCATGTCCGCATACGGTCGTCCCGCTGCGAGCCGCCGGACCAACGGCGGCCGCCCGCAAGGGAGATCGGAGGTGCGCCCGTGCGGATCGGACTGCTTACGGAGGGTGGCTATCCGTATGCCACAGGTGAGTCCAGGCTCTGGTGCGACCGGCTCGTGCGCGGGCTCGCGCAGCACGAATTCGACATCTACGCCCTGAGCCGCAGCGCCCGCCAGGAGGCGCGGGGCCTGGTCCGGCTGCCGCCCCAGGTGCGGAGTGTGCGCACCGCACCGCTGTGGACGCCGGAGGACGACGGCAGGACGTACGGCCGACGCGAACGGCGCCGCTTCACCGAGCACTTCGGGGAACTGGCCGGGGCGATCTGCGCGCCGGGCGGAGGACCGGACGGAGAGCCGGGCGGAGAGCCGGGCGGAGAGCCGGGCGGAGGAGGCGCGGGCGACCGCTTCGCCGGCGGTCTCTACGGGCTCGCGGAACTGGCCACGGAGCGCGGCGGACTCCCCACCGCCCTGCGCTCCGAAGCCGCCGTACGCACCCTCGAAGCCGCCTGCCGCACCCCCGGCGCCCACCGCGCGGTGCACGCCGCGAAGGTCTCCGATTACCTCGAAGCCGTCGGCCTGCTGGAGCACGCGCTGCGGCCCCTGTCCCTGGACTGGTACGACGCACAGGGCCTCGGCGCCGTCGACCTGTGCCACGCGGCTTCCGGCGGGTCCGCCGCTCTGCCGGGGCTGCTCGCCCAGCGCTTCTTCGGCGTCCCGCTGCTGGTCACCGAGTACGGCGTACAGCTGCGCGCGCACTACCTCGCGGCCGGCGGCACGTCCCGGAGCATGCCGGTGCGGACGCTCCTGGCCGCCTTCCACGGCAGGCTCGCCGCCGAGGTGTACGCCCGGGCCGCCCTCATCACACCGGGCAATGCGCACGTCAGGCGGTGGCAGGAGCGATGCGGCGCCGACCGCGCCAAGCTGCGTACCGTCTACCCCGGCATGGAGTCCGGCCGTTTCGCGGCCGTGGGGGAGGGGGACGACGGCGGTGACCCCCGCACGCTGGTCTGGGTCGGCCGCGTCGAGCCCGCCAAGGACCTCGTCTCGCTGCTCCACGCCTTCGCCGGGGTGCGCAAGGAGGAGCCGCAGGCCCGGCTGCGCATCGTCCACGGCAGGCACGGGCAGGGCGGCGAGGCCGCCGCCTATCTCGCGCACTGCAAGGCACTCGCCGCCCAGCTCTTCCCCGACGAGGCGGCCGACGCGCACGCCGTCGGCGACAATCCCGTCTCCTTCGAGGACATCGGCGGCCCCGAGGCGGCGGACCTGGCCGACGCGTACGCCGCGGGGAGCGTGGTGGTGCTCTCCAGCGTCGTCGAAGGCTTCCCGGTCAGCCTGGTCGAGGCGATGTTCTGCGGACGCGCCACGGTCTCGACGGACGTCGGCGCGGTCGTCGAAGTCATCGGCGGTACGGGCCTGGTGGTCCCGCCGCGCAATCCCCGCGCACTGGCCGACGCCTGTGTGGCGCTGCTCCGTGATCCGCGGCGGCGCGAACGGCTGGGTGCGGCGGCGCGCGCACGCGCGGTCGAACTCTTCACGGTCGAGCAGAACATCGAGGCATTTCGCGGCATTTACCTGGAGCTGATCTCGCACTGCCCGGTGCGTCGCGAAGCGCTCGGGACGGACGGTGAGCCCCTGCTCTTCGCCAACCCGGCGGAAGAGCATGTGCCGGGCCACTGGGCGGGAGGCGGCGCGGGCGGTCCGGGCGGCGGGGCGCCGGGGCCGCGCTGGGCGGGGGGCGCCGGTGCGGCCCGGCCGGTGGGCGCGGGGGCGGGCGCCGGGCCGGGGGAGCGCGGTGTCTGAGCGGCCCAGCCGGCAGGACCCGGCGAGATCCTCCGCAAGCGCAAGCACAACCGCAACCGCAACTACGACCTCGACCGTCAGCGCAGGAGGTACGCCGATGAGCGCATCCCGTACGCCGGCCGCCCCCGGCGGGTGGGGCGGCGACTCGCGGACACCGGCGGCCGTGGCCGTACCGGAAGCGGCGCCCGCCGCCCCCGGTCGCGGCGGGGGCTCCGGGACCCCCGCGCCGCGCCGCGGGCCCGCCGACCCCGTACGGACGCTCATGCACCGGCACCGGGAGCTCTGCGAGCGGGCCGTCGATCCACTGGAGATCGCCGCCGGCCTCGAAGCGCACGGGGTGACCGACAGGACCGCCGCGCGCTTCCGCCACCGGGACGTCTTCGCGCTCGCCGAGGAGCTGTACGCACGCGTGCCGCGCATCGGTGACAGCGTCCGGCGCCCCCCGGCGCCCGAGACGCCCGCGCGCACCGGCTGGACCGCGTACGCGCTGCTGCCCGGCGCCGCCTGCGTCCTCACCGCCGCTGGGGTCGAACTCGCTTCCGGCCAGGCGACGTCGGTGGTCGGCGCGGCAGGGCTCCTGGTCGCCGCGGCCACGCTCGCCCTGTCCCTGCGCCACGGGCCCCTGCGCGCCGAGGGGCGCACGGCGCCCGCCGCGCGCCTGTGGCTGTGCTGGCTGCTCGGATACGCCGTCTTCGGCGACGGACTGCTCGGCCGGCTCCTCACGGGCGGTCCCGGTACCGGTCCCGGTCCTGGACCCGGCCCCGGTCCTGGTCCCGGCCCCGGCCCCGGCTTCGAAGGGCTCTGGCCTGTGGCGACAGCGACGCTGGTGGCCCTCGCCGCCGCGTTGGTCCCCGCGGCCTGGTGCGCGCACCTCATCGCCGTACAGGCGCGGCGCAAACTCGTCGCGAGCCGTGGCACCGAGGAGTTCGCGGCGGCGGCCCGGCCCCTCGTGCTCGGCGTCACCGGACTGTTCGTGGGCGTGCTCCTCTGCCTCCGCATCGGGGCGGGAAGCGTGACCGGTGACAGCGGGTGGGCCGCTCCGGCGTCCGGCGTCGCCCTCGGTGCGCTCCTCTTCCTCGCCCGACTGCTCACCGTCCACGGCTTCTCCAGGTCCGCATCCGCCGGGCTCGCCGCCGCGTCCGCCGTGCAGATCGCCGCGCTTTCCGCCGTACTCGCCGCCCGCCTGCCCGGCTGCGGCTTCCTCGCCCGGCCCGTCGAGGTGCTCGTGGAGGCCGGTGGCGCGGGCGCCGTCCCGGCCGCCGCCTGCACCCTGGCCGCGCTCGCCCTGTTCGTCCACGCCGCGGCGGCGCTCTCCCGCGCCTCCGCCCACGCGCCCGGACCCGGCACGCCCGACGCATCCGGCACATCCGGTCCGCAGGGCCCGCACTGACCCCACAGATCCGCCACCGCCACCGCCACCGCCACCGCCACCGTCCCAGCCACCGCCTCCCGCGGAGCCGACGTCGCGGGCATACACCGCAGCACTCACCGAAACATCCCCGAAGGAGAACGTGACCATGACCCCCCAACCCCCAGCAACAGCCGGTCGGCACCGAGGGGACGCGCGATGAGGGTCCTGCTGCTGGGTGCCAACGGATATCTCGGCCGCTTCGTCGCCGACCGGCTGCTCGCCGACCCGGCCGTGCAGCTCACCGCCCTCGGTCGGGGCGACGACGCCGACGTACGGTTCGACCTCGCCACCGGCAGTCCCGGTGCGCTGACCCGCTTCCTGAACGCCGTCCACCCCGGAGTCGTCATCAACTGCGCGGGCGCCACCCGCGGCGGCGCCCGCGACCTGACCCGGCACAACACCGTCGCCGTCGCCACCGTCTGCGAGGCCCTGCGCCGCAGCGGCTGCGGGGCGCGCCTCGTCCAGCTGGGATGCGCCGCGGAGTACGGTCCCTCGCAGCCGGGGTCGTCCACCGCCGAGGACGCCGTACCCCGCCCCGGCGGCCCGTACGGCGTGAGCAAGCTCGCCGCCACCGAGCTGGTCCTCGGCTCCGGGCTCGACGCCGTCGTGCTCCGGGTCTTCTCACCGGTCGGGCCCGGCACGCCCGCCGGCTCACCACTCGGCCGGCTCGCCGAGGCGATGCGCCGCGCGATGCAGTCCGGGGACGGCGAGCTGAAACTCGGCGGGCTCGGCGTGCAGCGCGACTTCGTCGATGTGCGCGACGTGGCGCGCGCCGTGCACGCCGCCTCCCTCTCCGCCGCGCAGGGCGCCATCAACATCGGCACCGGCCGCGCGGTCCGGCTGCGGGACGCCGCGGCCGTCCTGGCCAGGGTCGCGGGCTACGGCGGCGCCCTGCACGAACTCGACGCCCCTCCCGGTCACGCCGCGGGCAGCGCGTCGGCGGCGGCGCGCAACGGGGGAGTGGGCAGCGTGCTCGCCTCGGTGGGCGCACCGCGCGGCGAGATGGCCCCGGAGCACCTGGGAGCCCCCTACCCGTACCCGGACGGCTGCGGCAGCTGGCAGCAGGCCGACGTGCGCACCGCGCGCGACCGGCTCGGCTGGCGTCCCCGGATCAACCTGGAGGAGTCGCTCGCCGACATCTGGATGGAGGCCGCGTGCCGCATCTGACCACGCCCCGGCCGCACCGGGCCGCGACCGCCGCCGACCGCATGGGCTTCGGGGTCCCCGGCTACGCCCACCCGCTCGTCGCCCCGGTCGAATGGGCCGAACTCACCCGTCCGGGGGCCCCCTTGCACTGGGTGGTGCTCAACGTCTCCAACGGCCCGGGCGCCCGCCCCGACCCGCACTGCCTGGAGGCCGCGGGCCGCATCCGCAACGCCGGTGTCAGGGTGCTGGGCCGGCTCGATGCGGCGTACGGAGCGAGATCCTTCGGCGAACTCGTCTCCGACGCACACCGGTTCCGCGACTGGTACCGGGTCGACGGCTTCTACCTGGACCGCTGTCCCACCGGCCGGACAGAGCTCCCCGGGGTGCGGCGCCTCAGCACCGCGCTGTCCGCACCGGCCGACGGCTGCGGCCATCTGGTCCTCGGACACGGCACGCACCCGCATCCGGGCTACGCGGAGACCGCCGACCAACTGGTGACGTTCTCGGGGCCGTGGGCGGACTACCGCTGGTCACAGGTGGCGGAATGGACCGCGGACCACCCGCCCGAGCGCTTCTGCCACCTGGTGCACGGCCTGCCGCGTACGCACCTGGAGGAGGCCGTGCGGATCGCCCGCTGGCAGGGCGCCGGGACGGTCTTCCTGACCGACCGCGGCGACCATGACGGACAAAACGATCCATTCGAGACACTGCCCGGCTACTGGGACGAAATCGTCTCGCGGATCGGACCGGGTGTCTCGGAATGAGGAGGGGCGTGGCAGTGTTACGCGGAGAACAACCGTACTGATTGACCGACCTACGGAGTCCCCGTGTCGCTGCCACCCCTGGTCGAGCCCGCTGCCGAGCTCACTGTCGACGAGGTTCGCCGGTACTCCCGCCACCTGATCATCCCGGATGTCGGGATGGACGGGCAGAAGCGGCTGAAGAACGCCAAGGTGCTCGCCGTGGGCGCCGGCGGCCTGGGTTCGCCCGCGCTGATGTATCTCGCGGCCGCCGGCGTGGGAACGCTCGGCATCGTGGAGTTCGACGAGGTCGACGAGTCGAACCTGCAGCGCCAGATCATCCACAGCCAGGCCGACATCGGCCGCTCGAAGGCCGAGTCCGCCCGTGACTCGGTCCTCGGCATCAACCCCTACGTGAACGTGGTCCTTCACGAAGAGCGGCTCGAAGCCGAGAACGTGATGGAGATCTTCTCCCAGTACGACCTGATCGTCGACGGCACCGACAACTTCGCGACCCGCTACCTGGTCAACGACGCGTGCGTGCTCCTGAACAAGCCGTACGTCTGGGGTTCGATCTACCGCTTCGACGGCCAGGCGTCCGTGTTCTGGTCCGAGCACGGCCCCTGCTACCGCTGCCTCTACCCGGAGCCCCCGCCGCCGGGCATGGTCCCGTCCTGCGCCGAGGGCGGCGTGCTGGGCGTGCTCTGCGCGTCCATCGGCTCCATCCAGGTCACCGAGGCGATCAAGCTGCTGGCCGGCGTGGGCGACCCGCTGGTCGGCCGGCTGATGATCTACGACGCCCTGGAGATGCAGTACCGCCAGGTCAAGGTCCGCAAGGACCCGAACTGCGCGATCTGCGGCGAGAACCCGACCGTCACCGAACTCATCGACTACGAGGCCTTCTGCGGCGTCGTGTCCGAGGAGGCGCAGGAGGCGGCGCTCGGCTCCACGATCACTCCCAGGCAGCTCAAGGAGTGGATCGACGCCGACGAGAAGATCGAGATCATCGACGTCCGCGAGCCGAACGAGTACGAGATCGTCTCCATTCCGGGCGCGCGGCTGATCCCGAAGAACGAGTTCCTGATGGGCGCCGCCCTCCAGGACATGCCGCAGGACAAGCGCATCGTCCTGCACTGCAAGACGGGCGTCCGCAGTGCGGAGGTCCTCGCGGTGCTCAAGTCCGCGGGCTTCGCGGACGCGGTGCATGTCGGTGGCGGCGTCATCGGCTGGGTCAACCAGATCGAGCCGGAGAAGCCGGTCTACTAGGTCTTCGCCGGCGCAAGCAGGAGGGGCCGTCCCGCACGTCACGTGCGGGACGGCCCCTTTCCCCGGTGCGAGCCGGACCCGTTCTGTACGGACCAGGTCCGGCGCTCCGCGCGGCTTTCGGTCACGCGGCGCAGGTGGTGCCGTTCGCCGGGACCTCGCCGTCCAGGAAGTACGGGTCGACGGTGCGCGCTATGCACGCATTGGCCGTCAGGTACGCGCCGTGGCCCTCGCCCTCGTACGTGATCTGTACGCCGACGCCCCTGCCGAGCTCCTCGACCATCCGCAGCGAACCCTCGTACGGCGTGGCCGGGTCGCCCTTGCCCCCGATGACGAGGACGGGAGCCGCGCCCTCCGCGCCGACCTCGGGGGTCTCGTGCTCCCCGTCGACCGGCCAGGAGGCGCACCAGCCGGCCAGGTCCCAGGCGAGGTACGGGCCGAAGGCGGGGGAGACCTTCCGGAAGTCGGCCAGATGGACCGCCCTGACCCGCTCGCCGCTCACACGTCCCTTGGCGTCGGCACAGGAGATGGCGCGCTGGGCGTGGTGCGCCGTGCCGTAACGCCCTTCCTGGTCGCGGTCGTTGTACGACTCGGCGAGCGTCAGCAGCGTCGTGCCGTCGCCGTTCTCGGCTTCGCGCAGGGCCTTGGTCAGCGTCGGCCAGCCGTCCTCGCCGTACAGCGGGGTGATGATGCCGGTGACCGCGAGGCTCTGCGTCAGCGGGCGGCCTGTGCCGGTGGTCAGCTGCTTCTTGTCGAGCCGGTCGAGCAGTCGCACGACGCGCGCGGTACCCGCCTCTGCCGTGGTGCCGGTGCTCCTGAAGTAGTTCTCCAGCGCGCGCTGGAAGCCCAGGGCCTGGTTGCGGGCGTGGCGGACGAAGTCCGCGGACGGGTCGACGACCGCGTCCAGCGCCATGCGGCCGACGTTCTCCGGGAACAGGTGGGCGTAGGTGCCGCCCAGCTCCGTGCCGTAGGAGAAGCCGAAGTAGTTCAGCTTCTTGTCGCCGAGGACGTGGCGGATCAGGTCCATGTCGCGGGCGGCACTGCTCGTACCGACGTACGGCAGGACCTTTCCGGAACGCTTGACGCAGCCCGCGCCGAAGGCGGCCGAGTCGTCGAGGTAGGCCTTTTCCTCGGCGGGGGTGTCGGGGGTGGAGTCCAGCCGGAAGGATGCCTCGGCCTGCTTGTCGTCCTGGCAGACGACGGCGGAGCTCTCCGCGACGCCGCGCGGGTCGAAGCTGACCAGGTCGTAGCGGGCGTGCAGGGTGTCGAACGCCGGTGCCGCGCCGGGCAGCCCCGCCACGCCGGAGCCGCCGGGCCCGCCGAAGTTGAACAGGAGCGAACCGATGCGCCGGTCGCCGTCGGTGGCCTTGGAGCGGATCAGCGCGATGCCGATCGTGCCGCCGTCCGGCTTGCGGTAGTCCAGCGGTGCGGTGAGGGTGGCGCACTGCCAGTCGCCGCCGGGGGCCCGGGCGGCGCTGCCGTCCGCCTTGCGGGGCGCGGCGCACCGCTTCCAGTCGAGCTGCTGGCCGGTGAGTGCGGCGGGGAGGGCGGGGGGCTGCTCGCCGTCGTCATGGCCGCCCCGGGGGGCGGCGGAGGTGGCCGTCGTGGACGTGGGGGACTTGTCCCGGCCGCCCGTGGAACCGCTGCCGCAGCCGGTGGCGGCCCCCGCCGTGAGCAGCGCAGCGGCCGTCAGGGCGACTGCCCGTACAAGATTCGCCATCGCGGCCCCACAGACACCAGCATTCGAAAACGGATTCGTCATCCTAGGCGGAGCCACTGACAGGACCAGTGGCAGGACCAGCGACAGGACCAGCGACAGGGACACGGGCAGGGCCGCCGGCAGGCTCACGGGCAGACGGTCCCGGCGGCCGGGACCTTGCCCCTCAGCAGATACGCCTCCACCGCTCTCCGCACGCACTGGTCGCCGTTGTTGTACGCGCCGTGGCCCTCGCCCTTGTACGTCAGCTCGATGCCGACGCCTTTGCCCAGCTCGCCGACCATCTTCTTCGCTCCTTCGTAGGGTGTCGCCGGGTCGCCGGTGGTGCCGATGACGACGATGGGGGCCGAGCCGGGCGCGCTCACGTCGGGGGTGTCCCACGTGCCGGGCACCGGCCACTCGGCGCAGCCCATCAGGCCCCAGCCCAGGGGGCCGCCGAAGACGGGCGAGACCTTGCGGAACCCGGGGAGCTTCGCCTTGGCCTGCGCCAGGTCGTAACGCTCCTTGTTGTCCACACAGCTGATGGCGGTGTTGGCGGCGCCGATATTGCTGTACGAACCGTCGGGGCTGCGGCCGTTCAGGGAGTCGGAGAGGCTGAGCAGAAGCTCGCCGCTGCCGCTGTCCGCCTCGTCGAGGCCCTGCTCCAGGTACTTCCAGTACTCCTTGGAGTAGAGGGTCTGGATGATTCCGTTGGTGGCGTGGCTCTGCGTCAGCTCGCGGTCGCCGATGCCCTTGACGGGCTTCCCGTCGAGCCTCTGGAGGAGGTCGGCGACGAAGTCCTCGATCTCTTCCACGGAACCGCCGGGCAGCGCGCACTCGTCACCGCGTTCGACGCAGTCCTCGGCGAAGTTTTCCAGGGCGAGCTGGAACCCCTCGGCCTGGCCGAGCGAACTCTCCTCGGAGGACCGGGTGGGGTCGACGACGGCGTCGAAGACCGCCCTGCCGACGTTCTCGGGGAACAGGTGCGCGTAGACGCCGCCCAGTTCGGTGCCGTACGAGAAGCCGAAGTAGTGCAGCTTGTCGTCGCCGAGGACCTGTCTCATCAGGTCCATGTCGCGAGCGGCGTCGGCGGTGCCGACGTACGGGAGCTCGTCGCCCGAGTTCTCCTCGCAGGCGGAGGCGTACGACGCGAGGCTGTCGGTGAAGGTCTTCTCCTCGGCGGCGTCGTCCGGGGTGCCGTCCTGGGCGTAGAACTCGTCGAGCTCCTTGTCGTCCTGGCACTGGATGCCCACGCTGCGGCCGACGCCGCGGGGGTCGAAGCTGACGAGGTCGTAACGGGAGCGCAGCCGCTCGTAGTTCGCGGCCAGGGAGGGCAGGCCGGTCACGCCCGAAGCGCCGGGGCCGCCGAAGTTGAAGACGAGGGAGCCGATGCGGTTGTCCGTGTCACGGGCCTTCGCGCGGATGAGCGCGATTTCGATCGTCTCGCCGCCGGGCTTCGCGTAGTCGCGCGGGGCCTCCATGAAGGCGCACTGCCAGGCGTCGCCGCCGGGGAGGGGGGCCGGGGAAGCGCCGCCGCCCTCCGCGACGGACGGGGCGGGACAGTCCGCCCAGTCCAGCTTCTGGGTGGCGAAATCCCTGTCCCCGGTCCCGCCCTCGCCCTGGCCGCCGCTGCCGGAACAGCCGGCGAGGGACACGAGAACGGCGGTGGTGGCGAGAACGGCCGTGGCACGCAGGGCGGCGGAAGTCGGCATGGATCCATCGTGCGACGGGGCGCGGGAGCGTGCGCTCCGGGAGCGCCATTCGGGACGGCGCGGGCAGCCGTGCCGGCCGTACGCGCCGGGGTACGGCTCAGAGCGCGACCAGGGTGACCTCCGTCGCCTTCACGCTCACCCATACCCGCACGCCCTCCGCGAGTCCCAGTTCCGCGGCCGCCGCCGGAGTGACTTCCGCGACGACCTCGGGGGCCGCGTCGATCAGGACGCGCAGACGGCTCCCGTGCGCCGTCAGCTCGCGGACCGTTCCCGGCCAGTTGTTGCGCGGACTTCCCGTGGGCCGGTTCCGGTGCACGGACACGGCCTCGGGTCCCACGACGGCGAGGCCCGGGGCACCGCCGGGGAGCGGTTCCGCGGCGATCAGGTGCGCGCCGCCGCGCAGCTCCAGGCCGTCGGCCGTCGTCGTGCCGGGCCAGGCGTTGCGGCCGAGCATCCGGGCCACCCAGGGCGAACGCGGATGCCGGGCGACCTCCGCCGGAGGGGCGTACTGCACGGACTCGCCCTCCTCCAGTACGAGGACGTGGTCCGCCAGCGAAACGGCCTCGACCGGATCGTGCGTGACGATCAGACAGACGCCGGGGAAGCCCGCGAGGTGGTCGCGCAGGGCGTGCCGGACGTGGGCCCTGGTCGTCTGGTCCAGTGCGGCGAGCGGCTCGTCGAGGAGGAGGAGCCGGGGGCGTGCGGCGAGGGCGCGGGCGAGGGCGACGCGCTGCGCCTGGCCCCCCGAGAGCTGGCCGGGCCTGCGGTGCGCGAGGTGGCCGACGCCGAGCCGGTCGAGCCACTCCTGGGCCTCCGCGCGCGCGTGTGCCTTGGAAGCGCCCTGGGAGGTCCTCCCGTACGCCGTGTTGGCGAGTGCGGTCATGTGCGGGAACAGCGCGCCGTCCTGCGGCACCCAGGCGATGCCGCGCCGGTGCGGCGGGAGCGCAGCGACGTCCTGTTCACCGAGCCGGAGAGAGAGTGCGGTGGCCCGGTCGGTGAGTCCGAGGAGGGCGCGCAGGAGGGTGGTCTTGCCTGCCCCGTTGGGTCCGACGACGGCGACCGTACGGCCGCCCGCGACGTCGAGCCCCACGCGCGCGTGCCCGTCGATTCGGGCGGCCAGCGGCCACCGGGGAATGTCACCGGACCGGTCACCGGACAGGCCACCGGTGTCACCGGACAGGCCACCGGCGTCACCGGCGGAGGCTCCGTTCCCGGGAACGGAGCCCGGGCCCCCGGACAAGGCACCCGGGAACAGCGCGTCGTCCTCAAAAGCCGACGCAGGCGCCGTCACCGGCGCGCCGCGGTCCGTGCCCTGCGGGCCCAGCCAGCGGCCCCGCAGAGCGACCAGTACCGCTGTCGCCACCGCGAGCAGCAGCAGGGACACCGCCACGGCGCCGTCCGGGTCGCTCTGCAGCAGCAGGTAGACCTGGAGCGGCAGGGTCTGTGTGGTGCCCGGCAGATTGCCGGCGAAGGTGATCGTCGCCCCGAACTCGCCCAGGGCCCGCGCCCAGCACAGCGCCGCACCCGCGAGCAGTCCCGGAGCGACCATCGGAACGGTCACCGTGAAGAACGTGCGCAGCGGTGACGCGCCGAGCGAAACAGCCGTCTCTTCGTACCGGGGGTGCAGCCCGGCCAGTGCCCCCTCCAGGCTGATCACCAGGAACGGCATCGAGACGAACGCGGACGCGACGACCGCCCCCGCCGTCGAGAACGGCAGGGTCACCCCGAACCAGTCCGACAGCTGCCCGCCGATCAGCCCGCGCCGCCCGTACCCCTGAAGGAGCGCCACACCGGCGACCGTCGGCGGCAGCACCATCGGCAGCATCACCAGAACGCGCACCAGAGCCTTGCCGCGGAAGGAGACCCGCGCCAGCAGCCACGCCAGCGGCACGCCGAGTACGAGCGACAGGAGCAGCGCCCACCCGGAGACCACCAGTGACAGGCCGAGCGCCTCGGTCACGGCGGGCGCGGACAGCCGCCGGGGCAGCGACGACCACGGCGCGCCGGCGAGCACCCCCGCCAGCGGGAGCAGCAGGAAGGCGACAGCCAGCCCCGCCGGAAGCGTCAGCGTGAGCGGCGCACGCCCCTTCAGCCCCTTCACCGGGCTCACGGCGCCTGGAATCCCGCGTCACGCAGCAGCTTCTGCGCCTTCGGGGAAGCGAGCCACCGCACGAATTCCGAGGCATCCCCGCTGTGCTCCGAGTCGTCGAGGACCGCGGCCGGGTACGACGCGACCGCGTTCTGCGCGTCGGGTACGGCGACCGTGGTGACCTTGTCCCCGGCCGCCGCGGCGTCCGTCACGTACACCAGACCGGCGTCGGCCTCGCCCAGCTCCACCTTGCTCAGCACCGCGCGCACGTTCGGCTCCTGGGAGACGGGCTTCACCTTCACCCCCGCCCCGTCCAGAATCTTCTGGCTGTAACGGCCGACCGGCACCTCGGGCGCGGCGAGAACCACCTTCAGGCCGCCCCTGGAGAGGTCCTTCAGGCCGCCGATCCTCTCCGGATTGCCCTTCGCGGTGGCGATGGTGAGGCGGTTCCTGGCGATGACGACCGGGTCGCCGGTGTTCTCCTCCAGCCCGTCCATGGTCTTGGTGTCGGCGGTGACCAGCGCGTCGGCGGGCACTCCCTGGCGCACCTGGGAGGCGAGTTCCTGCGAACCGTTGAAGGAGAAGGTGACCTCCGTGCCGGGGTGTTCCTTCTCGTACGCCGCTCCGGCCGCCTCGAAGACACCGGTGAGCGAGGCCGCGGCCAGCACGGTGATCTCGGTGGTACCCGTCTTCCCGCCGGCCGGCGGGCCCCCGTCGCCGTCCTCGGCGCCACAGGCGGCCAGCAGCGGGACGAGCAGCGAGGCGGCGATGACGGGCAGGACAGTACGGCGCACGGAAACCCCCGGGGTGTCGGTCACGGACGGCGGGAACACGGCCGGTTCACGCACGGTCGATGTGGACATTGGTCGACTTCACGCGGGCCACCGCCTCCATCCCGACCTCCAGGCCGAGCTCCTCGACGGCCTCCCGGGTCAGCAGGGAGACCAGTCGGTGCGGGCCCGCCTGTATCTCGACCTGGGCGGCGACATCGCCGAGCTTCACCGCGGTGATGATCCCGGCGAAGGCGTTGCGCGCGGTCGTGTACGGGACCTCGCCGTGCTCGTTGGCCTGCTGGGCCAGCTCGACGGCGTACGCCGCGAGAACGGGCCCGTCGATCAGCCGCCGGCCGGTCTCGTCCCTGCGCGTGGTGAGCCGACCGGCGTCGGCCCAGCGGCGGACGGTGTCGGGGCTGACGCCGAGGAGCCGCGCCGCCTGCTGAGTGGTGTAGGACCGCATGTGCGGCAATGTAAGGCCGCTGGGGCCGCGCCTGCAAGGAAGATCGGCGGATACTCCTGGCGAATGCGGTAAGGGTCGTACGAAGCGACTAGAGCTGTTCCTTGCGTGTCAGGTGGTTGAAGAACAGCCAGCCCGGCAGCACCGGCAGCCAGAAGGTCAGCAACCGGTACAGCAGCACCGCCGGGGTCGCGACCGCGTAGGGCAGGCCCGCGAACGTCAGCGCCGTGATGAGCGCGCCCTCGACCGCGCCGATACCGCCGGGCGTCGGCACCGCGGAGCCGAGCGCGTTGGCGGTCAGGAAGACGACAGCGACGGTGGCGTAGCTCAGGTGGACGTCGCTGCCGAAGGCACGGATCGAGGCGTCCAGGCACATCACGAACGCCGCGGTCAGCAGGAGCATCCCGCCGATACCGGTGATCAGCTTCTGCGGCCGCTGCAGTACGTCGAGCATGCGCGGCACCACACCCGCGAACAACGACCGCACCCGCGTCACCACGAACCTGCGCAGGATCGGCACGGCCGTCACCACCAGCGCCAGCACCGCCGCCGTCAGCAGTCCCGCGATCACCGTCCGGGAAGGGGAGAGCGTGGGGGTGTGTTCGGTGCCCGTCACATAGCCGAAGATCATCAGCAGCGTGATGTGGCTCGCGAGGCCGAAGAGCTGCGAGGCGCCGACACTCGCCACGGCGAGCCCCGGGCGTACACCGGCGCGCTGGAGGAAACGGGTGTTCAGCGCCACGCCGCCGATCGCCGCCGGCGCGACCAGCTTCACGAAGGACCCGGCCACCTGTGCCTTGACCGTTCGCCAGAAGGCGACCTTTTCGGGAACGAAGCCGAGCAGGCTCATCGCCGCGGCCGGATAGCTCAGCGCCGAGAACAGCACGGCCACCGCGGCCCAGCGCCAGTCCGCCTTCGCGATCGCCTCGCCCATGTCGTTGGCCATCAGCGTCGAGATCAGGAAGTACGCGGCGAACGCGCCGGCGACGACGCTGACGAGCGTGCGGAGTCTGATGCGTTCGAGGCGGGCCGGCTCGACCAGCGCCTGCGGCCGGATGAGCAGCACCTGGTGGCGGATCTGCGTCAGCAGGTCCTCTTCGCGCGCCTCCTCCAGGGCCTCCTCCGTGGCGCCCTTCCCGGCCTTCTTCCCCGCGCGTACGGACTTGCGGCCACCGGCCGCCGCGGCTTGGCCGGCGCCGGGCTCCCCGGTTTCGGCCGCCGTGGTGGCGTGCGAGGCGTCGAGCACCGCCTCGCGCTCGCGCTGCGAGCGTTCGCGCGCCAGCTTGCGCAGCGTCGCGCGCGTGGAGCGGCTGAGCGCGATCGGCTGGAGCAGCGGCAGGCTGTCGGCGACCGCGTCGGGCCCCAGCACCGCCACGGCGGCGGCCACGGCGCGCTCGGCGCCCGCGCGCAGCCCCAGCGTCGTCAGGAGCTGTGCGACGTCCATGCGCAGGACGACGTCGCCCGCGGCGATCTCACCGCCGCGCAGATCGGTCAGGATGACCCTGCCGGAACGATCCACCAGGATCGCGTCGCCGACGAGTCTGCGGTGCGCGATGCGGCGCGACTGGAGGGCCTTCACCTGACGCCAGGCACCGTGCAGCAGCTCGTCGGTGATCTCCTCGTCGGGCAGCGAGTCCAGGGAACGGCCGCCCAGGTGCTCGTACACGAGCATCACGGCGTCGGGGCCGAGTTCGGACGTGGCGATCAGCTTCGGCGCGTTGGCCCCGGCGGCGATGGCGGCGTACGCGATCAGCGCCTCCTGCTCCAGGGCCTGGCGCAGGGACTGGATCGAGCGGCGCTGGGTGATGCCGCGCAGGGTCACCTGGCGCCACACCCGGTAGAAGAACCCCTGCGCCTGCTGCTCGCGGTCGACGACGGTGACGTCGAGGGGCGGCCCGTCCTCCAGGGTGACGAGGTAGCGCCGCCCGCGGTCGCCCTGTTCGGCCGAGTCGGGCACGTCCTCGGCGCGCATCGCCGTCACGGGGCGGAAGCCGACGCGCCGCAGGCCCGCGAGGAGGGTCTGTCCGGTGGGCCGTACGTTCGGGGATCCGACGGTGTAGAGCGTTCCGTACGCGACGGTCCAGCCGATCAGCACAGTGACGATGATCGAGAACGGGGTGGTCTGGCGGCCGACCAGGACGGCGAACGAGTTGAGCAGCAGCACCCCCCACAGCGCCACGCGCCAGCGCGGCCTGCGGGCCATGCCGACGGCTGTCATGTAGGCGATGACGGGCGCGAGGTAACCGTGCACGGGATCGGTCAGCTCGCCGTTCTCCGCGGCCTGTGTGAGCGCTTCCCTGATCGCGTCCGGGGCGGCCTCGGAGACCCACAGGTCGGTGGCGAGCGCGACACCGTGCGCGAGCACGGCCGCCAGAACGCCGTCCGCGATCCGCAGCCCGTCGCGCTTGACCAGCCGCTCGATCGCGAAGGCTACCGGGAGGATCAGTACGGCGATGCTGGAGATGAGGCCGGCCAGCTTGATGAAGACGTCCGGGGTCTGGCCCGTGCCCTTGCTGATGTCCTGTTCGAGCCCGGACGCCGTGCCGTGCGCGAAGGCCGCGATGGCCAGTACGCAGACGATGCCCAGTACGCCGACGAGCAGCCGTACCAGGTCGGAGGGGCGGTGCACGCGCGCGGAGAGCAGCGGTTCGTCGCCGGACACTCGGTCGATGTGGCTTCCTCCGGGCCCGCTGTCCATGTTCTTCGTGGGCCTCTCGGGAGCGTTCTCGGGAGCGTCAGGATGCGACTCGGCGCCAGGGGTGCTCGCCACCGGGGGAGGCTGCACGCCCTGCTCCTTCGTCACGTCTTCTCGATCTCGTATCACCTGTCACCGCCCGGATGATGGTGGCATGACCGGATGACAGAGGGGGGCATCAGGGTGCATTGCGGGGGCGTGCGGTGTTTTGGACATGCCCCGGGGGGCAGCGTGCACGGTCGGTGCCGTGGTGCAGGATGGGCCGGATGAACGACGAGCCGGAAGCCCCCGCACTCCCCGAGTACGCCGAACGCGTGCTGGAGGTGGCGGAGATGATTCCGCCCGGACGTGTGATGACGTACGGGGACGTCGCCGAGTGGCTCGAGGAGGGCGGCCCCCGTCAGGTGGGGCGGGTGATGGCGCTCTACGGCGGCGGCGCGCCCTGGTGGCGCGTGGTGCGTTCCGACGGCGTGCTGCTGCCCGGCCACGAACTGCGCGCACTGGGGCACTACCGCGCGGAGGGCACCCCGCTGCGCACGGCCACCCGGCAGTCCGGGGACCACCTGCCGCGCCTGGACATGAAGCGAGCGCGGTGGGACGGCGCCGCGGCCGGTGGTCCGGCCGGCGGTCCGGCCGGTGGAAGTGGACAAACTCACACGGCTCACACCTGACAGCCTCCAGCATGCGGCGGCGCGGCGGGCGGTACCAGGAGCGTACGGCGCGCGGGGAAGGGCACGGTCCGGGTCACCGCACGGGGTACGGGGCGGAGTCGCTGCGTCCCCGGCGCCCACTGGCGTAGCGTCCTCAGGACGCGGCGCGCGCAGAGCGCTCATCCCGCACCCACCGCGCCCCGCGCGCGGCGACAAGTCAATCCGTACACCCACCAGGACCGGCGATCCACGTGAGCTCCTCCACTTCCACAGGTTCCGCCTGGAATCCCCCGCACCGTCAGGCGCGGCAGCGGACCCCGAGCGCGTACCGACTGGTGCGTACCCCGCCGGGCCCGGTGGATCCCCCTCTCCTGGACGCACGACAGCGCGCTGTGGTTGACCACCCGGGCGGGCCGTTGCTGGTCCTCGCGGGCCCGGGCACCGGCAAGACGACGACCCTGGTGGAGGCCGTCGCCGCGCGCGTCGCCAAGGGGGCCGACCCGGCGCGCATCCTGGTGCTCACCTTCAGCCGCAAGGCGGCGGTGGAACTGCGCGACCGCATGGCGCTGCGGCTCGGCGGCGCGTACGGGCCGCAGGCGACCACGTTCCACTCCTTCTGCTACGCCCTGGTCCGCGCCCATCAGGACAGCGACCTCTTCAGCGAACCCCTGCGCCTGCTGTCCGGCCCCGAGCAGGACGTGGCCGTACGCGACCTGCTCGCCGGCCACGTGGAGCTGGAGCGCACCGGCCTGCCTTCCCCCGTCCGGTGGCCGGACGAGCTGCGCGCCTGCCTCACCACGCGCGGCTTCGCCGACGAGGTCCGCGCGGTGCTGGCGCGCAGCCGGGAGCTGGGGCTCGGCCCCGACGCCCTCGGGGCCTTCGCGGCGCGTACGGGACGGCCCGACTGGAAGGCCGCGGCGGCCTTCCTGGCCGAGTATCTCGACGTACTCGACATGCAGGGCGTCCTGGACTACGCGGAACTGGTGCACCGCGCGGTGCTGCTCGCCGAGCGGGCGGAGTCCACGGGACGGCTCAGCGCGCGGTACGACGCGGTCTTCGTGGACGAGTACCAGGACACGGACCCCGCGCAGGTCCGTCTCCTCCACGCCCTGGCCGGTTCCGGCCGCACCCTGGTGGCCTTCGGCGACCCGGACCAGTCGATCTACGCGTTCCGTGGTGCGGACGTCGGCGGCATCCTCGACTTCCCGGACAGATTCCGCGGAACGGACGGCGCCCCTTCCCCGGTGGAGGTGCTGACGACCTCGCGCCGCTCGGGAGCCGGCCTCCTGGCGGCCACCCGTCTGCTCACCCGCCGGATGCCGCTGACGCGCCTGCCGGCCGAGAAGGTACGGGCCCACCGCGATCTGGCTCCGGTACGCGAAGGGGGCCGCGTGGAGGTCTTCACGTACCCGACGGCGGGCACGGAGCTCGACAACATCGCGGACATCCTGCGCCGCGCCCACCTGGAGGAGGGCGTGCCGTGGAACGAGATGGCGGTACTGGTACGCGCCGGCGGCCGCACGATCCCCGCCGTACGCAGGGCCCTCACGTCAGCGGGCGTTCCCCTGGAGATCGACGGCGACGACCTCGCCCTGCGCCACGAGCCCGCGGTGGCTCCCCTGCTGACGGCCCTGAGGGCAGTGGCCGGGGCGGCGGTCGCTCCGTCCGCCGCCATGTCCCGGGAATCCGGCCCCGGCAGCGGGGAGCAGCCCCTTGCGGCGCCGGCCCAGGGCAGCGGAACCGACGTCCCCGGCGGGCCGGACACGTCCGCCGCGCGTCACGACACGGACGTTGCCGGGGAGTCCGGGGAGCCCGGCCCACAGCCCGAGGAACCCGAGGAAGAGCAAGAGCAAGAGCAAGAGCAAGAGAGGGACCGGACAGGTCCCACCCCGCCCGCTGCCGCCACCACCTGGCTCAGCACGGAAGCCGCCGCCGAACTGCTCGCCTCGCCGCTCGCCGGCATGGACACCGCGGACCTCCGCCGCCTCGGCCGAGCCCTGCGCGACGAGGAGCGTGCCGCCGGCAACCGGCTCCCGCCACCCTCCGACGAACTGCTCGCCCGCGCTCTCGCCGAACCCGAGCGCCTGGCCGCGCACGACCCGGCGTACGCCCGTGGCGCCCAGCGCCTCGGCACGCTCCTGCGCAAGGCCCGCACCCTCCTCGAAGCCGGCGGCACCGCCGAAGAGGCCCTCTGGGAGCTGTGGAACGGCACTCCCTGGCCAGGACGCCTGGAGCGCGCCGCCCTGCGCGGCGGACCGGCCGGCCGCAACGCCGACCGCGACCTCGACGCCGTGTGCGCGCTGTTCGACACCGCCGCCCGCGCCGAGGAACGCTCCGGCGGCCGCGGCGCCCTGAACTTCCTGGAAGAGCTCGACGCCCAGGACATCGCCGCCGACACCCTCAGCAAGCGTGCCGTACGCCCCGACGCCGTACGCCTGATGACCGCGCACCGCTCGAAAGGACTGGAGTGGCGCCTGGTCGTCGTGGCAGGCGTACAGGAGGGCCTGTGGCCCGACCTGCGCCGCCGCGGTTCGCTCCTCGAAGCGGACCGGATCGGCCGCGACGGCCTCGCCGAGCCCCTCACCCCCGGCGCCCTCCTCGCCGAGGAACGCCGCCTCTTCTACGTCGCCGCGACCCGCGCGCGCGAGCGCCTCGTCGTCACCGCCGTCAAGGCCCCCGCCGACGACGGCGACCAGCCCTCCCGCTTCCTCACCGAACTCGGCGTCGAACCCAAGGACGTCACCGGCCGCCCCCGCCGCCCCCTCGCCGTGGCCGCCCTCGTCGCCGAACTGCGCGCCACCACCGTCGACCCGGCGGCGACCCCCGCCCTGCGCGACGCCGCCGCCCGCAGGCTGGCCCGCCTCGCCGCCCTCGCCGACGAGGACGGCCAGCCGCTGGTCCCTTCCGCGCACCCGTACCGCTGGTGGGGCCTGTACGACCCGACGCACAGCAGCATCCCCCTGCGCGACCGCAACCAGCCCGTGGCGCTCTCGGGAAGCGCCCTGGACCAGCTCGCGAACACCTGCTCCCTGCAGTGGTTCCTGGGACGCGAGGTGAAAGCCGACGCGCCCGCGACCGCCGCGCAGGGTTTCGGCAACGTCGTGCACGTCCTGGCCGACGAGGTCGCGTCCGGCCGTACGCCCGCCGATCTCGCCGTACTCATGGAACGCCTCGACTCCGTCTGGAACGCCCTCGCCTTCGACGCCCCCTGGAAGTCCCAGCAGGAGAAGGAGCACGCGCGCGTGGCGCTCGAACGCTTCCTCCAGTGGCACGTCATGGACCGCGGCGGCCGCACCCCGGTGGCCACCGAGCACGACTTCGACGTGACCCTGGAGGCGGGCGGCGCGTACGAGGTGCGTATCCGAGGTTCCATGGACCGCGTCGAGGCGGACGCCGAGGGACGGGCGTACGTCGTCGACTTCAAGACCGGGAAAGCGGCCCCCACGCGCGAGGAGGTCGCCCACCACCCCCAGCTCGCCGTCTACCAGCTCGCCGTACGGGAAGGCGCGGTGGACGACGTCTTCGGCGGGACGCGCCCCGAGCCGGGCGGCGCCGAACTCGTACAGCTGCGGCAGCCGGCCGCCAAGAAGGACGGCGGGGAGGCCCTCCCCAAGATCCAGGCGCAGGAGCCGCTCGCCGGGGAGTGGGTCGGCGATCTGCTCGCCACCGCCGCGGGCCGCGTACTCGACGAACGCTTCAGCCCGGCCACCGGCCAGCACTGCACGCACTGCGCGTTCCGCGCCGCGTGCAGCGCGCAGCCGGAGGGCCGCCACATCGTCGAGTAGCGCCGGCGTCGTCGAGTGGCGCCGGCGCCACGGAACGTCGCTGTCAGTGGGGCCGGATAGCCTCTCTCGGGTGTCAGCTCGAATCACCGACCCCGAGGAGCTCAAAGAGCTCCTCGGCATCCCGTTCACCCCGGAGCAGATGGCGTGCGTCACCGCACCGCCCGCCCCGCAGGTCATCGTGGCCGGAGCCGGTTCGGGCAAGACGACGGTCATGGCCGCGCGCGTGGTGTGGCTGGTCGGCACCGGGCAGGTCGCCCCCGAGCAGGTGCTGGGCCTGACCTTCACCAACAAGGCGGCCGGTGAGCTCGCCGAGCGCGTGCGCAAGGCGCTGGTGCGCGCCGGAGTGACCGACCCCGACGTCATCGACCCCGACAACCCTCCCGGCGAGCCCCGGATCTCGACGTACCACGCCTTCGCCGGGCAGCTCCTCGCCGACCACGGCCTGCGCATCGGCCTCGAACCCACCGCCCGCCTCCTCGCCGACGCCACCCGCTACCAGCTCGCCGCCCGTGTGCTGCGCGAGGCGCCCGGCCCGTACCCCGCACTGACCAGGTCGTTCCCGTCCCTGGTCAGCGACCTGCTGGCGCTGGACGCCGAGCTGGCCGAGCACCTCGTGAAGCCGGCCCGCCTCGCGGCGTACGACACCGAGCTGCTGAGCACCCTCGCGTCCGTCAAGCTCTCCAACGCCGACCTGCGCAAGGTCCCCGAGGCGGCCGCCGCCCGCCTCGAACTGCTCGACCTCACCACCCGCTACCGCGAGGCCAAGCGCAGCCGCGACCTCCTCGACTTCGGCGACCAGATCGCGCTCTCCGCCGAGCTCGCGCTCACCAGCGAGGAGACCGGCCGGGCCCTGCGCGACGAGTTCCGGGTGGTCCTGCTCGACGAGTACCAGGACACGTCGGTCGCGCAGCGCCTGCTCCTCTCCGGCCTGTTCGGCGGCGGCACCGGGCACGCCGTGACGGCGGTCGGCGACCCCTGCCAGGCGATCTACGGCTGGCGCGGTGCCTCCGTCGCCAACCTCGACGACTTCCCCGCCCACTTCCCGTACGCCGACGGAAGCCCGGCCGCCCGGTTCTCGCTCAGCGAGAACCGCCGCAGCGGCGGCCGCCTCCTCGACCTCGCCAACGGCATGGCCGCCGGGCTGCGTGCCATGCACGAGGGCGTGGAGGCGCTGCGCCCGGCCCCCGGCGCTGAGCGCGACGGCATCGTCCGCTGCGCCCTCCTGCCCACCCACGCGGAGGAGATCGAGTGGCTGGCCGACTCGATCGCCCACCTCGTCCGTACGGGCAAGGAGCCGGGCGAGATCGCCGTCCTGTGCCGTACGGCGGGGGACTTCGCCGAGATCCAGGGCGCGCTGGTGGCCCGCGACGTACCGGTCGAGGTCGTCGGCCTCTCCGGACTGCTCCACCTCCCCGAGGTGGCCGACCTCGTCGCGGTCTGCGAGGTCCTCCAGGACCCGGGCGCCAACGCCTCGCTCGTCCGCATCCTCACCGGCCCGCGCTGGCGCATCGGCCCGCGCGACCTGGCGCTGCTGGGACGCCGGGCACGCCTGCTCGTGCACCGCGCGCCGGGCGCCGACCCGGACGCCGACCCCGACGGGAGGCTGGCCGAGGCCGTCGAGGGCGTGGACCCGGCGGAGGTCATCTCCCTCGCCGACGCGCTCGACACCTTCCTGGAGTCCGGTGGCGGTACGGACGACGGCCTGCCTTTTTCGGCGGACGCCCGGGTCCGTTTCGCCCGTCTCGCGGCCGAACTGCGCGACCTGCGCCGCTCGCTCGCCGACCCGCTCATGGACGTACTGCACCGGGTACTCGCCACGACGGGCCTCGAAGTGGAACTGTCCGCCTCACCGCACGCCCTGGCCGCCCGCCGGCGCGAGACGCTGAGCAACTTCCTGGACACGGCGGCGGGGTTCGCGGCGCTCGACGGAGAGGCCAACCTGCTGGCCTTCCTCGGCTTCCTGCGGACCGCCGCCCAGTACGAGAAGGGCCTGGACAACGCTCTGCCCGGCGGCGAGAACACCGTCAAGGTGCTCACCGCGCACAAGTCCAAGGGCCTGGAGTGGGACGTCGTGGCGGTGCCGGGCCTGGTCGCGGGCCACTTCCCGAGCGAGCAGTCCCGCGACTCCTGGACGTCCCAGGCCAAGGTGCTGCCGCACGCGCTGCGCGGTGACGCGGCGACCCTGCCGGACGTGGGGGAGTGGGACAGCAAGGGCATCAAGGCGTTCAAGGACGACATGAAGGCCCACCAGCACACCGAGGAGCTCCGCCTCGGGTACGTCACCTTCACGCGCCCGCGTTCGCTGCTGCTCGGCTCGGGCCACTGGTGGGGCCCGACCCAGAAGAAGCCGCGCGGCCCTTCCGGCTTCCTGCGGGCGCTGTACGACCACTGCGCGGCCGGCTTCGGGGAGATCGAGGCATGGGCGGACGAGCCGGCGGAGGACGAGGAGAACCCCTCCCTGCGCGAGTCGGCGGCGGACCGCGCCTGGCCCCTGCCGCTGGACCCCACGTCCATGGCCCGCCGCCGCCGGGCGGCGGAAACGGTCATGGCCCACCTGGAGAGGCTGGCCACGGCCCGGACCGACGAGGAGCCCGCCGCCTACGCGGACGAAGACACCGCCAACGGCCCGGCGGACTGGGACACCCTCCTGACGGAACGCCCCACGGCGGCCGGCACCGACGCCGGGGCCGACGCCGGCCTCTACGCCGATGCCGGCCCCGACGGTCCTCCGGACGCGTTCCACGAAGGTGAAGAAGCCCCAGAAGAAGAAGCCCCAGAAGAAGAAGATCCCGGCCCGGCGGACTGGGACAGCTGGCCGACGCTGCGCCCCGGTGCCATACCCGCACCCCGGACCCCCCCGGGCCCCGAGCGCCCCGGCGCCGTACCGGAGCACGCCCACCCCGCTTCCGGCGCCCGGGACCACGACACCGCGCCCGCACGCCCCCACCCGACGGACCCGACGGACCCGACGGACCTGGCGGACCCGCCCCACCCGACGGACCCGCCCCACCCGGCGGACCCGGCAGACCTCCCCGGGACCCGGAGGCCCGCAGGATTCGTCCCACAGCCCCGGGAAGAGGCGGGCCGGAGCGGGAGCACCCTCACCCCCGAGGAGGCCCGCGCCGTCGCCTCCTGGGACCGCGACCTCGACGCCCTCGCCGGTGAGCTCCGCCGTGCCCGCGCCACCACCCGCGACGTCCACGTACCGCCTTCCCTCACCGCCTCCCAGCTCCTGCGGCTCGCCGCCGACCCCGACGGCTTCGCCCACGAGCTCGCCCGCCCCATGCCGCGCCCGCCCCAGCCCGCCGCCCGCCGCGGCACCCGGTTCCACGCGTGGGTGGAGTCACGTTTCGAGGAGCTGCCGCTGCCCATGTTCGGCCCCGACGAGCTGCCCGGCGGCGACGTGACCGAGGCCGAGATCGCGGACGAGCGCGACCTGGCCGCCCTCAAGGAGGCGTTCGAGCGCACCCCGTACGCCCGCCGCACCCCGTACCGCATCGAAGTGCCCTTCCACCTCACCCTCGCGGGCCGGGTGATCCGGGGCCGTATGGACGCGGTGTACCGCGACGAGGACACCGGCGCGTACGAGATCGTCGACTGGAAGACCAGCCGCGAGCGCACCGCCGACCCCCTCCAGCTCGCGGTCTACCGCCTCGCCTGGGCCGAGCGGTACGACCTGCCCCTCGACTCCGTGGCCGCCGCCTTCCTCTACGTGCGCACCGGCGAAATCGCGCGCCCCGCCCCCCTCCCCGGCCGTGCCGAGCTCGAACGGATCCTGCTGGACGAGCCCCCTCCGACGGGCGGATAGGCTCAAGGACATGAGCGACACCCCGGACAGCGTCGTCCGTACGTACATCGACACGCATCGCGCGGCCTTCCTCGGCGACCTCGCCGACTGGCTGCGCATCCCGTCCGTGTCGGCGCAGCCCGCACACGCCGCCGACGTGTGCCGCAGCGCCGAATGGCTCTCCGCGAAGCTCGAGGAGACCGGCTTCCCCGTCACCGAGATCTGGCCCACGGCGGGCGCCCCGGCGGTCTTCGCCGAGTGGCCGAGCGGCGATCCGGCCGCCCCCACCGTCCTCGTCTACGGACACCACGACGTGCAGCCCGCCGCCCGCGCGGACGGCTGGCACACCGACCCCTTCGAGCCGGAGATCGTCGACGGCAGGCTCTACGCCCGCGGCGCCGCCGACGACAAGGGGCAGGTGTTCTTCCACACCCTCGGGGTACGCGCCCACCTCGCCGCCACCGGCCGCACCGCCCCCGCCGTCAACCTCAAGCTCCTCGTCGAGGGCGAGGAGGAGTCCGGCTCCCCGCACTTCCGCGCCCTCGTCGAGGAGCGCGCCGAGCGCCTCACCGCCGACGCCGTGATCGTCTCCGACACCGGCATGTGGTCCGAGGACACCCCGACCGTCTGCACGGGCATGCGCGGCGTGGCCGACTGCGAGATCGAGCTGTACGGCCCCGACCAGGACATCCACTCGGGATCCTTCGGCGGCGCCGTCCCCAACCCCGCCACCGTCGCCGCCCGCCTGGTCGCCGCTCTCCACGACGAGGACGAGCGCATCACGATCCCCGGTTTCTACGACGGCGTCGTCGAGCTCACGGACCGCGAGCGCG
Organism: Streptomyces sp. NPDC003016; assembly: GCF_053591455.1. NCBI lineage: Bacteria > Bacillati > Actinomycetota > Actinomycetes > Kitasatosporales > Streptomycetaceae > Streptomyces > Streptomyces sp. NPDC003016. Next base: position 67,204 of record NZ_JBSFTV010000002.1, read on the forward strand.
AGCTGTTCGCCGAGCTCCCCTTCGACGAGGCCCAGTGGCTGCGTACGGCCAAGTCCCGCGCCACCCTCGGCGAGGCGGGCCACACCACCCTGGAACGCGTCTGGGCCCGCCCGACCGCCGAGGTCAACGGCATCGGCGGCGGCTACCAGGGCCCCGGCGGCAAGACGATCGTCCCGTCCTCCGCCCACCTGAAGCTGTCCTTCCGCCTGGTGGCGGGCCAGGACCCGGACAAGATCGAGCAGTCCGTACGCGACTGGATCGCCACCCGCGTCCCGGCCGGCATCCGCCACGGGATCACGTTCGGCGCCGCCACCCGCCCGTGCCTGACCCCGTTGGACCACCCCGCCCTCCAGTCCGTCGTACGGGCCATGGGCCGCGCCTTCGGCCAGAAGATCCGCTTCACCCGCGAGGGCGGTTCGGGACCCGCGGCCGACCTCCAGGACGTACTCGGTGCACCGGTGCTCTTCCTGGGTATCTCCGTACCGTCCGACGGCTGGCACGCACCCGACGAGAAGGTCGAGCTCGACCTGCTCCTCAAGGGCGTCGAGACCACCGCGTACCTGTGGGGCGACCTCGCGGCGCACTGGCGCGCCTCCTGAACCTGAACACCGTCCGAATCCACCAGGGGGAGTTGGAAGCACCTGTGAGCACCTCGACCGACCACACGGGCACGGGCCTGACCACGGAGACCGCGCGGACCACGGAGCGGCCGATCGGGCTCACCGCCCCGAGCGGCATCGACCGCGCCGCGCACCACCGCCTCGACGAGGCCTGGCTGGCCGCGGCGTGGAGCCACCCGACGACCCGCGTCTTCGTGGTCTCCGGCGGCCAGGCCCTGATCGACGAACCCGCAGACAACGCTGACGGCCGCACCGAACTCGTCATGACCCCGGCCTTCGAGGCCCCGGTCACCGAGACGCACCGCTATTTCCTCGGTACGGACGAGGACGGCGTCAGCTACTTCGCGCTCCAGAAGGACTCCCTGCCCGGCCGGATGGACCAGTCCGCGCGGCCTGCGGGCCTGCGCGAAGCCGGGCTCCTGCTCTCCCCGCGCGACGCGGGCCTGATGGTCCACGCGGTGGCCCTGGAGAACTGGCAGCGGCTGCACCGGTTCTGTTCGCGCTGCGGCGAGCGCACCGTCATCGCGGCGGCCGGGCACATCCGCCGCTGCCAGGCGTGCGGCGCCGAGCACTACCCGCGTACCGACCCGGCTGTGATCATGCTGGTCACGGACGAGGAGGACCGCGCGCTGCTCGGCCGCCAGGTGCACTGGCCCGAAGGCCGGTTCTCGACGCTCGCGGGTTTCGTGGAGCCCGGCGAGTCGATCGAGGAGTCGGTGGCCCGTGAGGTCTTCGAGGAGGCGGGCGTCACCGTCGGCAGCGTCGAGTACGTCGCCAGCCAGCCGTGGCCCTTCCCGTCCAGCCTGATGCTGGGCTTCATGGCACGCGCCACGTCGTCGGAGATCAACGTGGACGGCGAGGAGATCGAAGAGGCGCGCTGGTTCTCCCGGGACGACCTGCGGAGCGCCATCGAGTCCGGCGAGATCGTGTCCCCCTCGGGCATCTCCATCGCGGCCCGCCTGGTGGAGATCTGGTACGGCAAGCCCCTGCCGAAGCCACTGAACCCGTAACCCCCGCGCCATACGGAAGGGCCCCCGCGCCGCTGCGCTGCCGGGGGCCCTTCCGTATGTGTTCCGCGTGCTCTGCGTACGCGGTGGTTCTGCGTACGCGGCGCTCCGCCTACGCGCGCCTCAGACCGCCAGCGCCTGCTTGACCTGGGCGAGGCTCGGGTTGGTCATGACCTTCTGCTCACCGGAGGCGGGGACCACGAGGACGGTCGGGACCGTCTGGTTTCCGCCATTCGCCTTCTCGACGAAGGCCGCCGACTCAGGGTCCAGCTCGATGTTGATCTCGGTGTACGCGATGCCCTCGCGGTCCATCTGGCTCTTGAGCCGACGGCAGTAGCCGCACCACGTGGTGCTGTACATCGTCACAGTGCCCTGCATGTCGTATGCGCTCCTCTGGTTCGCCGGGACGTGTCCCCGGTGAGTCGGAAATGCCAGTGTGTGAACGTACGTGACCCGACCGTCATTCCCGCATCCCGCATCAGTACGACCGGCACCCGGCCCCTGTGGACAACGGCCGCACCCACCTCTCACGACCTGGCAGCATGGCGGGGTGACAGCAGCAACGCACCTCTCTCCTTTCCCGCAGGTCCCCGACTCGGCAGACGCGGTGCTCGAAGGGCTCGACCCCGAGCAGCGCACGGTCGCCACGGCCCTGCACGGTCCGGTGTGCGTACTGGCGGGAGCGGGCACCGGCAAGACGCGTGCCATCACGCACCGCATCGCGTACGGCGTACGCGCCGGGATCCTGCAGCCCGCCAGCGTGCTTGCCGTCACGTTCACCAACCGGGCCGCCGGCGAGATGCGCGGGCGGCTCCGCCAGCTCGGCGCGGGCGGCGTCCAGGCCCGGACGTTCCACTCCGCCGCGCTGCGCCAGCTCCAGTACTTCTGGCCGAAAGCAGTCGGTGGCGACCTGCCCCGTCTCGTCGAGCGCAAGATCCAGCTGGTCGCCGAAGCCGCCGCCCGCTGCCGCGTCCGTCTCGACCGCAACGAGCTGCGGGACGTGACAGGCGAGATCGAGTGGGCGAAGGTCACGCAGACCGTCCCCGGCGACTACCCGGCCACGGCCGCCAAGTCCGGCCGTGACGTCCCCAGGGACGCGGCGGAGATCTCCCAGATCTACGCGATGTACGAGCAGCTCAAGCGCGACCGGGCCATGATCGACTTCGAGGACGTGCTGCTGCTCACCGTCGGCATCCTCCAGGACCGGGACGACATCGCCGACCACGTGCGCAGCCAGTACCAGCACTTCGTGGTGGACGAGTACCAGGACGTCAGCCCGCTCCAGCAGCGGCTGCTCGAACTGTGGCTCGGCGACCGGCAGAGCCTGTGCGTTGTCGGCGACGCCAGCCAGACGATCTACTCCTTCACCGGCGCCACCCCCGACCACCTGCTGAACTTCCGCACCAAGCATCCGGATGCCACCGTGGTGAAGCTGGTCCGCGACTACCGCTCGACGCCGCAGGTCGTCCACCTGGCCAACGGCCTGCTGAGCCAGGCGCGGGGCCGGGCCGCCGAGCACCGCCTGGAGCTGGTCTCCCAGCGCGAGGCAGGGCCCGAGCCCGTCTACACGGAGTACGCAGACGAGCCCACCGAGGCCGAGGGCACCGCCCGCCGCATCCGCGACCTCATCACGGCGGGCGTCCCGGCCGGCGAGATCGCCGTGCTGTACCGCATCAACGCCCAGTCGGAGGTCTACGAACAGGCTCTGGCCGACGCCGGCGTGCCCTACCAGTTGCGCGGCGCGGAGCGGTTCTTCGAACGTCAGGAGGTGCGGAAGGCCATCCACGGCCTGCGCAGCGCCGCCCGGTTCGGCAACAACGACCCCCTGCTCGACGACCTCGTGGACCTCCCCTCCCAGACCCGCGCCGTCCTCAGCGGCAACGGCTGGACCACGCAGCCCCCCGCGGGCTCCGGGGCGGTACGCGACCAGTGGGAGTCACTGGCCGCGCTGGTGCGCCTCGCGGAGGACTTCGCGAAGGCCAGGCCCGCCGCGACGCTCTCCGACCTCGTCACGGAGCTCGACGAGCGCACGGCCGCCCAGCACGCGCCCACCGTCCAGGGCGTCACCCTCGCCTCGCTGCACTCGGCGAAGGGCCTGGAATGGGACGCCGTGTTCCTGGTCGGTCTCACCGACGGCATGATGCCGATCACCTACGCCAAGACCGACGAGCAGATCGAGGAGGAGCGGCGCCTGCTGTATGTCGGAGTCACGCGCGCCCGGCAGCACCTCGGCCTGTCCTGGGCCCTGTCCCGCTCGCCGGGCGGCCGGGCCTCCCGCCGTCCGAGCCGGTTCCTGAGCGGACTGCGCCCCGGCTCCGCACTCTCCGGCAGCCGTGGCGCGGGCGGCGGCGGAAGCATCGAGCACGGCGGGGGCGGCAGCGGCAGCAGCGGAGGCACCGGCGGTGTGGTCAAGCGCAGGCGTCGCAGCTCGGCCCTGTGCCGGGTGTGCGGAAAGACGCTCACCGACGCGGGCGAGGTGAAGCTGATGCGCTGCGAGGACTGCCCGTCCGACATGGACGAGGCGCTGTACGAACGGCTGCACGCCTGGCGAGCCGATCAGGCGCGGGAGCTGGGCCAGCCCGCGTACTGCGTCTTCACCGACAAGACGCTGATGGCGATCGCCGAGGCGGCGCCGGCCGAAGCGGGAGAACTGGCAGTGATCTCAGGAGTCGGCGCGCGCAAGCTGGAGCGTTTCGGAGCCGATGTACTGGCTCTTTGCGCAGGCCAGGAGCGTGGCGGGGCCGACGAGGAGGACTGATTCAAACTCGTCGAAAAAATAGTTTGCGCATGCCCCGGGAATCCCCATAGGTTCTTAACCACGGGAACAGCGACTTCTCTGAAGCCCTGATTCCGTGCTGTACTTATCCGAATACGTAGGGACCGGCCTCGTGCCACCAGGTCCCCCAAGACGCCGAGAGGAGGCGAGCCCAGTGACCAGCTTCATGACCTTCACCAAAATGACCGATCGCTCGGTCGTCGCCTCCTGCCCGCTCGGCTCCTCGCTCCGTGGCACCGGTATGTCCGGCGGCATTGCCGCCGTCCGTCCGGCGTCCCTCGCGGGCCTCCCCGTCCTGGCCCTGGCGCGCAATGAGCGACCGACCGAGGCACCGGAAGCAGCAGGAGCAGCGGCACAGGCGAAGGCCTATGCCTTTGCGGCAGCCGGTGCCGGATTCAAGAAGCAGACGACGCAGCACCACACGATGTGGGCCTTCCGTGGGCTCGAACCCTGGAGTGATCCAGCCTGATCCAGGATCAGGCTGGCGCCTCAGGGCCGCGGAACCCCACCAGGGATCCGCGGCCCTTCTGTTTTTCCCGCAGTGGAGAGACAGAGCGAAGGGGCCTCGGGACAGCAACCGCCACCCGGCCGACCGGCCGGAACGACTCGACGAGGAAAAAACCACCGTGCAACTCGAAACGCACGCCCCGTCCGTACCGCCTTCCCGAGCGATCACCTCGCCGCCCGGTCTCACGGAGGACCCCGCCTTGACTGCCCAGACCGCCTTGACCCCCCTCACCGCGCTCACCGCGCTCGACGACGCCATCGAGAACCTCGGTACGCCCGTCCCCTGCCGCTCCTACGACCCGGAGGTCTTCTTCGCCGAGACCCCGGCCGATGTCGAGTACGCCAAGTCGCTCTGCCGGACCTGCCCGCTGGTCGAGGCCTGCCTGGCAGGGGCCAAGGAGCGTCGCGAGCCCTGGGGCGTCTGGGGTGGCGAGCTCTTCGTCCAGGGTGTCGTCGTCGCCCGCAAGCGGCCGCGCGGCCGCCCGCGCAAGAACCCGGTCGCGGCATGAACGCCATCGGAACCATCGACCGACCCCATACGCACGATCCCCAAAAGCAGGCCCCGATGACCTCTTCCCCCAGCGAGCCCTTCGGCACCGCCACCCACGACGTCACCATCACCGGCGCGAACGACTCGCGTCAGAACAGGAACCGCGAGATGCAACTCATCCCAGAAGCCCTGGCCCGTGCCCATATGCAAGAACGCCGACGGGAGGCCGAGGCGGAACACCAGGCCGTGCGCATGGTCGCCGCCCGGCGGATGCAGCGCCGCGCAGAGCGCGTGTCACTGCGCGCCCGCCGCGCCCTGGCCATGGCGGTCATGCAGTAACAGGCACTCGGCAGGCCGGTACATGAAGGCCCGCCGCGGGGGCCGGTCCGAACGGACCGGCCCCCGCAGCGCGTTGACCGGCCCCCGCACGTCGGCGGGAGCACCGCCACAAGGGGAAGTCCGGCCCGGCTACGCCCCGGCCGCCGCCTCCTCCTCCACTTCGACACGGTCGTCGGCGAGGAAACCGGGCAGCCACTCCTCCAGCTCGTGCCGCAGTCGTACGGTCGCACCCAGTTGGCAGAGCACTCCGATGGTGCTCAGGGTCACCCGGTGGATCAGCAGATAGGACGGCGGCAGATTGAGCTGCTTGCCCAACTGATGCGCGGGGGACCGGACATCGGCTATTCGCGCCGCCTGTCCGCGTATCCAGCCCCGGGTGAACGTGAACTCGTCTGCCTGTGCCGGCTCGATGATCGGCAGCAGGTAGTCCAGCACCGCGTCCGGGTCGAGGTCGATGGTCTCCTTCACGAAGCCTTCCTCGCGGAGCAGTGCGTACACCGCGTCGGCCTCGCCGTCGATCGTCATCCGCAGCGATTCACCGATCGTCGCGGGCAGCCCTCCGGGCAGCCGGTCCACGGTGCCGAAGTCCAGGACGCCGAGCCGCCATTGTGCGACCGCCCCGTCCTCGTTCCCCCCGCCCTCGCCGTCGGGGACGGCACCGCCGGGTTCTGCGCCGCCGGTATCTGCGTCGGCACTCCCCACGGGCACCAGCCGGAAGTTGCCCGGATGCGGATCCGCGTGCAGCAGCCCTGTGCGGGCCGGCCCGGAGAAGAGGAACCGGGCCAGCAGCTGCCCCGCCCTGTCCCGTTGCTCCGCCGTACCGCCCGAGATCACATCGGCCAGCGGGATCCCGTCGATCCACTCCGTCACCAGGACTTGATCGCTCTGGTGCACCACACCGGGCACCAGCACGTCCGGATCGTCCGCGAACTCCTCCGCGTGCTCCCGCTGGGCCTGCGCCTCCAGCTCGTAGTCGAGCTCCTCCGACACCCGGTCGCGCAGCTCGGTGATGAGCGGCTTGATGTCCATCCCCGGGACGAGCGGGCCGAGCAGCCGCGCGAAGCGGCTCAGTTGGTTCAGATCGGAGAGCAGTGCCTGCCCGGCCCCCGGGTACTGCACCTTGACGGCGACTTCGCGCCCGTCGTGCCAGACGGCCCGGTGCACCTGGCCGATCGAGGCAGCCGCCGACGGCTTGTCCTCGAACTCCAGGAACAACTCGCGCCATTCCTTTCCGAGCCGCTCCTCCAGCACCGAGTGCACCGTGCGGGTCGGCATCGGCGGCGCGGCTTCCTGGAGCTTCGTCAGCGCCGCCCGGTAGGGGCCCGCGACTTCCTCGGGAAGCGCGGACTCGAAGACCGACAGGGCCTGCCCCAGCTTCATCGCGCCCCCCTTCAGCTCGCCGAGGACCTTGAACAGCTGGTCTGCCGTGCGCTGTTGGATCTCACGGCCCACTATCTCGGCCGACTTGCCGCCGATCCGCTTGCCCAGGCCCCAGGTGGCTCGGCCGGCGAAGCCCAGTGGCAGTGCTGCCAGCTTGGCGGTACGGGTGACCGCCTTCCGGGGAAGATCAGACATGAGCCCCTCCAAATCCCAGACACCCGTGGCCGCCTACGACGGTCACCCGGCCATTGTGTCCTGTGGCTTTCCGGCAGCCGAGGCGCACTCCCCCTCAGCCCGCCCACCGGCGCCGCAGGCGCAGTCGCGGTGCGGATCCATCCGTTCCTGCCGCCAGTCCAGCAGGGGCATCGAGGTCTCCCACCGGACCCCGGTGGTGGCGGGCAGCTCGCCGTCCAGGAAGGACAGGGCGTGTGCCGCCGCCAGCCCTGCCACCGCGGTCGCCAGACCGATGTCGCAGGCCGGTACGGGCCCGCCGCGGCCGGAGCGCCACTGCGCCAGCATCCGCAGCCACCCCGGATCCCGCTCCTCACGCCCCAGCGCCATACAGCCCGCGCACGCACTGCCGCCCGGCAGCACCAGTGGCCCCACCACTCCCGTCGCCTCGGCGACCCCCACATAGAGGTGGGGCGTCCCCGAACGCAGCCAGGGCTCGGCGGCGACAGGGTCGGGAGCGTACGCGGCGGATCCGTCCCGGGGCGCCACGATCACCAGTGACAACCCGGGCTCACCACCGGCCGCGGCCCCGGCGGGCCCGGCCCGATCCGCGATCTCCGCCGCACGCGGAAGCCGGCCGGGCGCGGCCCGCCGCACCAGTTGTCGTGCCGCCACGTCCCGCCGACCGCCCACCGACTCCGCGGGCAGCCCGCCCGGTGCGACGTCCCAGAGCTCTGTGCACCCGCCGTCCAGGACCTCGACGCGGCCCACCCCACCGGCGGCCAGCACCGACGCGATCGTCGCACCGACCCGTCCGGCGCCCCGTACCTGAACCCGTATGGCGCGCCGCGCCGCCAGGCGCCGTGCCCCGCCGCCCGGTTCGGCATGGACCACGGAGAGCGACGCCAGATCGGGGCGCAGCCGGTCGAACGCCTCGGCGCGTCCCCGCAGGGCGTCCGCCCCCGCGCCGCCCGCCGTCGCGTCGTCGATCAGACCTGCCGCCGTCAGCCGCGCCACCAGGTCGTCCACCCTCCCGTCGGGCAGCCCCATCGTCCGCGCCTCCTCCCGCAGCAGCGGTAGGCCGCGTGTCCCGTCGAGCAGCCCCAGGAAACTGCCCGTCGCCGTGTCCACCGGGCCCACCGTCACCGCGTGCGCGGACGTCATGCCGAATTGCACGGTCTGCCGGTCCCGCCATGCGCGCCGCAGCGCGGGCTTCACCATCGGATGCATTTCGTCGCCCCCCGTCGGTCCGTCGGTCTGGCGATCTGCCGGTTCACCGGCCTGCCGGTCCGTCGGTCTGTCGCAAGATCCGCTCTCGGGTCTCAGAATGCACGGCCTGACGGAAGAGGGCTGAAAGTTGTCCACAGGCACTGCGTATTAGTCGTACGAATCACATCGGTCGTTCGCACGCCGCACGCCGCACGCCGCACGCGAGAGAATAGATCGCGTTCGAATCATCCGGAGGCGGGACTTCCACCACTGGCAACGGGTAACGTCGTGCCGTGCCCGCCGACCCTCTGCACAGTGCGACAAACCCGCCGCCCCGCGGCTCACGGTCGAACGCCGTCGAGGTCCGCAGGAGCGCCCGCCGCAGCAGGACGGTCTCCGCGTACCGCGAGGGCGACCGCACCATCGTGCTCATCCCCGACCGGATGTCGGAGGCCGAGGAGCAACGCTGGGTGACCGTGATGCTCGACAAGCTCGCCGCCCAGGAGAGCAAGCGCCTCTTCGGCGACGCCGAGCTCGCCGAGCGCGCCCAGCGGCTCTCCGCCCAGTACTTCGGCGGCAGGGCGCGCCCGGTCTCGGTGCGCTGGGTGACGAACCAGAGCACCCGCTGGGGGTCGTGCACTCCGGCCGAAGGCAGCATCCGTCTTTCGCACCGCCTCCAGGGCATGCCGGAGTACGTCGTCGACTACGTGCTCGTCCACGAACTCGCCCATCTGCTCGTGCCCGGACACGGTCCCCGCTTCTGGCAGCTCCTGGAGGCGTACCCGCGCACCGAGCGGGCCCGCGGTTATCTCGAAGGAGTGATCGCCGCCGAGCGGTTGCCGCACCCGCCGGGCGCACGCGCTGAGTGACTCCGGGCGGCTCTGTACCGACTCTGTACCGGCTTGGCCGGATGTCGGCATTTGCGGTTAGCCTGACGCGACGCATTCACCTCGGGATGGGGGACGGTCGTTACGCATGGCCAGGGAATTCCAACGCGGCCACAAGGCCAGAATCAGTGACCTCACAGCGGGTACGGATCTGTACGTAGGAGTACAGATCGCGGGACCCGGGCTGTCCTTCGACATCAGCTGCTTCGGGCTCGACGCCAATGAGCAGCTCTCGGACGACCGGTATTTCATCTTCTTCAACCAGCCGAAGTCGCCCGAGGAGTCGATCCAGCAACTCGGTGCGCAGTCGGGGGACACCGAGTCGTTCCGTGTCACGCTGGACCGCGTCCCGGCGAACATCCACCGGCTCTCCTTCACCGCGACCATCGACGGTGCGGGGCAGATGTCGCAGGTGGGGCCCGGTTACATCCGGATCGTCGCAGGGGGCGAAGAGGTCGTCAGGTACGCCTTCGACGGCTCGGAGTTCACCACCGAGCGCGCGGTGATGCTGGGCGACTTCTACCTCAAGGGCGTGTGGCGGTTCGCCGCCGTCGGCCAGGGGTTCGACGGCGGACTCGAGGCCCTGCTGAAGAACTTCGGCGGTGAGGTGGCCGAGGAGGAACCGGCCGCCCAGCCGCAGGCTGCGGCGCCCTCCTTCGCCCCACCGCCCCAGGCGGCACAGCCCGCCCCGTCCTTCGGCGCGCCCACCACCCCGCCGGCTCCCGCGCCCGCTCCGGCCCCCGCGCAGGGCTTCGCCCCGCCGCCGCAGCCCGCCCCGCAGATGTACGCCGCCCCTGCCGTCGCGGCGCCCATGCCCCTGCCGCCGCAGGGTGGCGCCGTACCGCCGGCCCCTCCGTCGCCGTACGGACAGCCGCCCCAGCAGCCGCAGTTCGGCCAGGTGCCGGGCCAGATGCCGGGACAGGTCCCCGGGCAGACCCAGCCGCCGGGTGCGCCGGCCCCGTACGGACAGCCGGCCCCCTACGGACAGCCGGCCCCGTACGGACAGCCGGCCCCGTACGGACAGCCGGCCCCGTACGGACAGCCCCAGGGCGTACCGCAGGGCGGCATGCCCCAAGGCGCCCCGCAGGGCGGCGGTCTCAAGGCCGCCCTCCAGCCGTACCGCGAGGCAGCCACCGGCCAGCGCTGGACCCCGCAGAACCAGCAGCTCATGCGGGCCGACCTCACCATGGGCGGTACGCCGATCCTGGCCCGCCAGGGCAGCATGGTGATGTACCAGGGCAAGGTCGACTTCAGCCACAAGGGCGCGGGCTTCACCGGCCGCATCGTGGGCAACGCGACCGGCCAGGAGATGCAGTTGATGCGCTGCACCGGACGCGGCCAGGTCTTCCTCGCGGAGGACGGCGCGAACCTGCACCCCATCGAACTCCAGGGCGACGGCATCTGCGTATCGGCCGAGAACGTTCTCGCGTTCGACGAGTCGCTCCAGTACGAGGTCCGCCGCATCGAGGGCCACGGCATCCCCGGCGGCGCCCTGTTCACCATGCAGTTCCAGGGCACGGGCACCGTGGTCGTGAAGACCCACGGCATCCCGGTCGTCCTGCCGGTCACACCTACCACGTTCGCCGACGCCAACGCCGTCGTCGCGTGGTCCGCGGCGTCCCAGGTGATCCTCTCCAGTCAGGTGCGGCTGCGTCGCAACGCCTACCCGGGCCACAGCGGAGAGACCGTCAACCTGCAGTTCCGGGGAGCGCCCGGCAACTTCATCGTCGTCCAGCCCTACGAGGTCTGAGGGAGCCCGTCATGAATCAGCAACTCGCGGGCTACGCCCCGACCCCGATCGCGGCCCGCATGGAGAACCACGGGCGTTCGATGCTCAAGGTCGCCATGGCCACCGGTCAGGACCTCTACGCGCGCACCGGCTCGATGGTGGCGTACGAGGGCTTCATCCAGTACGAACCGAATCCGCCGGCGGCCCGCCAGGTCGCGTCCCAGTGGGTCACCGGCGAGGGCGCGCCGATCATGAAGTGCGCCGGTGACGGCCTGCTCTACCTCGCCGACTACGGCGCGGACGTCGTCGTCATCAACCTCAACAACGACTCGCTCTCGGTCAACGGCAGCAATGTGCTGGCCTTCGACGCGCACCTCCAGTGGAGCGTGGAAAAGGTCAAGGGCATGGCGAAGTTCGCCGGCCAGGGTCTGTGGAACGTCGAGATCACGGGCACCGGCTGGGTCGCCGTGACCTCGCGCGGTACGCCGATCGTCGTCGAATCCGGACGCGGCGAGGACGAGACGTACGTCGACCCCGACGCCCTGGTCGCCTGGTCCCCGAACCTCAAGGTGAAGGGCAAGCGCAGCTTCAAGGCGTCCGCCCTGGTCGGACGGGGGAGCGGAGAGGCGTACCAGATGGCCTTCTCCGGCGAGGGAATCGTCGTCGTACAGCCGAGCGAGGACAGCACCGACCGCCTGCGGATCCGGGGCTGAGGGGGAGCGAGAACACACCATGCAGAGTCCGCTTTTCAGTCATACCGAACAGCAGTCCCAGGACCGGTACACCGTGCAGAACCCGCAGCTCCTGCGGATCTCGCTGACCGGCCACGACGACGTCCTCGCCCGCAAGGGTGCGATGGTCGCGTACCAGGGACTGATGGATTTCGACGGCGAGTACCGCTCGAACAGCCAGCGGCGCGCCCGGGCCAACACCGGTGAGGGCCTCGACCTGATGCGCTGCTCCGGGCAGGGCACCGTCTACCTCGCCAACCTCGCGCAGTACGTCCATCTCGTGGACGTCGACCGCGAGGGCATGACGGTCGACAGTGCCTACGTCCTCGCGCTGGACTCCTCGCTCAACACCGAGGTCATCGCCGTCGACAGCCAGTACGGCATCTCCGGCACCGGCAAGTACCAGCTCAACATCTCGGGGCAGGGCAAGGTCGCGCTGATGACCTCCGGCCAGCCGCTGATGCTCCAGGTGACGCCGGAGAAGTACGTCAACGCCGACGCCGACGCGATCGTCGCCTGGTCCAGCTCCCTGCGCGTGCAGATGCAGGCCCAGACGCACTCGTCCAACGTGCGCCGGCGGCGCGGCACCACCGGCGAGGGCTGGGAACTCAGCTTCCTCGGCCAGGGTTTCGCACTCGTGCAGCCCAGCGAGGTGATGCCGCCGCAGAACGCGCAGCTGGGGCAGGGCGCCGCTGCGCAGTTCGGCGTGGGCCAGCAGGGTGCCCGCAGCCAGAACCAGAACAACGCCTGGAACTGAGCGCGCACGGGGCACAGGAACGCGCAGGCACGCACGTAAGCACAGGTAAGGGGCGGGCTCCCAGGAGCCCGCCCCTTACTCACCTGCGGCACTCACCTGCGGCACTCACCTGCGGCACTCACCTGCGGCACTCACCTGCGGCACTCACCTGCGACGCGTACGCCCGTCTGCAGTGCCGCCCGCGTACGTTCCATCAGCCGTACGACCGACTGGTCGGCCACACCCGCCACCTCGTCGTACGCGAACCAGCGCAGGTCCAGCGACTCCTCGCTGATCGCCTCGACCGCACCACCCGGCGCCAGCGCCGCGTACTGCACGTCCAGGTGCCAGTTGCAGGGCGCCGGAATCGGATGCCGGTCCAGCCGCACCGGGCCGAGGGGCAGCAGCGTCAGCCCCGGGATGCCGGACTCCTCCGTGGCCTCGCGCAGCGCGGCCTCCTTGAGCGTCGCGTCGCCCGGCTCGCAGTGGCCGCCCATCTGGAGCCACATGTTCAGCTTCTTGTGCAGTGTGAGCAGCACCCGGCCGCGCTCCGGATCGACGACCAGCGCACTCGCCGTGACGTGCCCGGCCTCGCATGCCTTCCACATCCCGTCCGGGTGCGCCGCCAGGTGATCCAGGTACGTCCGGCGCAGCTCCTCCTGGTCCTCGTAGCTCTTCAGTACGAGGACCGCGTCGTCGTGCAGGCTCACTTGTCGCTGTCGCCCTCTGCGCTGTCGCCCTCTGCGCTGTGGCCCTCTGCGCTGTGGCCCTCTGCGTCGTCGCCCTCTGCGGCGCTGCCCCTGCCGTCGTCCTTCTTCAGGTCCGGCTTCGGAGCCGGACCCCCGTCGGCCGCCTCGCCGAGCATCTTGTCGAGCTCGGAGAAGTCCATCTGCTCGCGGTGCACGAACCCGTCCGGGTCGTCCAGGTCCTCTGCCGTCGGCAGCATGTCCGGGTGCTCCCACAGCGCGTCGCGCCCGTCCAGTCCGCGCGCGTCCGTGAGCGAGGCCCACAGTCGCGCCGCGTCCCGCAGCCGCCGCGGACGCAGCTCAAGGCCGATCAGCGTCGCGAAGGTCTGCTCGGCGGGACCACCGGAGGCCCGCCGCCTGCGCAGCGTCTCGCGCAGCGCGTCCGCCGACGTGAGCCGAGGCTTGGCCGCCTCGTGCACCACGGCGTCCACCCAGCCCTCGACGAGCGCGAGCGCCGTCTCCAGACGGGCCAGCGCCGCCTTCTGCGCCGGGGTGTCCTCCGGCTGGAACATGCCCTGCTGGAGCGCCTCCTGAAGCTGCTCCGGGTGCGACGGGTCGAGCTGGCCGACCACGTCCTCCAGCTTCGAGGTGTCGACCTGGATGCCGCGCGCGTATCCCTCGACCGCGCCGAACAGGTGCGAGCGCAGCCACGGCACATGGGCGAAGAGTCGCTGGTGGGCGGCCTCGCGCAGTGCCAGGTACAGCCGCACCTCGTTCTTCTCGATGCCCAGGTCCTTGCCGAACGCCTCGATGTTCAGCGGCAGCAGCGCGGCCTTGCCGGCCGGACCCAGCGGCAGGCCGATGTCGGTCGAGCCGACCACCTCGCCCGCCAGCACGCCCACGGCCTGCCCGATCTGCTGGCCGAACATCGCACCGCCCATGGAGCGCATCATCCCGAGCAGCGGGCCCGCCATGGCCTGCATCTCCTCGGGCAGTACGTCGCCCATGGCCGCGCCGACGCGCTCGGCGACCGGGTCCACCAGCTGCTTCCACGCGGGCAGGGTCGCCTCGACCCACTCGGCGCGGCTCCACGCCACCGACGTGCTCGCGCCGGAGGGCAGCGAGGTCACGCCGTCCAGCCACAGATCGGCGAGACGCACCGCCTCCTCGACCGCGGACCGCTCACCGGGGCTCACGCTGGAGTCCTTGGAGCCGTCGGCGGTGCCCTGCGAGACCGTCTGGCGCGCGATGTCCTTGGCCATGTCCCAGTTCACGGGACCGCCCTCGTAACTGAGCATCTGCCCGAGCTGCTGGAAGGCCGCGCCCAGGTCGTTCGGGTTCAGCGAGCCGAACATCGCGGCGAACGGATTGTCTCCGCCCGCGCCGCCCGGCAGACCGCCGAACCCGCTGAACGGGTTCGCCGGACCCTGGCCACCCTGGCCACCGCCCTCGCTGCCCTTCTTCTTGCCATCGTCGCCGTCCTCCGGCTCCTCCGGCGGAAGGCCGAATCCGAATGGGGTGTCACTCACGGGTTTCCTCGGCTCGTAAGGCCGCCGGCTCCGGCCGGCGGCGGCTGCCCGACATCACCACCCAGCGTAGACACCCGAGCCGAAGATGGGCTCGGTGCTCCGCCGACTCGTTGCCTGCGGCAGGATGGACGCCACCTGGTACGTACGCGTCACAGCGTGCACGTACTGAAGACAACCGCTGGAGACGCCCGGTGAGTTCCCCAGATCCGCAGGTTCGCGCATCACAGAGTGCTGAAGTTCGCCAGAGGCGAAACGAATCGTCCCCGTCGGCCCGCGGGCTCGTGGTCGCGGTCACAGGTGCCGCCTCGGGCATCGGTGCGCTGCTCATCCGGCGCCTCGCCGAGTCCGAGGAGATCAAGAAGGTCGTCGCGATCGACGAGCGCCGCGGCGAGGTGGCCGAGGCGCAGTGGCACATCCTGGACGTGCGCGACCCGGCCATCGCTGAGAAGCTGCGGGGTGCCGATGCCGTGGTGCACCTCGCACTCGACCTCGACCTCGAGTCCGACCCCGCCGCCCGTACGGCGTACAACGTGCGGGGCACCCAGACGGTGCTCACCGCCGCCGCGGCCGCCGGTGTCCACCGCGTCGTGCTCTGCACGTCGGCCATGGTCTACGGCGCCCTGCCCGACAACGACATCCCGCTGTCCGAGGACGCGGAACTGCGCGCCACCGCGGAGGCCGCCGGCGTCGGCGACCTCCTGGAGATCGAGCGCCTCGGCCGCCGGGCGCCCCGCGCGCACCCCGGCCTCAACGTCACCGTGGTCCGCCCCGCCGTCCTGGTCGGCGGCACGGACACCGCGCTGACCCGGTACTTCGAGTCCCCGCGCCTCCTGGTCGTCGCCGGGTCCCGCCCGACCTGGCAGTTCTGCCACGTCGAGGACCTGGTCAGCGCGCTGGAGTACGCCGTGCTGGAGAAGGTCGACGGCGAGATCGCGGTCGGCTGCGACGGCTGGCTGGAGCAGGAGGAGGTCGAGGAGCTCAGCGGCATCCGCCGCATGGAGCTGCCGTCCGCGGTCGCCCTGGGCGCCGCGGCCCGGCTGCACCGGATCGGTCTCACGCCCTCTCCGGCCGGGGACCTCGCCTACACGATGCACCCCTGGGTGGTGAGCGTCAGCAGGCTCCACGAAGCGGGCTGGCGGCCGCAGTGGACCAACGAGGAGGTACTGGCCGAACTGCTGGCGGAGGTCGCGGGCCGGCACACCGTCGCGGGCCGCCGCCTCGGCCGCAAGGACGCCACGGCGGCGGGCGCGGCGGGCGCCACGGTCGCCCTGCTGGGCACGGCCGCACTGGTGCGCCGCGTACGCAAGGCGCGGGGCCGCATGTAGGACCCTCCATACGCGGGTCCCGTACAGCCGGTCGAAAGCGCTATTCCGCAATGCCGGTGCGGTACGGCACGATGGGCGCCATGGCAGGTACGTACCCCCACCCGGGCGAGCAGGCGGCACAGGACCCCATCCGGCTGCTGGCGATCCGCGACACCCCGCTCTCCGTCGACGAGGTGTTCGCCGCCGTGGGCGAAGACGCCGCGGGCGGAACGGCGCTGTTCGTCGGCACCGTGCGCAACCACGACGGGGGCGCCGACGTCGACCGGCTCGGCTACTCCTGTCACCCCTCGGCCCAGGACGAACTACGCCGGGTGGCCGAAAAGGTCGCCGCGGATTTCCCGGTGCGCGCGCTGGCGGCCGTCCACCGTGTGGGTGACCTGGAGGTCGGCGACCTCGCGGTCGTCGTGGCGGTCTCCTGCCCGCACCGGGGCGAGGCGTTCGAGGCCTGCCGCAGGCTGATCGACGACCTCAAGCACGAAGTGCCGATCTGGAAGCACCAGACGTTCTCCGACGGCACGGAGGAGTGGGTCGGAGCGTGCTGACGGATCCCCGTCGGGACCGTTGAAACCTGGGGGGCGTCCATGCGCCCCGATTTGCGTAACCGGACCCCTGCCGTGAGCGTTGGACTGACCAATGGCTAATCTGCTGATCGGCCGATAGCGGTCGGTCCCTGGGGTCGGGAGGTCGGAATGGCGGCACTCGCGTGGTTGCTGATTCCGCTGTTCGCCGCATTCGGCGCTGCGATATGGGGGACCTGGGCGACCCGTAGTCGAACAGCCGGCGACGTCTCGGAACTCGCCGGCTACGCCCGGTTCCGTGAGGCCATGGAGAAATCCCGCTCCGGTTCCGACGCCGCCTGAGCCCCCGTGAAGCGGCCCCGCCCGTACGCCCGGACCCGGAGGCCCCGTACGGACCGGCCCCAGCGGTGTACTGACAGGCCTGTCCCGTACTGTCGTTCCATGCCACGCCGCACAGCGACGATGCTCGCCTCCACCCTCATCATGATCGCGCTGCTGTGCGCGGGCGTACTCATCACTCCTCCGTACTCGGAGATGTCCCCCGGCCCGACGGTGAACACCCTCGGCGAGGCCGACGGCGAGCCGGTACTGCAGATCTCCGGTCACAAGACATACCCGACGACCGGCCATCTCAACATGACGACGGTCAGAGTCACCGGCGCGGACTACCGGATGAACCTCGTCGAGGCGGTCTACGGCTGGCTGGCACACGACAGCGTGGTGGTACCGCACGACACGCTCTATCCGGACGGCAAGACGGAGGAGCAGTCGACCCAGGAGAACGCCGAGGAGTTCAGCCAGTCCCAGGAGACCGCCAAGACCGCGGCGCTGAGGGAACTGGGCATTCCGGTGAAGACACGGGTCGTGGTCTCCACTGTTCTCAAGAACAGCCCCGCCGAGAGCAGGCTGCACGCGGGCGACGTCATCAAGGCCGTGGACGGCACGGCCGTCAAGGCCCCCGAGGACGTCGCCGAGCTCGTCACCCGGCACAAGCCCACGGAGAGGGTCGTCTTCACGGTCGTCCCGGCCAAGGAGGCGGTCGCGGCGGAGAAGGCGGGCAAGGAGCCGATGGGCAGCGAGGACGTCGTCATCACCACGGAGAAGGCCGAGGACGACGACCGCGCGATCGTCGGGATCCAGGCGGGCCCCGACCACACCTTCCCGTTCGACATCGACATCAAGCTCGCGGACGTCGGCGGCCCCAGCGCGGGCCTGATGTTCTCGCTCGGCATCGTCGACAAGCTCACGCCCGGCAACCTGACCGGCGGAAAGTTCGTGGCGGGCACCGGAACGATCGACGAGGACGGCAAGGTCGGCCCGATCGGCGGCATCGAGATGAAGACCGTCGGCGCGCGCAACGCGGGCGCCGAGTACTTCCTGACGCCCAGCGAGAACTGCGCGTCCGCCGTCGCGGACATCCCCGACGGCCTCACCCTGGTGAAGGTCAAGACGATCGACGACGCGAAGAAGTCGCTGGAGAAGATCGGCAAGGGGGACACGGCCGGCCTGCCGCAGTGCACGACGGGCTGACGGCCGCGCCCCCGGGGGACGGCGGTGACGCTTCGCGGCGCCTACGCCTCGAAGGTCGCGGCCAGGGCCTCGGCGAGACCGGGAACGAGCATGGAGCCGGTGAGCACCTCGGTCGGGGAGTCCTTCTCCCGCAGCCGCAGCGCGGACTCGCGCGCCCCGTCGCGCAGCACGGCCACCGTCATGCGGACCTCCTGACGGTCCGGGTGCTTCGCGACCCACTTCGCCAGCTGGGCCTCGTTCAGCCCTTCGGGTACGGACGTCTCGGCGGACGGCGGCAGCATCAGCCGCTCCACCGTCAGCGCGCAGCCGGCCACCGCGTCGGGCCAGGCGATCGTGGCGAGGAACTCGTCGAGCGCGGTGCCCGACGGGATCTCTTCCTGCTCGACGGGGGTGAGCGTGGCCGTCGACTCGCCGTCGGCGAGACCGAGCTGGGCGGCGAGGCCCGGCTCCTGGGCACGCAGCTGGGCGGTGTCGACGAGGGCGAACAGCCTGGCGGGCTGGTCCCAGCCGAGACCGGAGGTGTATTCGTCGATTTCGAGCACGGCGCGGGTGAGCGGGCTCGTGGCCATGGGGGGCCCGGAGGGGGAAACGTTGGACATGCTTGACATCCTGCCTCCTTCGGACCCCGAAGCGGGAACTGAGTAAAGCTTCAGTAAGTTGCATGAGTGGGCTCTACGATCGCGGAGCCTGCTCCTACGACAGCGAACTTTCGAGGTGCGCACCTTGGCTTTCCAGATGCCGGACCGCGGCGGAGGCCCGACAGGGCCACGGATCAGAGTCGGCCGGCCCTCCCGGCGTGCCAGGAACCTGCTCATGACCTTGGGCGTCCTGGCCGTACTGGCCATGGCGTTCGTCATGTTCGCCGGGTTCTGGACGGACTGGCTCTGGTACCGCTCGGTCAGATATTCGTCCGTTTTCACCACCACCCTGTGGACCAAGATCGGGCTCTTTGCCGTCTTCGGCCTGCTGATGGCCCTGGCCGTCGGCGTGAACATCTGGCTCGCGCACCGGCTCAGGCCGCCGCTGAGCGCGATGTCGCTGGAGCAGCAGAACCTGGACCGCTACCGGATGGGCATCGCCCCGTACAAGAAGTGGGTGCTCCTCGCGGTCACCGCCCTGGTCGGGCTGATCGCCGGAGCATCCGCGTCCGGGCAGTGGCGCACCTGGCTCATGTGGGTCAACGGTGTCTCCTTCGGCCAGAAGGACCCCCAGTTCCGGCTGGACGTGTCGTTCTTCGCGTTCGACCTCCCCTGGTACCGCTTCCTGCTCGGCTTCGGCTTCGCGGCCGCCGTGCTCTCCCTGATCGCCGCCGCGCTGGTGCACTACCTGTACGGCGGCCTGCGCATCACCAGCCCGGGAGCCAGGGCGACCGCCGCGGCGACCGGCCACCTGTCGGTGCTGCTCGGCATCTTCGTGGCGCTCAAGGCCGTCGCGTACTGGCTCGACCGGTACGGCCTGGCGGTGAAGTCCAGTGACTTCAAGGCCACGGGCAACTGGGCCGGCCTGCGGTACGTCGACGCGAACGCCTACCTGCCGGCGAAGACGATCCTCTTCTGCATCGCCGTGATCTGCGCACTGCTGTTCTTCGCGACGCTGTGGCGCCGCACCTGGCAGCTGCCCGTCATCGGCTTCGGCCTGATGGTGCTCTCGGCGATCCTCATCGGCGGGCTCTACCCGGCGATCGTGCAGAAGTTCCAGGTCCAGCCGAACGAGCAGGCCAAGGAAGCGCCGTACATCAAGAAGAACATCGACGCGACGCGTGAGGCGTACGGCATCGACGACGCGAAGGTGGACGATTACCAGGGCGTCGGCGACAGCAAGGACAACGTCAAGCTGCGCGAGGACGCCGAGACGGCGGCCAGCTACCGCCTGATCGACCCGAACGTCGTCTCGCCGACCTTCCAGCAGCTCCAGCAGGAGCGCAAGTACTACCAGTTCCCCACGACGCTGGACGTGGACCGGTACAACGGCCAGGACACGGTCGTCGGTCTGCGCGAGCTCGACGTCAAGGGCATCCCCAAGAGCAACTGGATCAACGACCACTTCACGTACACCCACGGATACGGCGTGGTCGCCGCCAAGGGCACCGCGGTCAAGCCGGACACCGAGGGCGCCCCGGACTTCGTGCAGTCCGGCCTGCCGTCCCGGGGCACGCTCGGCGAGTACGAGCAGCGGATCTACTACGGCGAGAAGACCGAGCAGTACTCGATCGTGGGCGGGCCGCAGAAGGAGCTCGACTACGAGAAGAACGGCGAGCCCACCAAGACCACGAGCTACGAGGGCAGGAGCGGGGTCAACCTGTCGAGCCCGCTGAACCGCGCCGCGTACGCCGCGGCCTTCAGCGAGCCGCAGATCCTCTACTCGGGAGCCATCGGCGAGGGCTCGCGGATCCTGTACAACCGCACGCCCAAGGAGCGCGTCGAGGCGGTCGCGCCCTGGCTGTCCCTCGACGGCGACGCCTACCCGGCGGTCGTGAACGGACGCATCCAGTGGATCGTCGACGCGTACACCACCACCAACGGCTACCCCTACGCCTCGCGCACGACGCTGGGGGACACGACGGCCGACTCGCTGTCGCAGACCGACAGCCAGCGCGCGGTGATCGCCCAGCAGAACCAGGTCAACTACATCCGCAACTCGGTGAAGGCCACCGTCGACGCGTACGACGGCACGGTCAAGCTGTACCAGTGGGACACCGAGGACCCCGTCCTCAAGACCTGGATGAAGGCGTTCCCGGGCACGGTGAAGGCGAAGGGCGAGATCGCCCCCGCGCTGATGGACCACCTGCGCTACCCGCAGGACCTCTTCAAGGTGCAGCGCGAGCTGCTCACCCGCTACCACGTCGAGAGCCCGTCGCAGTTCTACAGCGGCAGTGACGCGTGGCAGGTGCCGGACGACCCGACGACCGGCGAGAAGAGCTCGGTGCCGCCGTACTACCTGAGCCTGAAGATGCCCCAGGAGCAGGAGCGGAAGTTCTCGCTGACGACGACGTTCACCCCCAACGGGCGCCCGAATCTCGGTGCGTTCATGGCGGTCGACGCCGACGCGTCGAGCAAGGACTACGGCACGATAAGGCTGTTGAGAGTCACGGGCGACGTACCGGGACCGCAGCAGGTGCAGAACCGGCTCAACAGCAACGCCGAAGTCGCCGAGTTCGTCAGGAACCTGAAGGGCGCCAACTCGGACATCGAGTACGGCAACCTGCTGACGATCCCGCTGAACGACGGCTTCCTGTACGTCGAGCCGGTGTACGCCCAGGGCAACAACGCCTACCCGCTCCTGAAGAAGGTCGCCGTCTCCTACGGCAGGGAGACCGTCTTCAAGGACACGCTGGGTGAGGCGCTGAACGCGGTCTTCGGCGAGGAGGGCGAGACGCCTCCGCCGCCGGGTGACGGTGACGACGACACCACCAGGCCCCCGTCCGACGGCGACGATTCGCTCCAGAAGGCCATCGAGGACGCCCAGAAGGCGTACGACGAGGGCGAGGAGGCGCTGAAGGAGCAGGACTGGACCGCGTACGGCAAGGCGCAGGAGGAGCTCCAGGACGCGTTGCAGCGGGCCGCCGACGCCGGGGCGGAGACCGGGGCGCCGGCCAAGCCGGGCGCCGGGTCCGAGCCCGGCGACAAGCCCGGCGCCGAGGCGGAGAAGGACGAGAAGGGCGACCAGAAGGGCAGCTGAGCAGGGACGTCCCCGCGCCGTGGTACTGTTTGAACACAACGGCGCGGGGTGGAGCAGCTCGGTAGCTCGCTGGGCTCATAACCCAGAGGTCGCAGGTTCAAATCCTGTCCCCGCTACTGAAGAAGAAGACGAGGGCCCGGATCTCTTTCGAGATCCGGGCCCTCGTCGTGTGCCCGGACATCCGTGTGCCCGTACGAACTCCCGTTCTGGTGGGGAGAGTTGGGGTCAAGGCGTTTGAAGTGTCTCTCTGTGGGCATGTCGACAAAACGCTGAAGTGACCTCACTGGCTGCGGTATACCAGGTGTACGCGGGTTACGGGTGGTGCGACGATGGGTTTTATGGGGGACAGGACAACTCTGTTGGAGACAGGGCGGTTTGTGCAGCGAGACCAAGAGCACGCTGTTGACGCTGTGGACACCGCCGAGGCCGAGTACGAGGCGCGGCACCGGAGCGCCGCCGAGAACGGCGACACCGAGGCCATGAGCGTGCTCGGTTCGCTGCTGCTGCGCCGCGGCGACCTCGACGGCGCCGAACCCTACCTGCGTGCCGCGACCGCCGACGGCGACCGCGCCGCCGCCAACAACCTGGGAGTCCTCCTCCATCAGCGCGGGTACGCCGACGAAGCGGCCGGCTGGTGGCGCATCGCCGCCGTGGCCGGCTCCGCCGCCGCCGCGCACGCACTCGGCCGCCACTACCGTGAGCGCGGCGACGAGCCCGCCGCGGAGTACTGGCTGCGCCAGTCCGCCGAGCAGGGGCACGCGCTGGGGGCGTACGCCCTCGCCGACCTCCTGGAACACCGCAGCGACGTGGGCGCCGAGCGCTGGCTGCGCGCCGCCGCCGAGCAGGGGCACCGCGAGGCGGCGTACCGCCTCGCCCGCACCCTGGACCGCCGCGCCGCCGCGGAGGCGCGTGCCGGCGCGGCCGACTCCGGTACGGCGCCGGGCGGCGCGGACCCGCGTACGGACGCGGGCGGGCCGCACCCGGGCGCGGCTCCTGCCACCGACCGCACGGACCTCCGCCGGCCCGGCCCCGACACCGGGGCCGGCATGGGCACCGGCTTCCTCGACTTCGGCACCGGCACCCGCCTCCCCGGCACCGGCGCCGGTGTCGGCACCGCCGCGGCGCTCGCCCGCACCGACACCCGCAGGCCCGGCCACAGCCACCCCGGCGCGGGCACCGGTGAGGGGCAGTCCGGTACGTGGCAGTCCGGCACGGGCACCCGGCACGCCGGGAGCGGCGCCGGGGAGCTCGCCCCCGCCGTCGAGGCCGAGCAGTGGTACCGGCAGGCCGCCGCGCGCGGGCACCGGCGCGCCGCCCTGCACCTCGGCGCCATCCTGGAGGAGCGCGGCGAGCTCAAGGAGGCCGGGCGCTGGTACCTGACCTCCGCCAAGGACGGCGAGCCCCGGGCCGCCTGCGCACTGGGCTTCCTGCTGCGCGACGCGGGCGACGAGGACAGCGCCGCCGTGTGGTGGCTGCGCGCCGCCCAGGACGGCGACGGCAACGCCGCCAACGCGCTGGGCGCCCTGCACGCCGCCCGCGGTGAACAGCAGACCGCCGAGCGGTGGTACCGCGCCGCCCTGGACGCCGGTGACGTGAACGGGGCGTACAACCTCGGGCTGCTGTGCGCCGCCCAGGGCCGTACCGCCCAGGCCGACCAGTGGTACCGCCGCGCCGCCTACACGGGCCACCGCGAGGCCGCCAACGCGCTCGCCATCCTGCTGCTCCAGGGCGGCGACGCGGCGGGCGCCGAGCCCTGGTTCTCCAAGGCCGCCGAGGCCGGCAGCGTCGACGCCGCCTTCAACCTCGGCATCCTGTACGCGGGCCGCGACGACGACCGTACGGCCTTCGTCTGGTACGAGCGCGCGGCCGCCGCCGGGCACACGGAGGCCGCACTCCAGGTCGGCATCGCCCTGCTGCGGGACGGCGAGGAGCAGGAGGCCGAGCGCTATCTGCGCTGCGCCGCGGGCGGCGGCAGCGCCGAGGCGGCCTTCCGCCTCGCCACGCTGCTCGACTGCCGGCAGCCCCCCGCGGGCCAGACCGCCCTCGGCGAGACGCTGAACGAGAAGTCCGAGTGCGAGGAGTGGTACGAGCGGGCCGCCGAGCAGGGGCACCGCCGTGCGCAGGTGCGCGTCGGCATGCTCGCCGCGGGCCGCGGCGACCTGGAGGGCGCCGCGCGCTGGTACCGGGAGGCCGCCGAGGCGGGCAGCCGCAACGGCGCCTTCAACCTCGGCCTGCTGCTCGCCCGGGAGGGCAGCGAACCGGAGGCCGCCCTGTGGTGGTCGCGCGCCGCGCACGCCGGCCACGGCCGCGCCGCGCTGCGCCTCGCGCTGCTCGCCGCCCGCCACGGTGAGCTGGACGAGGGTGAGCGGTGGTGCGCGCGGGCGGTGGAGCTCGGGCCCCCCGAGGTCGCCGAGCGCGCGGCGCGGCTGCGCGAGGCACTGCACCAGGAGCTCACCGCCTGACCGGGCCCGGCCAGGCGGCCGACGGATCGTTTCGCCACCTCGCGCGGCCACCTCGCGCGGGAACGGATTTGCGCTGGTCGGCGGGGCGACGTACAGTCGTGTTTACCGACGCGGGGTGGAGCAGCTCGGTAGCTCGCTGGGCTCATAACCCAGAGGTCGCAGGTTCAAATCCTGTCCCCGCTACTGAAGAGGTAGCCGAAGGCCCGGATCTCGAAAGAGATCCGGGCCTTCGTCGTGTACGGACGCACAAGGGCGCGTGCGGGCGTGCGCGTGAAGGGCCGAAGGGCCCGGCGCCGGAAACCGGTGCCGGGCCCTTCGGGTGCCGGCGTCAGGCGGAGGCGCAGTGGGGGCAGGTGCCCCGGTAGGTGACCTCTACGTCCGAGATGGTGAAGCCGAAGCGCTCGGAGTCCGGCAGATCCGTGAGCGGATTGCCCACCGGGTGCACGTCGCGTATGGCGCCGCACTGCGCGCACACCAGGTGCTGGTGCGGCCGGTGCGCGTTCGGGTCGTACCGCTTCGCCCGGCGGTCCGTGGAGACCTCGATCACTTCGCCGAGGGACACCATCTCGCCCAGCGTGTTGTAGACGGTCGCCCGGGAGATCTCCGGCAGCTTGGCCACAGCGCGCGCGTGCACCTCGTCGGCGGTGAGGTGGATGTGGTCCCCGTCGAGGACTTCGGCCACGACGCGCCGCTGAGCAGTCATGCGCCAGCCGCGTCCGCGCAGTCGTTCCAACAGGTCACTCATGAGGTCCAGCCTAACAGTGGTGGGACCCAGGTCCCGAACGGGTGTGACTTTGGATGTTTGCTTGACTTAGACAAAGTCCATTGTAGGATCGGCAATGGCAAACGCCAAGGGACAGGACTTGCAGGTATGACGCAGGAGGCGCACGTGACGCACGGACCGCTCACTACGGAGGCCGGCGCGCCGGTAGCCGACAACCAGAACAGTGAGACCGCGGGCGCCGGAGGTCCGGTCCTGGTTCAGGACCAGGCGCTGCTCGAGAAGCTCGCGCACTTCAACCGTGAGCGCATCCCGGAGCGCGTCGTGCACGCACGCGGCGCCGGTGCGTACGGCACCTTCACGGTGACCCGTGACGTCTCGCAGTGGACGCGTGCGAAATTCCTCTCCGAGGTCGGCAAGCAGACCGAGACCTTCCTGCGCTTCTCGACGGTCGCGGGCAACCTCGGCTCCGCGGACGCCGTGCGCGACCCCCGCGGCTTCGCGCTGAAGTTCTACACGGAGGAGGGGAACTACGACCTCGTCGGGAACAACACGCCCGTCTTCTTCATCAAGGACGCCATCAAGTTCCCCGACTTCATCCACACCCAGAAGCGCGACCCGTACACCGGCTCGCAGGAAGCCGACAACGTGTGGGACTTCTGGGGCCTGAGCCCCGAGTCGACGCACCAGGTGACCTGGCTGTTCGGTGACCGCGGCATCCCGGCGACGCTGCGCCACATGAACGGGTACGGCTCGCACACGTACCAGTGGAACAACGAGGCCGGCGAGGTCTTCTGGGTCAAGTACCACTTCAAGACCGACCAGGGCATCAAGAACCTCACCACCGACGAGGCCAACCAGCTCTCCGGCATGGACCCGGACAGCCACCAGCGCGACCTGCGCGAGGCCATCGAGCGCGGTGAGTTCCCGTCCTGGACCGTGCAGGTGCAGATCATGCCGGCGGCCGACGCGGCGACGTACCGCTTCAACCCGTTCGACCTGACCAAGGTCTGGCCGCACGCGGACTACCCGCCGATCGAGATCGGCAAGCTGGAGCTCAACCGCAACCCGCAGAACATCTTCGCCGAGGTCGAGCAGTCGATCTTCAGCCCCGCGCACTTCGTGCCGGGCATCGGCCCCTCGCCCGACAAGATGCTCCAGGGCCGTCTCTTCGCGTACGGCGACGCCCACCGCTACCGCGTCGGCATCAACGCCGACCACCTGCCGGTGAACCGCCCGCACGCCACCGAGGCGCGGACGAACTCCCGTGACGGCTACCTGTACGACGGCCGCCACAACGGCACGAAGAACTACGAGCCCAACAGCTTCGGCGGCCCGTTCCAGACGGACAAGCCGCTGTGGCAGCCCCTCCCGGTCGAGGGCGCCACGGGCAACCACGAGGCTCCGCGCCATGCCGAGGACGACGACTTCGTCCAGGCGGGCAACCTCTACCGCCTGATGTCCGAGGACGAGAAGGGCCGTCTGGTCGACAACCTGGCCCAGTTCATCTCCAAGGTGTCGCGCGACGACATCGCGGAGCGCGCGATCAACAACTTCCGTCAGGCCGACGGTGACTTCGGCAAGCGGCTGGAAGCCGCGGTCCAGGCCCTGCGCGGCTAGTACGGACCGCTTGTCGTGGGCGGAGGGCCGGATTCCCCGAGGGGAGTCCGGCCCTCTCGCGTCCTCAGATCACCAGTGCGGTCGGTTGCGGCCGCCGTCGGGCCGGTGCCCAGCAGCGGATGATGTCGCGTACGGAGACGACGCCCACGGGGCCGTTGCCGTCCAGCACGATCAGGTGCCGGAAGCCCCCGTGCGCCATGGCCTGCGCGGCTTCCTCCAGGGTCCAGGAGGGTGCGGCGAAGACGACGTCGGTGGTGGTGTGCGCTCCGGCCGTTTCGAGGTCGGGGTCCTGGCCCGACCCGACGGAGACGAGGATGTCGCGTTCGGTCAGGATGCCGAGTCCGTCGGCGTCGGTGTCGAGGACGACGGCCGCCCCGACGCGGCGCTCCGCCATCAGCCGGGCTGCCTGGCGGAGTGTGTGGGCGGGGCCGATGGTGAGGACCACCGTACTCATGGCGTCACGGACGAGCATGGAAGGAGCCACCTCCTGGGTGAAGCGAACCCACGAACTGCGAGAACCGATTCACAAGTTCACAAGTGGGGGGTTCCCAGAGTGGCAGCCGGGCGGGGCGGCAACAAGAGGGCGCGGGAAGGCGTGTGACGCGATCACACGCCTCCGCGCGCCGGTTTCATGAGGGCCGGGACGAAGTACGCCGGGTGTCGGACTTCCGTACGGGGAGGGCGCCCTATCCGCGGAGGTGGCCCAGCATCTCCTCGTGGAGCAGGCCGTTGGACGCCGCCGCGTTGCCGCCGTGGGGTCCCGTCACACCGTCGAGGCTGGTGAAGACACCGCCGGCCTCCTGGACGATGATCGCGTTCGCGGCCATGTCCCAGAGTGAGAGCTCCGGCTCCGCGCAGATGTCCACCGACCCCTCGGCGACCATCATGTACGGCCAGAAATCGCCGTATCCGCGCGTCCGCCAGCAGGCGCGGGTCAGGTCCAGGAAGCCGTCGAGGCGTCCCTGCTCCTCCCAGCCGCTGAGCGAGGAGTACGCGAAGGACGCGTTCTCGATCCGGTCGACCTTGGAGACGTGGAGCCGCGTGGCCGAGGTGAGGCTGCGCCCGGTGTACGCGCCGCCGCCCTTCGCCGCCCACCAGCGGCGGCCCAGCGCGGGTGCGGACACGACGCCCATCACGGGCTGGAAGCCGTTCTCGCCGGCCTCCATGAGCGAGATCAGCGTCGCCCAGACCGGCACGCCGCGCACGTAGTTCTTGGTGCCGTCGATCGGATCGACCACCCAGCGGCGCGGGCCCGAGCCCTGCAGCCCGTACTCCTCGCCCAGGACGGCGTCGCGCGGCCTGCCGCGGTGCAGGTGGCTGCGGATCAGCTCCTCGGCGGCCTTGTCGGCCTCCGTCACCGGAGTCATGTCCGGTTTGGTCTCGACCTTGAGATCCAGGGCCTTGAAGCGCTCCATCGTCGTGGCGTCCGCGGCGTCCGCGAGGACATGGGCGAAGCGCAGATCATCGTGATAGTCGGGCATGACCGAACAGTATCGACCACGTCCTCCGCGAACCACACGGTCCCGGTGTGCGGGCGCGCTCTCCTGTCCGTATGCCGCGGATCCCGCGCACCGCTCTCAGTGGACCGAGCCCGAGAGCTGGAGCCCGATGACGCCGATGATCACCAGCGAGATCGAGACGAGCTTCAGCGTCGAGACCGCGTCGCCGAGGAAGACCATCCCGTAGATCGCGGTGCCCGCGGCCCCGATGCCGGTCCACACCGCGTACGCGGGTCCCACGTCGAGCTTCTTCAGGGCGAGCGTCAGCAGCCCGAAACTGCCCAGCGCGAACGAGGCGAAGGCGATCGTGGGCCACAGCCGGGTGAAGCCGTGGGACAGCTTCAGGCACACCGCGAAGCCGGTCTCCAGGAGCCCCGCCACCACCACCAGCAGCCACGCCATGGCCGGTTCCTCCCGCGTCGGTGACTGCTTCGTCGTACTTGGTGCGAGTATGCCCTTACCGGGAGCGGGCAGAGGTGAACGCGGCGCGGCGGGTCAGTCGCCCTCGCGCCGCTCCCGCGTCGCGAGCAGCCGCCGCAGCGAGTCCAGCCTGGCCGGATCGGCGTGACCGTCGGCCGCCCACCGGTCCAGCGCGCACTCCGGCTCGTCGTGGCTGCAGCCGCGCGGGCAGCCCTCCGTCCCCGGTTCCAGGTCCGGGAAGGCGAGGATGACGCGCGACGGATCCACGTGGTGCAGCCCGAAGGAACGGACGCCGGGCGTATCGATCACCCAGCCGTCCACCCCCGTGAGCGGCAGCGCGAGCGCCGATGTGGTGGTGTGCCGGCCGCGGCCGGTGACCGCGTTGACCACGCCGGTCGTACGCCAGCGGTCCTCCGGCACCAGCGTGTTGACCAGCGTCGTCTTCCCGACGCCCGAGTGGCCGACGAAGGCCGTGACCTTGTCCTCCAGGTGCCGCCGCACCAGCTCGGTCGCGGCCCCGTTCGCCAGGTCCTCGCGGCTGGTCACGATGTACGGGACACCGAGGGGACGGTAGGCGGACAGCAGCTGGTCCGCCGGGGCCAGGTCCGACTTGGTCAGTACGAGGAGAGGTTCGAGCCCGGCGTCGTACGCCGCCACCAGGCAGCGGTCGATCATGCGCGGGCGCGGCTCGGGGTCGGCCAGGGCCGTGACGATCGCCAGCTGGTCGGCGTTGGCGACGACCACCCGCTCGAACGGATCGTCGTCGTCGGCGGTACGGCGCAGCACCGAGCGGCGGGACTCGACGCGGACGATGCGGGCCAGGGTGTCCTTGTCGCCCGTCAGGTCGCCGACGATGGCGACCCGGTCGCCCACGACGACGGACTTGCGGCCCAGCTCGCGGGCCTTCATCGCGACCACCGTGCGGTCCTCGACGAGGCAGGTGATGCGGCCCCGGTCGACGGTCAGGACGAAGCCCTCGACGGCGTCCTCGTGCTTGGGGCGGGTGTGGGTGCGAGGCCGGTTGCCCTTGCGGTTGGGGCGGACCCGGATGTCGTCCTCGTCGGGGTTCTTGCCGTAGCGGCGCATGTCGTCAGGCCCCGTCAGTTTCCGTCGAGCATTCCGGTCCACATCTGCGGAAAGTCGGGCAGTGTCTTGGCGGTGGTCGCCACGTTCTCGATCAGCACGTCCTTGACCGCGAGGCCGATGATCGCGCCCGCGGTCGCCATGCGGTGGTCGTGGTACGTGTGGAAGGTCCCGCCGTGCAGGCGGCGCGGCCGGATGCGCAGGCCGTCCTCGGTCTCGGTGACGTCGCCGCCGAGCGCGTTGATCTCCCGGGTGAGGGCGGCCAGCCGGTCGGTCTCGTGCAGCCGCAGGTGCGCGACACCGCGCAGTACGGACTCGGAGTCGGCCAGGGCGGCGACCGCCGCGATGCCGGGAGTCAGCTCGCCGACGTCGCCGAGGTCCACGTCGATGCCGTGGACCGTGCCGCTGCCGGTGAAGGTCAGGCCCTGCTCGGTGAGTTCGCAGGAGCCGCCCATCGCGGTGAAGATCTCGCGCAGCGCGTCGCCCGGCTGGGTGGTGCGCTCGGGCCAGTCGGGGATGGTGACCCGGCCGCCGGTGATCAGGGCGGCGGCGAGGAACGGCTGCGCGTTGGAGAGGTCGGGCTCGACGGTCAGGTCGCGGCCGAGCAGGGCGCCGGGGGAGACCCGCCACACGTTGGGCTCGCCGCCGGACTCGGGGGTGTCCACCTGGGCGCCGACCGCGCGCAGCATGTCGACGGTCATCAGGATGTGCGGCATGGAGGGGAGGGTGGCGCCGGTGTGGCGCACCTCCACGCCCTGGTTGAAGTGCGGGGCGGACAGCAGGAGCGCGCTGACGAACTGCGAGGACGAGGACGCGTCGATCTCGACCGGGCCGCCGTCCAGCGCGCCGCTGCCGTGCACGGTCAGCGGGAGCGCGCCGCGGCCGTCGTCGTCGATACGGGCGCCGAGGGTGCGCAGCGCGTCGATGACGGCGCCGAGCGGGCGTTCGTAGGAACGGGGGTCGCCGTCGAAACGGACGGGGCCGTCGGCGAGCGCCGCGACGGGCGGCAGGAAGCGCATCACGGTGCCCGCGTTGCCGACGTCGACCGTGGCCGGTCCGTGCAGCCCCGCCGGGATCACGCGCCAGGCCTCGCCGGAGCCGTCGAGCTCACCCGTGGCGGACGAGGAGGACGACACGGTCTCCTCGATGCCCACGCCCATCGCGCGCAGCGCGTCGGCCATCAGCAGGGTGTCGCGGGAGCGCAGCGGGCGGCGCAGCCAACCGGGCTCGGCGGCGAGGGCGGCCAGGACGAGAGCGCGGTTGGTGACCGATTTCGATCCGGGCACGGTGACGGTCGCGTCGACGGCTTCGCCGGTGTGGGGTGCGGGCCAGAGGGCGGGGTGCACGGGGCTTTCGGTCATGGCCTTCACTTTAATGGTTCGCGGCGGGCCCGGATCTTGATCAAATGCCCTGAAACCGGGACGTAACTCAATGGTGTCGGCGTGCGGACGGTGCGTGACGGTCTCCGGCCGGGGCCGCTCCGGCCGCCGTCACAGGCCGAGCAGCCAGCGCCCGCCACCCAGCAGGGCGCAGAGCGACACCGTGTGGAAGAAGAACAGCCACAGCGCGGCCGGTACGTGCGTGAGCCGCGACAGCTGGTCGGCGTCCGAGTCGGGGGCACCCCCGTGACGGCGCTTGGACTGGAGCTCGAAGGCGGGACGGACACCGCCGACGAGCATGAACCAGACGGCGGCGTACGCGAAGGCGGCCTGGATCTCCGGGGCCGTGAGCCAGGAGACCAGGAGGAAGGCGGCGCCGGTGACGATCACGGTCAGGGCGCCGTACGCGTTGCGGATCATCACCAGCATCACCAGCAGCAGGGCCGTCGCCATCCAGAGGAAGAGCGTGATGCGGTCCGCGGCGAGCAGCCAGGCACCGCCGAGGCCCAGGAGGGAGGGCGCGGTGTAGCCGGCGGCGGCCGTCAGGATCATGCCGATGCCGGTCGGCCTGCCCCGGCTCACGGTCAGGCCGCTCGTGTCGGAGTGGAGGCGGATGCCGTCGAGGCTGCGGCCCGTGAGCAGGGCGACCAGACCGTGGCCGCCCTCGTGGGCGATGGTGATGGCGTTGCGCGACAGGCGCCACACGGGGCGCGGGACGACGACGGCCAGGGCGAGGAGGGCCGCGGCCGCCACGAGCCACTGGCCCGGATCGGGCTGCGTACCGGAGAGGCGGTCCCACAGATCGCCGAGAGGGGTGCTGTCCATGGTCAGGGCGGCTCCTTGAAGACGGGAAGTCGGGAAGTCGGGAAGTCGGGAAGTCGGGAAGTCGTGAAGTCGTGGCAGTGTGGCATCCATGTGCGGACGGTATGCAGCGAGCCGGAGTGCCGAGGAACTCGTCGGGCTCTTCGATGTGCAGAAGTGGGAGCCCGAGGAGGCGCTCGCCCCGGACTGGAACGTGGCTCCGACGAAGGAGGTCTACGCGGTCCTGGAGCGTCCTGTGAAGGACGCGGGCGACGAGCGTCCGGTTCGGCAGTTGAGGAAGCTGAAATGGGGGCTCGTGCCCTCGTGGGCGAAGTCGCCCGACGGCGGGGCCCGGATGATCAACGCGCGGGCGGAGACGGTGCACGAGAAGCCGTCGTTCCGCCGGCCGTTCGTCTCCCGGCGCTGTGTCCTTCCCGCCGACGGTTACTACGAGTGGGTCACCGGCGCGGACGAGCGGCAGCTGGAGGAGCAGGGGAAGAAGAAGCGGCCGCGCAAGCAGCCGTACTTCGTGACCCCGGCGGACGGGTCGGTCATGGCGCTGGCCGGGCTGTACGAGTTCTGGCGCGACCGGACGCTGCCGGACGACCACCCGCAGGCGTGGTGGGCGACGTGCTCGGTCATCACCACCGAGGCGGAGACGTCGCCGCTGGCGGTCGCACCGGCCGACGGGCCGGGATCGCTGGCCGAGATCCACCCCCGGATGCCGCTGATGCTGACGCCGGACCGGTGGGACGCGTGGCTGGATCCGGCCCGTACGGACGCCGAGGACGTACGGGCGCTGCTGGCGCCGCCGCCGGGCGGGCTGATGCGGGCGTATCCGGTGGGCACGGCGGTGAGCAACGTGCGCAACAACGGTCCGGAGCTGCTGGAGGAACTGGCGGCGCCGGAGGAGGAAACGCTGTTCTGAGGCGGTACGGGGAGCGGGGAGGACGGTGCGTGTGACGCGGAGCGGGACGGTCATGACGGTGGAGACGGTGGAGACGGTGGAGACGGTGGAGACGGTGGAGACGGCGGCCGGTGAGGCCCGGATCACCTGGTTCGGGGCCGAGGCGCCGTGGATCGTCCTGGCCGTGAGCCACGGCGCCGGGGGCGGCATCGAGGCGCGGGACCTCCAGGGGCTCGCGGCCGCGCTGCCCGCGCGCGGGGTGAGCGTCGCCCTGGTGGAGCAGCCCTGGCGGGTGGCCGGGAAGAAGCTCGCGCCCGCGCCCGGGACCCTGGACGCCGGGTGGCGCGGGCTGTGGCCCGCCCTGGAGAGGCCCGGACTGCCGGTCGTCTCCGGCGGGCGCAGCGCCGGGGCGCGCGTCGCGTGCCGGACCGCCGCCGGACTGGGCGCGCGCGCCGTACTCGCGCTGAGCTTTCCGCTCCACCCTCCCGGCCGCCCCGAGAAGTCCCGGGCGGAGGAACTTCTGGGCGCCGGGGTCCCCACTCTGGTCGTACAGGGCGGAAACGATCCCTTCGGGAAGCCCGGGGAGTTCCCGGACGGGACGTACGACCTGGTGGAAGTGGCGTACGCCGACCACGGGTTCGCCGTGCCGAAGAAGGCCGGCACCACCGGCGGGCAGGTGGTGGAAGTGATCACGGACGCCGTCGGGGACTGGATCGGCGGGCTCAGGGAATGATCTGCGCGAGACCTCTGTTGTTCCGTGCGTCGACATAGACCGCACGTACGTGGAGAGGGAGTCCGTCGCATGGGATCGACCATCTGCCCGAGCCGCTCGAACACTGCTGACCTGGAGTGGACGGTGCTCACCGCGGCCAAGACCGCCTCCCGTCGGGCGGCGGCCGGGCAGGATCGTCGTCTATCCTCCGTTTCGAGCGGGTCCGCATTCGGCCCCGCCACGGCGTTGGAGGAGGTGGGTCCGGTCACTGGGACCGACACAGGGACCGACGACGGCCAGGCGGCGGAGGAGAGCACCGCCGAGCGCAACGCGCGCTTCGAGCGCGACGCGCTGGGCTTCCTCGACCAGATGTACTCGGCCGCGCTGCGCATGACGCGCAATCCGGCCGACGCGGAGGACCTGGTGCAGGAGACGTACGCCAAGGCGTACGGGTCCTTCCACCAGTTCCGTGAGGGTACGAATCTGAAGGCGTGGCTTTACCGCATTCTGACGAACACCTTCATCAACACGTACCGGAAGAAGCAGCGCGAACCGCAGCGCAGCGGCGCCGAGGAGATCGAGGACTGGCAGCTCGCGCGCGCCGAGTCGCACATGTCGACGGGCCTGCGCTCCGCCGAGTCGCAGGCGCTCGACCACCTGCCCGACTCGGACGTCAAGTCCGCGCTGCAGGCGATCCCCGAGGAATTCCGCATCGCGGTCTACCTCGCGGATGTAGAGGGCTTTGCGTACAAGGAGATCGCGGACATCATGGGAACACCCATCGGCACAGTGATGTCCCGGCTGCACCGGGGCCGCCGTCAACTGCGCGGCATGCTCGAGGACTACGCGCGTGACCGCGGACTGGTCCCGGCGGGTGCCGGAGAGTCGAACGACCGGAAAGGTTCGGGCTCATGAGCTGCGGAGAGCCGCACGAGACTGACTGCTCTGAGGTCCTGGATCACCTCTACGAGTTCCTCGACCACGAGATGCCGGACAGCGACTGCACCAAGTTCGAGGTGCACTTCGGGGAGTGCTCCCCGTGCCTGGAGAAGTACGGCCTGGAGCAGGCCGTCAAGAAGCTGGTGAAGCGCTGTTGCGGCAGTGACGACGTACCGGCCGACCTGCGGGCCAAGGTCATGGGGCGCATCGATCTGATCCGGTCGGGGCAGGCCGTGCCCGAGCAGGACGTGACGGCCACGACGTCCGCCGACCTGCCGGCCGCCGCCAACGAGGCGTAGCCCCGGCTCCGCCCTGTCCCGTCCCGGCCGGGCTCCCGCGTCAGGAAGCGGCTGATTATCACTCGAAGGTGCTAATCAGCCGCTTCGTCGTCTCCAGCTCCGCTCAACTCGCTAGCGTGACGCACTGATTGTGGCGGGCGGACTCGGGACAACAGGAGCGAGGCTGGTGAGAGTCCTTTCGGTGGCGGCGCGCGCGTACATCCTGTGTGCGCTGCTGGCGGCCGCCTGGTGCGCGCTCCCCGCCCTGCGGCCCGGCGCCGGCACCCCCTGGGGCACCGCCGTACTGCTCGCCGCGCTCCACGCCGCCTGCGAGCTGCTCGGGCGCCGGCCGTTCCTCGTCAGCGCGCTGCGGGTCGGCGCGGGGTCCTTCTTCCCCGTGCTGCTCGCCGCCGTACTGCTGCTGCCGCCGCCGGCCGCCGCGCTCGTCGCCGTACCCGGGGCCCTCGTCGGCCATGTCGAGCGGCGCCCGCGCGCCGTGCGGCGTGCCTGGCGGGCGGCGCAGCTCGCGCTCGCCGCGTGGTCCGCGGCCCATGTCTGCACGTTCTTCGGCGGCGGTGCGTCGCTGGGCGGGGGCGGGGCGGCCGGGTCGGCGGCGGCGCCCGACTTTCCGTACGTCCTGCTGCCCGCCGGGGCCGCCGTCCTCGCCTTCTGCCTGGTCCTGACCGCCCTCGACGGCGGCATCCTGGCGACGGCCGAACGGCTGCCCGTGCGGACGGCGTGGCGCGGGCTGCTGCTGCGGTCCGTCGCGCCGCACGGTGTGCAGGGGCTGGCGGGGCTGATGACGGCGGTGCTCTGGCGCAGCCCGTACGGCCCGGTCGCCGCGCTCTTCGTGCTGCTGCCGATGTACATCTCCTGCTGGGTCTTCGCGCAGTACCACCGCGAGCGCGCAGCCCACCAGGCCACCATCCGCGCCCTCGTGCAGGCGGTCGACATCAAGGACACGTACACGCGCGGGCACAGCGAACGCGTCGGCCGCGCGTCCGTGATGATCGCCCGCGAGCTCGGCATGGAGGAGGACCGCGTCGAGGTCCTGCGCTTCGCCGGCATCCTGCACGACGTCGGCAAGCTCGGCGTCCCGACGCGGCTGCTCCGCAAGGACGGGCCGCTCACCCCCGAGGAACGCCGTGTCATCGAGCTGCATCCCGAGTACGGGCACGAGATGGTCCGCGGCATCGGCTTCCTCGGGGAGGCGCGGGCGGCGATCCTGCACCATCACGAGCGGCTCGACGGCAGTGGCTACCCCTACGGTCTCGCGGGCGGCCGGATCCCGGAGTTCGCGCGGATCGTCGCCGTCGCGGACGCCTTCGACGCGATGACGTCGACGCGTTCGTACCGGCGGGCGCGGCCGGTGGGGACCGCCCTGCGGGAACTCGACCGGTGCGCGGGCACGCAGTTCGACCCGCTGATGGTGGCTGCCCTGAACCGGGCGGTGGCCCGCCACGGCTGGCACTACCGGGTCACTTCGGACGAGCAGTGCGGCCCCGGAGGAAACGTCCCGCCACCACTCGCGGGCGACGCGCTCTCCGCCCCCGCCCCGGACGAGGATCCGGCACCCGCTGTCGCCGCCGTGCCCCGCCGCGACCCCGGCCGGCCCGCGTGAGCGCCGCCGCCCCGGCCGCCGGGCCCCGCTCCTCGAACGCCGCAGGGGCCGAAAGCCGCCGCAAGCGGCACTGCCGGGCCCGTACGCGCGCGGAGCGTGCCGCATGAAGCGGGGCGGGAAGGCCGCGCGGCCGGCGCTCGCCCTCGGGCTCGTGTACGGCGCCGCCGCCGTGCTCACCGTCCACGCCCTCGGCGACACCCTCTGGTACGGCGTCGCCGAACCCGGCGTCGCCCTCGCCTTCGGCGCGCTCGTCACCGTCGGGGAGCTCTCCCGCTGGGGCGTACGGGGCGGCCCCCGCGCCCTGCCGGCCGAGCGTGAACCCGCCCCGCTCGGCGCCGCCGGAGCCCTCGCCTACGCCCTGCTCGGGCAGAACGCCGGGCAACCGACCGTCCACGGCGTCCTCCAGGTCGTCGCCGTCGTGGTCGCGGCCGCCCTCGCCGGCGCGGTGCCGCACGTCGCCGCAGGCCACGGGCCCGCTCTCGACCACGTCGTCCGCCGCGTCCTCACCGTCGCGTTCGCCGCCGTCTGCTTCCAGCCGCTCTACAACTGCGGCCTGTGGGAACAGTGGGCCGGCCACGGCCCGTACCACGCGCTCTTCCTCCTGCTGCTCCTCGTCCTCACCGCCCTCTGCGACGCCGTCCTCGCCGCCGTCATGGCCCGCGCCCGCACCGGTTATCCGTACGGTCCGCTCCTGCGCGACGAGCTGCGGGCGCTCCTCGGGATCGGCTCGGCCGTCTGCGCCACCGGCGCCGTCATGGCGCTCGCCGTCGCCGTCGCCGGGTTGTGGGCCCTGCCCGTCTTCTGCGTGCCCCTGCTGCTCACCCAGCTGTCCTTCCGCCGGTACGCCGCCGTCCGCACGACGTACCGCCAGACCATCGCCTCGCTCGCCCGCGCCACCGAGATCGCCGGCTACACCCCGCAGGGCCACGCCCACCGCGTCGCGCTGCTCAGCCGCGCGGTGGGGCGCGAGCTGGGCCTGTCCGAGCCCGACCTCACCGTCCTGGAGTACGCCGCCCTGATGCACGACATCGGACAGCTCTCCCTCCTCGACCCGGTCCCGGCCGGGGCCACCGCATCCCTCCCGCCCGCCGAACAGCGCCGCATCGCGCTCCTGGGCGGAGCCGTCGTACGCCGGACGGGAGTCCCCGCCGAGGTCGCGGTGGTCGTCGAGCGGCAGGCCGACCCGTACCGGGAGCAGCCGCTGCCTGCCCGGATCGTCCGCGCCGTCAATGCATACGACGATTTCTCAGGGGAAAGCGGAGGAGGACTGGGCGGGCCGCTCAGCGCCCTGGAACAGCTGCGTCTCGGCACCTGCCGCGACTATCAGCCCGAGGTTGTGGAATCCCTGGCGCGTGTTCTGTCCCGGGGTGGTGCGGCCCCGTCCCCACCGGGGTAACCCATGGGTAATGAGCGGCCCTGTGACCCGGCATGGTTGGATGCCAAGAAGAGGAAGAAGAGGGTGTCCGGGGGGCACTGGACCTTCAACGACCGGCAGGCGGGACAGGCGGGAATCGTGAAGATCTTCGGGAAGGTACGGCACAGGCCGTCCGCCTCGTGGCGGCAGGCCACCGACCGCGCGTTCACGCTGATCGGCGACGGTCGGTACGAGGACGCGGGAGCGCTGCTGACACGCGCGGCGGACCTCGAACCCTGGTTGTCGGAGTCCTGGTTCAACCTCGCGCTGCTGCACAAGTTCCGGCACGACTGGGAGCAGGCGCGCTCCGCCGGCCTGCGCGCCGTCGCGCTGCTCGACCGGGAGACCGGCGCTCCCGACTGGTGGAACGTCGGCATCGCGGCCACCGCCCTCCAGGACTGGCCGCTGGCCCGCCGCGCCTGGCAGGCGTACGGCCTGAAGGTGCCCGGCGAGCCCACCGAGAGCGGCGAGCCCCACGGCATGGAGCTGGGCAGCGCCGCCGTCCGCCTCTCGCCGGAGGGCGAGGCCGAGGTGGTGTGGGGCCGCAGGCTCGACCCGGCCCGGATAGAGGTGCTCTCGATCCCGCTGCCGTCCTCCGGGCGCCGCTGGGGCGAGGTCGTCCTGCACGACGGCGTACCGCACGGCGAGCGCGTCACCGCCGCGGGTCCGTCGTTCCCCGTCTTCGACGAGATCGAGCTGTGGGCGCCGTCGCCCGTACCCACCTGGGTGGTCCTCCTGGAGGCCGCCACCGAGTCGGACCGGGACGCCCTGGAGCGGCTCGCCGCCGACGCGGGGTTCGCCGCCGAGGACTGGTCGTCGTCCGTACGGCTGCTCTGCCGGGCCTGCTCCGAGTCGCAGATGCCCAGCGACGAGGGCGACGGCGAGCACCTCGACCCGCACGACCACAGCGAGCCCGGCCATCCGGGGCCGCTGGGCCACCGCACGGCCGGTGCCGGTGAGCTGTGGCTGCCGGAGCGCGAGTGCGGCATCGCGGCACCGGCCGGACTGGTGCGCGGGCTGCTCGACGGGTGGGTCGCCGACAACCCCGACAGCCGCGAGTGGCGGGATCTCGAAGAAGTCTGCTGAGGGGTCCGCCGGAGCCTGCCCGTAGGCTGTACGGGCATCGGATTCGGTATTCGGGGTTTTGAGGAAGGCGTACGGCGGACATGGCGCAGCACGAGACGGCCCAGCAGGACATCAACGACGGGTTCGTCGTGGACACGGAGAACACCGAGGAGCGCGAGCAGGCGTACCGCGAGCGCGGTACCGCCCGCCCCATCACCGTCGTCGGGAACCCGGTCCTCCACCAGGAGTGCAAGGACGTCACCGAGTTCGACGACAAGCTCGCGGCGCTGATCGACGACATGTTCGCCAGCCAGCGTGCCGCCGAGGGCGTCGGCCTGGCCGCCAACCAGATCGGCGTCGACCTCAAGGTCTTCGTGTACGACTGCCCGGACGACGACGGCGTGCGCCACGTCGGCGTGGTCTGCAACCCGGTCCTGGAAGAGCTCCCGCAGGAGCAGCGCATGCTCGACGAGGCCAACGAGGGCTGCCTGTCCGTCCCGACGGCGTACGCCGAACTGGCCCGTCCCGACTACGCGGTGGTGCGCGGCCAGGACGCCGAGGGCCACCCGATCAAGGTGCGCGGCACCGGCTACTTCGCGCGGTGCCTCCAGCACGAGACGGACCACCTGTACGGCCGCCTCTACATCGACCGCCTGTCGAAGCGCGACCGCAAGGACGCGCTGAAGCAGATGGCGGAGGGCACGCCGCGCTACGAGACCGTCCCGAACGACTGATCTTCTCCGCCGTCGCCGCGGGGCGGCCGGGCGACTGCCATGGGCCGGACGAATGCCCCTGGCAGTCGCCCTGTTGACGTGTGTGCGCGGACGCGCCAGTCTCGGGCGTGCCCCCCGCTCCTGTGCTCCTCGGTACGGAGGCCCCATGTTCCGGCGTACGGTGAGATCCGTCCTCTGTCTTGTCATGCTCATGGTTGCCGCGTTGGGCGGTACGGTCGCCACCGCGGGCACCGCGCACGCCGACGGCTGCTACACCTGGTCCCGCACCCTCTCCCAGGGCGCCACCGGAGCCGACGTCACCCAGCTCCAGATCCGGCTCGGCGGCTACCCGGGCTACGGCGCGGTGCTCGCCGCCGACGGCGACTACGGCCCCGCCACCACCGCCGCCGTCAAGCGCTTCCAGTCCGCGTACGGGCTCTCCTCGGACGGCGTCGCGGGCCCCGCCACCTTCAGCAAGCTCTACGACCTCCAGGACGACGACTGCACACCCGTCCACTTCTCGTACGCCGAGCTCAACAACTGCAACAGCACCTGGTCCGGCGGAGCGGTGAGCGCCGCCACCGCCAAGTCGAACGCCCTGCGCACCATGTGGAAGCTGGAAGCACTCCGGCACGCCCTCGGGGACCAGTCCCTCCGGGTCACCAGCGGCTTCCGCTCCCACGCCTGCAACGACGCGGTGGGCGGGGCGTCGAGCAGCCGCCACCTGTACGGCGACGCCGCCGACCTCGGCTCCGGCCCGCACTCCCTGTGCACGCTGGCCAAGCAGGCCCGCAACCACGGCTTCAACGGCATCCTCGGCCCCGGCTACCCGGGCCACGGCGACCACACCCACCTGGACCACCGCGCGAGCCGCTTCTGGTCGGCTTCGAGCTGCGGCGTCTCCTGACGCGCGCCTGAGAGCCCTTCCGCTTCCCGTGGAGGGAGGGGGAGGGGAACGGCTCTGCCCCTGCCCGGCCGTCTCAGCTGTGAGGCGGCCGGGCAGGGGCGTGTGCTGAGGGGATCAGAAGTCGTCGTCGAAGGCGACCGAGCCCTCGACCGCGACCTGGTACGCCGACGGACGGCGCTCGAAGAAGTTCGTCAGCTCCTGCACGCCCTGGAGCTCCATGAAGGAGAACGGGTTCTCGGAGCCGTACACCGGGGCGAAACCGAGGCGCTCCAGGCGCTGGTCGGCGACGCACTGGAGGTACTCGCGCATCGACTCGGTGTTCATGCCGGGCAGGCCGTCACCGCACAGGTCGCGGCCGAACTGGAGCTCCGCCTCGACGGCCTCCTTCAGCATGTCCGTGACCTGCTGCTGGAGGGCGTCGTCGAAGAGGTCCGGCTCCTCCTTGCGGACGGTGTCCACGACCTCGAACGCGAAGTTCATGTGCATCGTCTCGTCGCGGAACACCCAGTTGGTGCCGGTCGCCAGGCCGTGCAGCAGGCCGCGCGAGCGGAACCAGTAGACGTACGCGAACGCGCCGTAGAAGAACAGCCCCTCGATGCACGCCGCGAAGCAGATCAGGTTCAGCAGGAAGCGGCGGCGGTCGGCCTGCGTCTCCAGGCGGTCGATCTTCTCGACGGAGTCCATCCACTTGAAGCAGAACTGCGCCTTCTCGCGGATCGAGGGGATCTCCTCCACCGCGTCGAACGCCGCCGCGCGGTCGTCCGGGTCGGGGAGGTAGGTGTCCAGCAGCGTCAAGTAGAACTGGACGTGCACGGCCTCCTCGAAGAGCTGGCGCGAGAGGTAGAGGCGCGCTTCGGGGGAGTTGATGTGCTTGTAGAGGGTCAGCACCAGGTTGTTGGAGACGATCGAGTCGCCCGTCGCGAAGAACGCGACCAGCCGGCCGATCATGTGCTGCTCACCGGGCGAGAGCTTCGCGAGGTCGGCGACGTCCGAGTGGAGGTCGACCTCCTCCACCGTCCACGTGTTCTTGATCGCGTCCCGGTAGCGCTCGTAGAAGTCCGGGTAGCGCATGGGGCGCAGGGTCAGCTCGAAGCCCGGGTCGAGAAGGTTCTTGTCACTCATGATTACTGGCACGCCTCGCAGGACTCGGGGTTCTCAAGGGAGCAGGCGATCGCGTCCGCGTCGGGGGCGGTGGCCTGCTGTACGGGGATGGGGGCGGAGGGGGCCGCGGCCGCCGCGCCGGAGCCCGCGGCCCGGGCGATGCGGGTCGCGGGGCGCGAGCGCAGGTAGTACGTCGTCTTCAGCCCCTTCTTCCACGCGTACGCGTACATCGAGGAGAGCTTCCCGATGGTCGGCGTCTCCAGGAAGAGGTTCAGGGACTGCGACTGGTCGAGGTACGGCGTACGGGCCGCCGCCATGTCGATCAGTCCGCGCTGCGGGATCTCCCACGCGGTGCGGTAGAGGGCCCGTACCTCCTCGGGGATCCAGCTGAAGCCCTGCACCGAGCCGCTGGACTCGCGCAGCGCCTCGCGGGACTGGGCGTCCCAGACGCCGAGCTTCTTCAGGTCCTCCACCAGGTAGGCGTTGACCTGGAGGAACTCACCGCTGAGCGTCTCGCGCTTGAAGAGGTTGGAGACCTGCGGCTCGATGCACTCGTACACGCCCGCGATCGACGCGATGGTCGCGGTCGGCGCGATCGCGAGGAGCAGGGAGTTGCGCATTCCGGTCTTGGCGACACGGGCGCGCAGTGCGTCCCACCGCTCGGGCCAGGTGACCTCGACGCCGTAGTGGTCGGGGTGCAGGACGCCGCGTGCCGCGCGGGTCTTCTCCCAGGCCGGGAGCGGGCCGCTGACCTCGGCGAGGTCGCAGGACGCCTCGTACGCGGCGAGCATGATGCGCTCGGCGATCCTCGTGGAGAGGGCGAGCGCCTCGGGGGAGTCGAAGGGCAGGCGCAGCTTGAAGAAGACGTCCTGGAGGCCCATCGCGCCCAGGCCCACCGGGCGCCACTTGGCGTTGGAGCGGCCGGCCTGCTCGGTCGGGTAGAAGTTGATGTCGACGACGCGGTCGAGGAAGGTGACGGCGGTACGGACGGTCTCGTCCAGCCGCTCCCAGTCGATCTCGCCGTTCCCGGACACGAACGAACCGAGGTTGACCGAGCCGAGGTTGCAGACGGCCGTCTCGCCGTCGTCCGTGACCTCCAGGATCTCGGTGCACAGGTTCGAGGAGTGGACGACGGAGCCCGGCTCGGCGGTCTGGTTCGCCGTACGGTTCGACGCGTCCTTGAACGTCATCCAGCCGTTCCCGGTCTGCGCCAGGGTGCGCATCATCCGGCCGTACAGCTGGCGCGCGGGAATCGTCGTACGGGCCAGACCGTCCGCCTCCGCCTTGCGGTACGCCCGGTCGAACGCGTCGCCCCACAGGTCGACGAGCTCGGGAACGTCCGAGGGCGAGAACAGCGACCAGTCGGCGTCCGCGTCGACGCGGCGCATGAACTCGTCGGGGATCCAGTGCGCGAGGTTCAGGTTGTGCGTACGCCGCGCCTCCTCACCCGTGTTGTCGCGCAGCTCCAGGAACTCCTCGATGTCCGCGTGCCACGTCTCCAGGTAGACACAGGCCGCGCCCTTGCGGCGGCCGCCCTGGTTGACGGCGGCGACCGACGAGTCGAGGGTGCGCAGGAAGGGGACGATGCCGTTGGAGTGGCCGTTGGTGCCGCGGATCAGGGAACCGCGGGCGCGGATGCGGGAGTACGAGAGGCCGATGCCGCCCGCGTGCTTGGAGAGGCGCGCGACCTCGTGGTAGCGGCCGTAGATCGAGTCGAGCTCGTCGAGCGGCGAGTCCAGCAGGTAGCAGGAGGACATCTGCGGGTGGCGCGTACCGGAGTTGAAGAGCGTCGGCGAGGACGGCAGGTAGTCCAGGCGGCTCATCAGGCGGTACAGCGCGGCGACCTCGTCGGCGGCCGCGGGGGAGTCGTCCTTGGCCAGACCGGACGCCACGCGCAGCATGAAGTGCTGCGGGGTCTCGATCACCTGACGGGTGATGGGGTGGCGCAGGAGGTAGCGGCTGTAGACCGTGCGCAGGCCGAAGTAGCCGAAGCGGTCGTCGGCGGCCGGGTCGACCAGCGCGTCGAGGCGGGCCGCGTGGGCGGTCACGAAGCCGGCCGTACGGTCAGCGATCAGGCCCTCGCGGTGGCCGACGGCAACCGAATCGGAGAAGGTGCGAACGCCCTGTGTCGCCGCCTCGTCCCGGATCGTGCGGGTCAGCAGACGGGCCGCGAGGCGGGAGTACGCCGGGTCCTCGGAGATCAGCCCGGCGGCGGCGTCGGTGGCGAGACCCCGCAGCTCGGCCGCGTCCGACGCCGCGTTGCGGCCGCGCAGGGCGGCCGCGGCGACTCTGCCCGGGTCGGTGTCGGGGAGGTCGGCGGTCAGGTCGGTGAGGGTCCGCAGGAGCGCGGTCCCGGGTCCGTCGGACGACTCCGTCGACTCCGTGGCAGTGGCCGGATCGGCTGGCGCGATGGTCACGCGGTGCTCTCCCTCGCTCGGCTCGGGGCCGGCGGAGAGCGGGGGCGTACGGGCACACGTCACCCCTGAAGGGCGGCACACCGCGTAGCGTCCACCGGCCCAACCGCGAGGCCCGGACGTGTCGGTATCCGGTTCGGTCGAGCCGGATACACCGTCGGCAGGTCCTCGGACTCCTGGGTGCACAAAAGCGCACCGATCACACCGTTGCGGGACAGTTCCGGATTCACACCGGATTCCCCTGCGGCGACAGCGAGCATGAGCATACATGTGGGGGCGGTTGGATGATGCGGCCCCCACATGTTGTGTCGCGCGGGAAGAGCGAAGGCGGCTGTCACAGCGCTCCGCTATCGTCGTGAGGACAAGGAGGTACGCCCCATGTCAGCTGTCGA
Source organism: Streptomyces sp. NPDC003016 (assembly GCF_053591455.1). Classification (NCBI taxonomy): domain Bacteria; kingdom Bacillati; phylum Actinomycetota; class Actinomycetes; order Kitasatosporales; family Streptomycetaceae; genus Streptomyces; species Streptomyces sp. NPDC003016. The sequence continues at coordinate 111,500 of NZ_JBSFTV010000002.1, forward strand.
CGACCGGCCCCACCTGTTCCCCGAAGAATTCGACGAGGCCACTCGCATACTGGCCCGTACGACCGAGGGCGTGCGGCTGGAGCTCATCGACGGGAGGCTGAGGAGCAGGGTTGTGCCGGACGGGGACCACGGGCGGATCATTCAGTGGCTGACACGCATGTGTATGCAGTCCCGTCCCGAGTTGTGGCTCCACCCTGACCAAGGGCTGAAGGTGCAGGCATACCGCAAGGGCCGCGCGCGCCCGGACGGCTCACTCGCTCCCAGTGATGCCTTCGTCGGCCAGGGCGAGTGGGCGGACCCCGATGAGGTGCTGATGGTCGTCGAAGTCACCTCGTACGACACCGACACCGACACCGACCAGCGCGACCGGGTGGAGAAGCCGCGTGCCTACGCCGAGACCGGCATTCCCGTCTATCTGCTCATCGACCGGGACACCTGTGAGGTGACCGTCTACAGCGAGCCCGACGGCGTCCGGTACGAGAACGCGCACACCGTCCCGTTCGGTAAGCCCGTGGCGCTGCCGGGTCCGGTGGAAATCACCCTGGAGACCGAAGCCCTGAAGGAGTGGGCGCGCTGACGGCGACGGGCCGCCGCGTCCCGGGGTGGGACGCGGCGGCCCGTGGTGCACCGCTCAGCAGCAGCGGAAGCCCTCGCGGGGGTCCGCCTCGCGGGCGTCCGTGCGGCTGCGCTCGAACTGACGGCGGGTCATCACCGGCGCTTCGGGGGCGCAGGACCGCGCGCGGGCGACGTACCGGTCGTACGCCGACTCACCGGTCAGCTCGCGGACGTACCAGCGGATCCGGCCCGCCGCGCGGCGTACGCCGGTCAGAGTCATTCGGCGGCCCCCGTGCCGGCGGGCGCCGTCTCCTTGCGGTTGCCGCCCTCCGGGCCGACGCCGGCCGCGACCAGCTCGGCCTTCTCCTCCTTCGTCGCGATGATCGAGGCGGGAGCGACCAGCTTGGACTCGACGTACGGAGCCTCGTGGAGCTTGACGCTCTCGGGGTCGCGGACCGCCTTGAGGCAGACCCGGCCGGCATCGGCGAGCACCACCACGATGAGGACCGCGAAGAGCGCGCACAGCACGCCGTCCACCGTCGAGTTGGTGACGACGGTGTGCATCTGGTCCATGGTCTTGGCGGGCGGCAGCACCTGGCCCGAGTCGATGCCCGCCTGGTACTTGTCGCGCTGGGCGAAGAAGCCGACCTTCACGTCGTCCGAGAAGATCTTCTGCCAGCTCGCGGTGAGCGTGACCGCCACATCCCAGGCGAGCGGGACCGCCGTGACCCACGCCCACTTCAGGCGGCCGGACTTCACGAGCAGCGTGGTGCACACGGCGAGCGCGACGGCGGCCAGCAGCTGATTGGCGATGCCGAAGAGCGGGAAGAGCTGGTTGATGCCGCCCAGCGGGTCGTGCACGCCGACCCACAGGAAGTAGCCCCAGCCGCCGACGACGACCGCGCTGGCGAACCAGACGCCCGGCTTCCAGCTGACCTGGCGGAACGGCTTGTAGACGTTGCCCAGCATGTCCTGGAGCATGAAGCGCCCGACGCGGGTGCCCGCGTCCACCGTGGTGAGGATGAACAGGGCCTCGAACATGATGGCGAAGTGGTACCAGAACGCCTTCATCGCGGTGCCGCCGACGACCGCGGAGAAGATCTCCGACATGCCGAGCGCGAAGGTCGGCGCGCCGCCGGTGCGCGAGAGCAGGCTCTGCTCCTCGACGTCCTTCGCCGCCTGGGCCAGCGCCTCGGGAGAGATGGAGAAGCCGAGGTTGGTCACCGCTTGGGACGCGGCCTGGACGCTGTCCCCGACCACGCCCACGGGCGAGTTGATGGCGAAGTACAGACCGGGATCGATGATGCTCGCGGTGATCATCGCCATCACCGCGACGAACGACTCGGTCAGCATCGCGCCGTAACCGATCATCCGGATCTGCGTCTCCTTCTGGACCATCTTCGGGGTGGTGCCCGAGGAGACCAGGGAGTGGAAGCCGGAGAGCGCGCCGCAGGCGATGGTGATGAAGACGAAGGGGAACATCGAGCCGGCGAAGACGGGGCCCGTGCCGCTGGTCGCGAAGTCCGTCACCGCGGGCATCTTCATCGTCGGCAGGGCGATGAAGACGCCGACCGCGAGCAGCCCGATCGTGCCGACCTTCATGAAGGTGGAGAGGTAGTCGCGCGGGGCCAGCAGCAGCCACACCGGGAGGACCGAGGCGAGGAAGCCGTACACGATCATCCAGATGACGAGCGTGCCGGGCTCCAGCGTGAACGTGTCCGCCCACGAGGACTCCGCGACCCAGCCGCCCGAGACGATCGCGAGCAGCAGCAGCGCGACGCCGATGAGCGAGACCTCGCTGACCCGGCCCGGACGCAGGACGCGCAGGTAGACGCCCATGAAGAGGGCGATCGGGATCGTCATGCCGATGGAGAAGACGCCCCACGGGGAGTGCGCGAGGGCGTTCACGATGACCAGGGCGAGCACCGCGAGCAGGATGATCATGATGGCGAAGACCGCGACCAGGGCGGCGGCGCCGCCGAACGGCCCGATCTCGTCGCGTGCCATCTGGCCGAGCGAACGGCCGTCGCGGCGGGTGGAGAAGAAGAGCGTCACCATGTCCTGGACGGCGCCGGCGAGGATGACGCCGACGATGATCCAGATCGTGCCGGGCAGGTAGCCCATCTGCGCGGCGAGTACGGGACCGACCAGCGGGCCCGCGCCCGCGATGGCCGCGAAGTGGTGCCCGAACAGCACGCGCCGGTCGGTGGGGTGGAAGTCGACACCGTTGTCGAGCCGCTCGGCGGGGGTGGCCCGGTTCTTGTCGACCTTCAGGACGCGGTGGGCGATGAAGCGCGAGTAGAAGCGGTACGCGATGGCGTACGAGCCGAGGGCCGCCGCCAGCATCCAGGCGGCGGAGACCTCTTCACCGCGCGAGAGGGCGAGCACGGCCCAGGCGATGGCACCGACGAGGGCGACCGAGGCCCATACGGCTATGGACTTCGGGGACAGGGCCCGTTGTCTCTGGGCTGGCGTTGTCGACTGCGACTCCGGCATGACGATCCGTCCCCTCGCGCGATCTTTACTCGTAACGTGCGCGAAATCTAGGTGCTGCGACCGCCGTCCGTAACCCCCTGTCCGCATATCGGTACGGACACGGCCCGACCATTGCAGGTCAGGGCCGTACCAGAACGCCGACTGACCGGCGGCCGTCGCGTCAGTCCGTCGGCCGCTTCAAGTCGGCCACGCTGTGCTGCCGCTGGGGGGCAACCCCCGGACCCCCGGCCGTTCTGTGGTCCGCCGTCGCGTCAGTCCGTCGGCCGCTTCAAGTTGGCCACGAACTTGTAGCGGTCGCCGCGGTAGACCGAGCGCACCCACTCCACCGGCTCGCCGTTCCCGTCGATCGAGTGCCGGGACAGCATCAGCATCGGCAGGCCCACGTCCGTACCGAGCAGCCCGGCCTCGCGCGGGGTGGCCAGCGAGGTCTCGATCGTCTCCTCGGCCTCGGCGAGGTGGACGCCGTACACCTCCGCCAGCGCCGTGTAGAGCGACGTGTACTTGACGAGCGAGCGGCGCAGCGCCGGGAAGCGCTTCGCCGACAGGTGCGTCGTCTCGATCGCCATCGGCTCGCCGCTCGCGAGCCGCAGCCGCTCGATCCGCAGGACCCGCCCGCCCGCCGAGATGTCGAGCAGCCCGGCGAGGGTGTCGTCGGCGGTGACGTAACCGATGTCGAGGAGCTGGGAGGTGGGCTCCAGGCCCTGCGCCCGCATGTCCTCGGTGTACGACGTGAGTTGCAGCGCCTGCGAGACCTTCGGCTTGGCCACGAACGTGCCCTTGCCCTGGATCCGCTCCAGACGGCCCTCGACGACCAGCTCCTGGAGCGCCTGGCGCACCGTCGTGCGCGACGTGTCGAACTCGGCGGCCAGGGTCCGTTCCGGCGGTACCGGGGTCCCGGGCGGCAGGGTTTCGGTCATGTCCAGCAAATGGCGCTTGAGCCGGTAGTACTTGGGCACGCGCGCGGTACGCGCCGGTGCCGCGCCTTCGGTCTCCGTACCGCCCCCGTCCGTGGCCATGCCCCGCCTTCCCGACTTCTGTGCTGCTGCCGTCACCGGCTCCTCCGACTGTCGCGGCTCACATGGTGGCACGGCCTCGTCATGGGGCGACGCCCTTCCTCAGGTGTCGGTCCGATAACGGACGCGAGAGCCCTTCTTATACACCCTTGACACCCCTAAAGGTCTAGGCCAAGCTCCCGGTACTGGTCTAAACCATTAAAGGCCAGAACCCGGCCCCGGGCAGTACATCGGCGTAAGTCTTCGCGGTGGGCAGGGGGTTGCAGGCATCCCTGAGGAGTGATGGCGTGAAGCGCAAGCTCATCGCGGCAATAGGCGTCGCGGGCATGATGGTCGGCATCGCCGCGTGCGGTTCGGACGACGGCGGCTCCGGCGGCAAGTCCTCCGGAGACGGCAAGTCGGTCACGGTCTGGGTGATGGACGGTTCGGCTCCCGACGACTGGATGGCCGGCGTCAACAAGGAGTTCGAGGCCAAGCACCCGGGCGTCAAGGTCAAGGTCGAGAAGCAGCAGTGGAACGGCATCCAGGAGAAGCTGACCACGGCCCTCTCCGAGGACACCCCGCCGGACGTCGTGGAGCTCGGTAACACCCAGACCGCCGGTTACGCGGTCACCGGCGGCCTCGCCGACCTCTCCGGTGACAAGGCCGACCTCGGCTACGACGACTGGAACAAGGGAATGGTCCCCGCGGCCGAGCTGGACGGCAAGCTCTACGCCGCCCCGTGGTACGCCGCCAGCCGCGTGGTCGTCTACGACAAGAAGATCTTCAAGAAGGCGGGCGTCAAGCCGCCGCAGACGCGCGACGAGTGGGTCGCCGGCCTGGAGAAGATCAAGAAGTCCGACAGCAAGATCCAGCCGATCTACCTGCCGGGCCAGAGCTGGTACGTCTACGCCGGTTTCGTGTGGGACGAGGGCGGCGACCTGGCGGCCCGGGACGGCGAGCAGTGGAAGGGCTCCCTGTCCTCCCCCGAGGCGGTCACCGCCATGAACTTCTACAAGAAGCTCCAGTCGTTCTCCTCGGCTCCGAAGGACAAGGACGAGGCGACGCCGCAGCAGTCGACCGACATCGTCCCCAAGGGCGGTGTCGCGTCCTGGATCGGTCTCGGCTGGGAGGCCGGCGGCGCGATCGCCGCCATCGAGAAGGCGGGCGACAAGGCCGACTTCGGTTACTTCCCGGTCCCGGGCAAGACCGCCGACAAGCCGGGCAGCGTCTTCCTCGGCGGCTCGAACCTGGCCGTCGCCGAGCGCTCGCAGAACAAGGACCTGGCCAAGGAGTGGCTGGCCCTCGCCGCCGGCAAGGACCAGATGACGAAGTACGCGAAGGCCACCGCCGGCGCGCTGCTGCCGAACAACGACGCGGCCCAGTTCGAGCCGGAGGCCGGTTCCTTCGCCGAGGCCATGGCGAAGTCCGCGTCCGTCGGCGAGGTCACGCCCGTCACGCCGGGCTGGGCGAACGTCGAGACCGAGCCGAACCCGATCAAGGACTACATGACGAAGGTCCTGAAGGGCGAGGACGTCAAGAAGGCCGGTGAAGCGGCCGACAAGGTCATCACCGAGCGTCTCGGCCAGGAGTAGCCGTATCCCGTGGTGCGGCCGGTGATCCTCCCCCGTCGCCGGCCGCACCACCCGGGCGTGCAGTGACGGCGGTCCCGCGTGGGCCGCAGACCCGTTGGGCGCGGGTGCCCAGAACCGCGAGGAAGAAGACCATGACCGTGCACTCCCAGGGAGTGGCGGCCTCCGCACTGGAGGACGCCCCCGGAAAGGCGGCCGGGAAGTCACAGACTCCACCGCCCGCCTCCGGATCCAGGAAAGTCCCTCAGCCTCCTCGTGGCAGAGGCAGGCGATCGCTGCCCACCGGGCTGATCCCGTACCTGCTGCTGGCACCGGCGGTCGTCTGCGGCGCCGTGCTGCTGCTCTACCCCCTCGTCCGCAACCTGATCCTCTCCTTCCAGGAGGTCGGCCGCAGGGAGCTGATCACCCGGGAGACCGTGTGGACGGGCTTCTCCAACTACACGGACCTGCTCACGGATTCCGATTTCTGGACCGTGGCGGGCCGGTCCCTCCTGTTCACCGCGGCCAACGTCGTACTGATCATGGGCATCGGCTCGCTCATCGGCATCCTGCTCAACCGCCTCGGCAAGAAGATGAGGCTGGTGCTGTCGGTGGCCCTGGTCACCGCCTGGGCCATGCCGATCGTCGCCTCCGTCACCGTCTTCAGGTGGCTCTTCGACGAGCAGTTCGGCATCGCCAACTGGATCATGCGCACCCTGGGCGTCTCCGGCTACGAGCAGCACAACTGGTTCGAGACCGGAATGGCGACCCTCACCATCGTCACCGTGCTCGTGGTCTGGGGCTCGATCCCGTTTGTCGCGCTCAACATGTACGCGGGCCTGACGACCATCGGCAACGAGCTGTACGAGGCGGCCCGGATGGACGGCGCGACCGGCTGGCAGACCTTCTGGGCGGTCGTCTTCCCCAGCCTGAAGCCGTTCTTCCTGATCACCACCTTCCTGGAGATCATCTGGGTCTTCAAGGCGTTCACACAGGTGTACGCGATGAACTCCGGCGGCCCCGACCGGGAGTCCGAGACCCTGCCGGTCTTCGCCTACATCGAGGGCCAGGGCCAGTTCCACTACGGCCTCGCCGCGGCGATCTCGGTGCTGACCATCGTGATGCTGGCCGCCATCATGTCCTTCTACTTCCGCCTGATCCTGAAGCAGGAGGAGGAGCAGTGAGCAACGTGTCCTCTGATCTCCGTGCGCCGCGCCGCAACAGACGGCCCGTCCGGCCGGCCGTGATCGGCAAGAACCTCCTCGCGCTCGCCCTGGCGGCGGTCTTCCTCTTCCCGGTCTACTGGATGTTCTCGTCCTCGCTGAAGCCCCAGAGCGAGATCCTCTCCAAGGACCCGGCCTTCCTCTTCACGCCGACCTTCGACAATTACACGAAGGCGACGGGCATCGACCTGTTCTGGACGTACGTCCTCAACAGCGTCACCGTCACCGTCGGCGCGGTCCTCCTGGCCCTCGTCGTCGCCCTGGCCGCCAGCTTCGCCATCGCCCGGATGAGGTTCCGGGGCCGCAAGGGCCTGATCCTGGCCGTGATGATGGCTCAGATGGCGCCCTGGGAAATCATGGTCATCGTGATGTACCTGATCGCCCGGGACGGCGACATGCTGAACAGCATCCCGCTCCTCACCGCGATCTACTTCGTCATGGTCCTGCCCTTCACCATCTGGACCCTGCGCGGTTTCATCGCCGCCGTCCCGGTGGAACTGGAGGAGGCCGCGCTGATCGACGGCTGCAACCGCGGCCAGGCCTTCATCAAGGTGGTCTTCCCCCTGCTGGCGCCGGGCCTGATGTCCACCTCGCTGTTCGGCTTCATCACGGCCTGGAACGAATTCGCCATGGTCCTTGTCCTCAACAAGGACAAGGAAGCCCAGACGCTGACGCTCTGGCTGACGCAGTTCCAGACGGCGTTCGGCAACGACTGGGGCGCGACGATGGCGGCCTCCTCCCTGTTCGCCCTCCCCGTCCTCGTGGTCTTCCTCTTCCTCCAACGCCGGGCCGTCGGCGGCATGACCGCCGGTGCAGTGAAGGGATAACGCGCGACCATGACCACTCTCGCTCCCCGCACCGACACCCTCACCCGCGACGCTCTCGCCGTCCTCCAGCCCGGTTTCCAGGGCACCACCGCCCCCGACTGGCTGCTGCGCCGGGTCGGCGAGGGCCTGACCTCCGTCGGTCTCTTCGGGCGCAACATCGCCTCCCCGGCGCAACTGGCCGCGCTCACCGCGCAGCTGCGCGCCGAACACGACGACGTGCTCGTCGCGATCGACGAGGAGGGCGGCGACGTCACCCGCCTGGAGGTCCGCCACGGCTCCTCGTTCCCCGGCAACCTCGCCCTCGGCACCGTCGACGACACCGGTCTCACCCGGGACGTCGCCCGCGCACTCGGCCACCGGCTGGCCGAGTGCGGTGTCAACCTCAACTGGGCGCCGTCCGCCGACGTCAACTCCGATCCGGGCAATCCGGTCATCGGCGTACGTTCCTTCGGTGCCGACCCACAGCTCGTGGCGCGGCACACCGCGGCGTACGTCGAGGGCCTCCAGGCCGCCGGCGTCGCCGCCTGCACCAAGCACTTCCCGGGCCACGGCGACACCGCCGTCGACTCGCACCACGCGATGCCCCGCATCGACGTGGACGTGGACACACTGCACGCCCGTGAGCTGGTGCCTTTCCGGGCGGCGATCGCCGCGGGTTCCAAATCTGTCATGAGCGCGCATATCCTGCTCCCCGCGCTCGACCCGGCCCGTCCGGCCACTCTGAGCCCGCAGGTCCTCACCGGTCTGCTGCGCGAGGAACTCGGCTACGACGGGCTGATCATCACCGACGGCATGGAGATGCAGGCCATCTCCTCGACGTACGGCATCGAACTCGGCAGCGTCATGGCGATCGCCGCCGGCGCCGACGCGATCTGCGTCGGTGGTGGGCTGGCGGACGACGGGACCGTGCTGAGGCTGCGCGACGCGCTGGTCGCGGCCGTGCGGGACGGTGCACTGCCGGAGGAGCGGCTGGCCGACGCGGCGGCGCGCGTGCGCGCGCTCGCGGACTGGACGCGGCAGAGCAGGGGGGCCCGGGGGGCTTCGGGGCCGGGCGCGGCTTCACAGGAGGGGACCGAGCCCGGCCCCGGCACCGAGATCGGCCTGGTGGCCGCGCGCAGGGCGCTGCGGGTCACCCGGAGCGCCGGTTTCGCTCCCGTCACTTCCGCCCCGTACGTCGCTGCCTTCACCCCCGTCGCCAACATCGCCGTCGGCGACGAGACGCCGTGGGGGATCGCCGCCGAGCTGGCGCGCCTGCTGCCGGGCACCACGACGGGCACGTACCACAGCGGGAACTCCGCGCCGGAGCAGGTGGTCGGGGCCGCGGAAGGCCGCCGGATCGTCGCGGTCGTACGCGATGCCCACCGCCACCCGTGGATGGCGGCCGCGCTGGAGGCGCTGACCGCCGCCAGGCCCGACACGGTCGTGGTGGAGATGGGCGTGCCGCAGGCGCAGCCGCGCGGGGGCCTGTACGTCGCGACGCACGGCGCCGCGCGGGTGTGCGGCCGGGCCGCCGCCGAGGTCGTCGCCGGCGCCTGACCGGTACGCCGGTACGACGGAGTTCCGGGATCCGGGGGGATCCCGGAACTCCGTCGTGTCCTGTGGTGTCCCGGTCGTGCCCCGGGGGAGTCCCGAGGGGCCCCGGGGAGGGGCCCTACAGGCCCTGCCAGACCGGCTTGGCCGCGTACGTCGCGCGGAAGTAGTCGGCGAGCTTCAGCTTGGACGCCGCCGCCTCGTCGACGACGACCGTCGCGTGCGGATGCAGCTGGAGCGCGGAGGCCGGCACCAGCGCGGCGACCGGGCCCTCGACGGTCTGCGCCACGGCCTCGGCCTTGCCCTCGCCGGTGGCGAGCAGCACCAGGTGGCGGGCCTCCAGGATGGTGCCGATGCCCTGCGTGATGACGTGGTGGGGCACCTGGTCGATGTCGCCCTCGAAGAAACGCGCGTTGTCGACGCGGGTCTGCTCGGTCAGCGTCTTGATCCGGGTGCGGGAGGCCAGCGAGGAGCACGGCTCGTTGAAACCGATGTGCCCGTCGGTGCCTATGCCGAGCAGCTGGAGGTCCACGCCGCCGGCCTCGGCGAGGGCGCGGTCGTACGCCTCGCACGCGGCCTGGATGTCCTCGGCGGAGCCGTCGGGGCCCATGAAGGACGCCTCGGTCAGGCCGAGCGGCTCGACGACCTCGCGCAGCACGACCGAGCGGTACGACTCGGGGTGCCCGGCGGGCAGCCCGACGTACTCGTCGAGCTGGCAGATCCGCGCGCGCGACGCGTCGACCTCGCCCGCGCGGACCTTGGCCGTCAGGGCCTCGTAGATGGGCAGCGGGGACGAACCGGTGGCCACGCCGAGCAGCGCGTCGGGCTTGTGGCCCAGCAGCCGGCCGATGCTCGCCGCGATGAGCTCGCCGCCGGTCCTGGCGTCCGGAACGATGACAACTTCCACGCTGAGCCTGCCGATCTGAGAGGGGGGACCGTATTGTGGTATAGACCAATCTAGCAGAGGCTGTGCCGTGTGCCCGGGGGTCTTCGCCAAGCGGGTGCCCGTATTTCCATGGTCGGCCGAGGCCCGCCGGTCGTCACCTTTTCGCTCCGGCCCCTCCCTCCCCCCGCCCCCTCCCGGGCCAGTGAGCCGCCCGTCGTGTCCAGCCACTGGCCCGTGATCCGGCGGACGTCGTCGGAGGCCAGGAACGCCACGACGTCCGCGATGCCGGAGGGTTCCCCGACCCGACCCGACCCGACCCGACCCGATCCGGCCCGACGCCGACATCGGCGCCGACATCGGCGCCGCCCCGGCCCACGCCTCGTCGCTCGTGCGCAGCCGGCCCGCGTTGGTGTCCGTGTCGACGATGCCGGGGCCACCGCGTTCACCGTGGGTGCCCCGGGGGTCCGGCACCTTGGACAGGTGTCGCGCGCCCTGCGTGAGGAGCCCACCGCCCGCGCCGGCGTCGCCCGGATGCTCCACGAGGCGGCGGAGTTCACCGACCCGTCCCGTCCGCCCCGTCCGTGCGGCTGTCTGGTGATTTCCCCGGCCGTCACCTGCACGGCGCCGGAGGTCGAATCCGCCCTGCGCGATCAGCGCAACGCCAACCTCGCCGCGATCGAGGCCCTCGTCACGGCGGACATCGACGCGGGCGAGCTGCCGCGTACCGCCGACGCCCGCGCCCTCGCGCGCTTCAGCGGCGCCGTGCTCCAGGGAATGTCGCAGCAGGCGCGCGACGGCGCCGCACGGGAGGAACTCGAGGCGGTCGCCGAGCACGCCATGCGTGCCTGGTCGTCCGTGGCGGCAACTGACCGTTAATCTTACTGGGCACGGTCATAGACATAAGGTAATGGTCTAGTCCACAATGCACAGGTAAAGCCTCCTCCCTCCCCGCACAGGAGGGTGGAACGAGGTACCGGCGCTCTCTGCCCTGACTGCGCCGTGGCCTCCACCGGCCGCGCGGGACCGCACACCCGCCGCTTGGCCGGAGCAGCTCCGGGCTGCGGTGCCGGACGGGCTGAGGGTCCCGGCCGGCGCCGTGGCCATGGGGTCGCCCGAGCGAAGGTACGCTCGCACACGTGCCCTCCATGAACGACCTCGTCCGCCAGCACACCGCTCTGAGTGAGACCGACCTCGAGTGGCTCCATCTGCTGGTCTCGGAGTGGCAGCTGCTCTCCGACCTCTCCTTCGCCGACCTCGTCCTGTGGGTTCCCACCCTCGACGGGACGCGCTACGTCTCCGTCGCGCAGATGCGGCCCAACACCGGCCCCACCTCCTACCAGGACGACATGGTCGGCCACCTCGTCCCGCGCGGCCGCCGCCCCCTCCTCGACGCGGCCCTCGACGAGGGCCGGATCGTGCGCGAGGGCGACCCCGAGTGGCGGGAGGAGGTCCCGGTCCGGGTCGAGTCGATTCCCGTACGCCGCGAAGGGCGCGTCCTCGGCGTCATCGCCCGCAATACGAACCTGCTGACCGTACGCACCCCCAGCCGCCTGGAGCTGACGTACCTCCAGAGCGCCTCCGACCTGGCCCAGATGATCGCCGCCGGGGCCTTCCCCTTCCCCGGCCAGCAGGTCGACATGGACGCCTCGCCGCGCGCCGGCGACGGGCTGATCCGGCTCGACGCGGACGGCATCGTCCAGTACGCGTCGCCGAACGCCCTCTCCGCGTACCACCGGCTCGGCCTCGCCTCCGACCTCGTCGGAAACCACCTCGGCCAGGCCACCGCCGAACTCGCCCCGTCCCGCGGCCCGGTGGACGAAGCCCTGGTCAAGCTGGCCAGCGGTTACGCCCCGCGCGAGACCGAGGTCGAGGGGGACAGCGGGGTGATCCAGCTGCGCGCGATCCCGCTCAAGCCCAAGGGAACGCGGATCGGTTCGCTCGTCCTGTGCCGTGACGTCACGGAACTCCGCCGGCGCGAGCGGGAGTTGATCACCAAGGACGCCACCATCCGGGAGATCCACCACCGGGTGAAGAACAACCTCCAGACGGTGGCGGCCCTGTTGCGGCTCCAGGCGCGCCGGATGGACTCCGAGCAGGGCCGCGAGGCGCTCAACGAGGCGGTGCGCCGCGTCGGCTCGATCGCGATCGTCCACGAGACGCTCTCGCAGAACCTCGACGAGCGCGTCCAGTTCGACGAGATCGCCGACCGGGTGATCGCGATGGTCGCCGAGATCTCGCCGGGCAAGGTCGACTGCCGCCGCACGGGCCGCTTCGGCATACTCGACGCCGAGGTCGCGACGCCGCTGGCGATGGTCCTCACCGAGGTTCTCCAGAACGCGCTGGAGCACGCCTTCGCACCGGGGGAGCGGGGGACGGTCGAGGTGGCCGCCGTGCGCGGCAGCGACCGCAGGGACGCCCGGCTGCTGATCACCGTTCAGGACGACGGCCGCGGCCTGCCCGAGGGGTTCGACCCCCAGCGGACCGGCAACCTGGGCCTGCAGATCGTACGGACGCTGGTCGAGGGCGAGCTGGGCGGGACCTTCGACATGGTCCCGGCCCCCGGGCGCGGCACCCGGGTCGTACTCGACGTACCCGTACGCGCCGACAAGTAACGCCGGGCCGGGCGCCGGGCCCCGGGCGGAAAAGCGGCGAGCCCCGGACCGAAGAACGGTCCGGGGCTCAAAGCTCACGTTGCTATGCGCATCGGGGGGTACTGCGCGCTGCGGCTCGGGGCGGGTGGTACGTACGCGCTGTACGCGCCGCCAAGCTGAGGCTCGTGCGGGGTGGTGGCTCAGGCGGTCGCGTTACGCGCCCGGTTGCGGGCGGCGCGGCGCTTCATCGCGCGGCGCTCGTCCTCGCTGAGGCCACCCCAGACGCCGGAGTCCTGGCCGGACTCGAGCGCCCACTGCAGGCACTGCTCCATGACGGGGCAGCGGCGGCAGACGGCCTTGGCTTCCTCGATCTGCAGCAGCGCAGGACCGGTGTTGCCGATGGGGAAGAACAGCTCCGGGTCTTCCTCACGACAAACGGCGTTGTGACGCCAGTCCATGGCTGCTACCTCTCCTTGGTATTACGTGCTGGTGCTTGTGAATGTGAACGCTTTCACGAATCCCTCCGCAAGTGAAGGGCCGACTGCCAGTTACCTGGTGTGGGTCCTGTGTGCAAGGAGGGGTTCTGGCTTTCAGTGGAGGCTGGTGGTGCGGGCCGTCCCGATCGCCATGTAGAGATTCCCAAACCTCGGCGGCGGATACAACCCCTTCCGGGAAGTTTTTTTTGATTCCTCGGTGTCGGGTAGGTCACAGCCGTACTTCTAAGGGGTGTAACCCAGCCCGTACGTTCGAGTTAAAGGACTTTTGCGCCTTCCGCTCACACAATCACACGCAGTGCACGGCGTACGCCTGTGAACGTCACGCTCGTACGCAGCCCCAGGTGGTCACCGTCCATCTGGAAGGGGAGGGGCGCCTTCGAATGCAAGGTGAAGTCGGTCAGATCGTGCAGCGTCACCGCGTGCTTGCCGTGGGGTCCGCGCTCGGGCGACGAGGTCAGCAACTGGGTCGCGTAACGGGCCACGGCGGGGGTGGACAGCTTGCTCAGCGCGAGCACGTCGAGCGCCGTGTCGAAGGAGGCTTCCGGGGACGCGTACATCGGACGATTGCCCAGGTAGGTCCAGGGGGCGGTGTTGCAGACTATGGACAGCACGAGGTCTTCCACCGGGTCGTGGCCGGGGCGCTCCATGGTGATCAGACCCTGCCGGCGGTGCGGTTCCATCAGGAACTGGCGTACCACCTGGCGCACGTAGAGGGCGTGCGTCGAGCGCTTTCCGCGCTCCCTGTGCTGCTCGACCCTGCCGATCACTCCCGCGTCGAAACCGAGGCCCGCGCAGAACGTGAACCAGCGGGCCGGCACCGATTCGTCCTCGGTTCCCGGGGTACCCGCCGCGAGACCGAGGCCGACCGTGCGCTCGCTGCGGGTGCGCAGCGCGTCCAGGATGGCGCCGGTCGCCTCGACGGCGTCGTTGGGCAGACCCAGGGCGCGGGCGAAGACATTCGTGGAGCCGCCGGGGACGACGGCCAGGCGCGGCAGCCGCTGCGGGTCCGGACCCTCGTGCAGGAGGCCGTTGACGACCTCGTTCACGGTGCCGTCGCCGCCGAGCGCCACGACCAGCTCGATGTCCTCGCTCTGCGCGGCCCGCCGGCCCAGGTCGCGGGCGTGCCCGCGGTACTCGGTCGTCACGGCTTCCAGCTTCATCTCGCTGGCCAGGGCATGAATCAGAACATCACGGGTGCGCGCACTGGTGGTGGTAGCTGCCGGATTGACCACGAGGAGTGCGCGCATGCGCGCCAGACTACCCAGTGGGGGGAACCCGGCCCAGACCTGGTCCGCCGGGGCGGGCGGTTACGCTGCGGGGGTGAGCAATGAGCAGACTCCCGGATCCGTCGCCGGCCCCCGCCCCACCCGGCTGACCGCAGCGGCGGCGCTCGCCGCGCTGGAGGGCCTGGCGCTGGTCGCCGGCGGCGTGTACATGCTCGTGATGGGGCTGCTCGGCAGCCCCGACAGGCCCGAGCAGGCGGAGATGGGCGGCGTGACGCTGATCGTCCTGGCGCTGCTGCCCCTGCTGGCCGCGCGCGGACTGCTCAACCGCCGCGCGTGGAGCCGCGGGCCCGCCATCATCACGCAGCTCATGGCGCTGCCGGTGGCCTGGACGCTGCTGCGCTCCGAGGGCTCCCTGCTGATCCCGGCCGGCATCGCCCTCGCGGTGGTGGCCGTCGCGTCGCTGGTCCTGCTGGTCAACCCCGAGACGAACCGGGCGCTGGGCATCCGCGGTCCCCGCGACGCGTAACGCCGCGGGACGCCCGGCCGGCCGTACGAGCGCAGGGACTACTCCTCGACCAGCAGCCTTTCGCGGAGCTGGGCCAGCGTGCGCGCGAGCAGCCGGGAGACGTGCATCTGGGAGATGCCGACCTCCGTGGCGATCTGCGACTGCGTCATGTTGCCGAAGAAACGCAGCAGCAGGATGCGCTTCTCGCGCGGCGGGAGGCCCTCGAGGAGCGGCTTCAGCGACTCCCGGTACTCGACGCCCTCCAGCGCCTCGTCCTCGGCGCCCAGGGTGTCCGCGACCGCCGGGGAGTCGTCGTCGGTGTCGGGGACGTCCAGCGACAGCGTGCTGTACGCGTTGGCGGACTCCAGCCCCTCCAGGACCTCTTCCTCCGAGATGCCCAGGCGCTCGGCCAGTTCGTGCACGGTCGGGGACCGGCCGTGCTGCTGGGAGAGCTCGGCCGTGGCCGTCGTCAGCGACAGACGCAGCTCCTGGAGGCGCCTGGGCACCCGGACGGCCCAGCCCTTGTCACGGAAGTGCCGCTTGATCTCGCCGACGACGGTCGGGGTGGCGTACGTCGAGAACTCGACGCCGCGCTCCGGATCGAACCGGTCCACCGACTTGATCAGGCCGATCGTGGCGACCTGGGTGAGGTCGTCGAGCGGCTCGCCGCGGTTGCGGAAGCGGCGCGCCAGGTGCTCGACCAGGGGGAGGTGCATGCGCACCAGCCGGTTGCGCAGCTCCGCCTTCTCGGCCGATCCGTCCGGCAGCTCGCGCAACTCGATGAACAGCGCGCGCGCACCACTGCGGTCGTTCGGATCGTGGCGTCCGTGCTCCGTGGAGTGCTGTCCGTGCTCGCTCATATGGCCCGCCCGCTCTGCCTGCTCCGCCGCCACCGTGCCCACCGGGCCGTCCGCCGGCCCGTCGGCCACCGGTCCGTCGACCGGATGGGGCCGGGCCTGCTGTTCAGGGATGTCCGCAGGTCCGGGCGCGGACCCGGCCTGTCCGGCCGCGGCCGCGCGCCCTCCCGTCGGCGCCTGCGGGCTGAGCTCCTCGTTCCACACCGGCCCGTCCCCGTTCCTCACGCCGGCCCGGGTCCCGCGCCGCGCTGTTTGTACAGGCTGATGGTGACCGTACGGTCCTCGGCGACCGTGGAGTCGACCTTGCCCGCCAGTGCCGAGAGCACCGTCCAGGCGAAGGTGTCGCGCTCCGGTGCGCGTCCGTCGGTGGTGGGGGCCGAGACCGTGACGTCGAGTGAGTCTTCGACGAGCCGGAAGACGCAGCTGAGGACGGAGCCCGGCACGGCCTGCTGGAGCAGGATCGCGCAGGCTTCGTCGACCGCGATGCGCAGATCCTCGATCTCGTCGAGGGTGAAGTCCAAGCGCGCCGCGAGTCCGGCCGTGGCCGTACGCAGCACGGACAGGTAGGCACCTGCAGCGGGCAGCCGGACTTCCACGAAGTCCTGGGTCCCGGGCTCGCCTGCGATCTGGGACACCCTCACCTCCAAGGTGGCACAAGCTCTTTCGGGGGCCCGGGAGGGAGCGTCCCCCCGGAGCCACGCGGTACGTCGTTCGCCGGTGACGCTATCGCGATCCATTCTGCCGTGTCGCCGGACCCCCGTCCGGTCCCGTCACTCATGGTAAGCATATGAGTACGTACAGTGGCTAGGGGTGTGCGGCGCCCAATTGGAAAGTACCGGCGCCGGATTGACGTACCCACACGTCAGACGATCGAACCGTCCACGAAGCACCAACGCCAGTTCTCGCCGGGCTCGAAACTGCGCAGCACCGGACGGCCCGTCCCGTCGACGTGCCCGGACGCGTGCCGGTGCGGCGACGAGTCGCAGCAGCCCACGTGGCCGCGCACCAGGCACAGCCGCAGCTGTACGGGGTGGCTGCCGGCCGCCAGGCACTCCGGGCAGGTGCCGCTCGGCGGGTCCGGCTCGGGGTCCGGCGGCGGTTCGCGACGGTGCGCTGACGCTGACGCTGGCGGAGGTGAAGGACCCGCTGAGCATGGTGTGGTCGCGGCCGCTGCCGCAGGGGGCGGAGCCGTCCACGGTGACCGTGTCCCAGGACAGTGCGGGCCGCTGGTTCGTGTCCCTGCTGTGCGAAGACGCATCGGTCGAGCCCCTGCCCGTCCTGGATGCCGCCGTCGGCATCGACGCGGGGATCACCAGTCCGGTGACGCCCCCCACCGGGGAGAAGATCGCCAACCCCCGGCACGAGCGTCAGGACCGCGCACGCCTGGCCAGGGCTCAACGGGTCCTGGCGAAGAAGGAGGAGGGCTCCCGCAACCGGGGCAAGGCCCGCCTCAAGGTCGCCGAGATCCACGCCCGGATCGCGGATCGGCGCCGGGACTTCCTGCACCGGCTCACCACTCGGCTCGTTCGTGAGAACCGAACGGTCGTGATCGGGGGCCCGACCGTCCGCAACATGGTCAGGAACAAGAGTCCGGCCCGCGCCATCTCGGACGCGGCCTGGACCGATCTGCGCTCCAGGCTGGAGTACCAGGGCACCTGGTACGGGCGGAACCTGGTCGCCATCGACCGGTGGCTCTCCTCCACCCAGCTGTGCTCCGCCTGCGGCACCCTCCCGGGCAAGCTGCCGTTGCACCTCCGCCGGTGGACGTGCGAGTGCGGCACCACACATGACCGCGACACCAACGCGGCACGCAAGGTTCTGGCCGCCGGACTGGCGGTTGCAGCCTGTGGAGCGGGTGTAGGACCTCAACGGGAGTCCTCCCGGACGGGGCAGCCTGCTGCGAAGCAGGAAACCCTCACTGCGAAGTGGGGACTCCCCTTCGATCGCGAAGGGGAGGGGGTCGAGATGGCCAGGTTGCGCGCCATGTCGCCATGCGGGCGGTGGGGGCGCAACGCACCGCCGCAACCGCTCGCGGACCGGCTCCGGACCGTTCCGGAGAGGCGTCGCAACGCCGTCTGGGAACGGCTGGGCGCGGTCAACGAGGGGACCGGGGAATCGGCGGACGCCACGTACCGGCGTCTCGCCGGGGAGATGACCGCGGCCGAGCGGGCGGTCTTCGTGGAACTGCGCGACCGGCGGCGCATCGACGACGAGATGCTGCGCAGCCTGATGCGCAGACTGGACCCGGAGGAGGCGGCGGCCTACCGCGCGGAGTCCGGCTGACCCGTGATCACGGCTGCGACGGTGGTGCCGGGCGGGAAGGCGCCCTCGGCGGCGAGCGTGGTCAGTCCGTGCAGCATCTTGGCGACGTAGAGCCGCTCCACGGGGAGCTTGTGCCGGTCCTCGAAGTCCGCGGCGAACGCTTCGAGTGCCGGAGTGGTACGGGCGTAGCCGCCGCAGTGGAAGCGGTCGTCCAGCGTCCAGTCGCCGGCCGGGGCGCCGAAGGCCGTGTCCTGGAGCGCCCGTATCTCCTCGCCGAGGAAGCCGCCCTTGAGGACCGGGAACCCGATGACGCGCTGCCCGGGGCCGAGGCCGGCGGCGAGCCCTGCGACGGTCCCGCCGGTGCCGCAGGCGACCCCGACGACGTCGGCGACGCCGCGCAGCTCCTGCCCGAGCGCGGTGCACCCCTGCACGGCGAGGGCGTTGCTGCCGCCTTCGGGGACGACGTAGACGCTCGCCGCCCCGCCTCCTCCCGGGCCGGGGCGAGCCTCGGCCCCCGGACGCCCTTCGGGCGTGTCCGCGCACGCCGGACGGGCTGGTGTCGCAGCGGGGAGGGGCGGATCGGGGAAGAGATCCCGCGCAGCGGTCGTAGTGGCCTCGGCCACGAGGGCGGCGAGCACCTCGGGATCGTTCTTCGCGCGGTACGTCGCCCGGTCCACGAAGCGCAGCCGCATGCCGTCCGCCGCGCAGCGGGCCAGGGAAGGGTTCAGGGGGCGGCCGGCCAGCTCGTCGCCCCGTACGACGCCGATCGTCGGGAAGCCCAGCAGGCGGCCGGCCGCGGCCGCGGCCCGCAGATGGTTCGAGTACGCGCCACCGAACGTCAGCACCGTGCGGCCCGCCGCCGCGCGCAGGTTCAGGTCCAGCTTGCGCCACTTGTTGCCCGGCAGATCCGGGTGGATCAGGTCGTCGCGCTTGAGCAGCAGCCGTACGCCGCGACGAGTGAAGCGCTCGTCCTCGGCCTGCCACAGCGGCGACGGCAGCCGCGGCCGCAGGCGGGAGAGATCGAGCGCTTCCGGGGTCATGCCCCCATTGTCGCCACCGGTGTCACCAGCGGTGTCACTGGAGGCGCTCGTGGATGCGCGCGCGCATCGTGTTCATCGAGAAGCCGCGCGGGTCGATCTTGCCCGGCTGCCATTCGAGGTGACCGATGACGGAACGGGAGTTCCACCCGTGGTGCCGGCAGATCGCCGCCGACGCCCGCTCGATGGCTTCGAGCTGTGCCTTGGGCCACGGGTCCTCGCCGTTGCCGAGGTTCTCGCACTCGAAGCCGTAGAAGTGCCGGTTTCCGTCGGTGTTGGCCTCGTTGTCGCGCGGCAGTGCCCGCTCGGCGATGACGGCGCGCAGCACGTCGTCGTCGCCCATGCCCGCGTGGTTGGCGCGCCCGTACCCGACCAGATGGATGGTGCCGCTCTTGGCGATCACGCCGTGGCAGAGCGGGCCCGGGAGGCCCGGGTAGCCGTCGCGGCAGATACGGACGGTCTTGGAGGTGCCCGAGGTGACGGTGTGGTGGATCATCACGCCGTGAACCGGTCCCCAGGGGCCTTTGTGGTTGCGGTTGTGCGTGCGCCAGTCGCCGACCTGGACGACGGTGATGCCCTCGTCTCTCAGTACGTCGAGGAACCTGCTCGCGGACATGGGTGTGGCCATGACCGCCTCCTTATGTGAGATGCGGATCGTCTCGTACCGCTTGCTTGTACCCGAACTCGGCTGCCACGGCTATGCGTTCGGACCGCGTGCGAGCCGATTCGGTCAGTTCCGGCGCAGGGCGGCCCCTCGGCGCCGTGCGACATGCCCCGCTCTCCGGTGATCTAGTCACATCCGTTTGTGTGATGGTGCTGTGACTCCCTGTCCTGGAAGGCTTGTGGGCGCAGACCAGTTCATGATCGAGAGGGAGTCAGATGTCGGTCGAGGCAAGTTCCGGGATCCGAGAAGAGCAGGCACAACCGCAGCAGCAGAGTCTCGGTACGGCCGCCGCGCGGAACTTGGCCACCACCACCAAGACCGTCCCGCAGATGCAGGAGATCACCTCGCGGTGGCTGCTGCGGATGCTGCCGTGGGTCCAGGTCCAGGGCGGCACGTACCGGGTGAACCGCCGGCTCAGCTACGCGGTCGGCGACGGACGGGTGACGTTCGTGCAGACGGGGGAGCGCGTCCAGGTCATCCCGGCCGAGCTCTGCGAGCTGCCCGCGCTGCGCACCTTCGGCGACGAGGCGGCGCTCGGCGAGCTGGCGCAGCGGTGCGAGCAGCGGGAGTTCGCGGCCGGTGACGTGATCGCCGCCTCCGGGGACGCCGCGGACACGGTCTACCTGCTGGCGCACGGCAGGGCCGAGAAGATCGCGGACGGGGCGTACGACGACGAGGCGGTGCTCGGCGTCCTCGCGGACGGGGCGTACTTCGGCGACCAGGCGCTCGTCGAGCAGGAAGGCACCTGGGGGTACACGGTCCGCGCCGCGACCGCGTGCACCGTGCTGGCGCTCTCCCGGCAGGACGTGCTGACGCTGGCCGACCGCGCGGATTCGCTGCGCGACCACCTCACGCGGGTACGGTCGCTGCCCCGCCAGCGCACCAACAGGTACGGCGAGGCGCCCATCGACCTGTCGGCGGGCCATGTCGGCGAGGCCGTCGTCCCGCACACGTACGTCGACTACGACGCGGCGCCGCGCGAGTACGAGCTGAGCGTCGCGCAGACCGTACTGAAGGTCCACAGCCGGGTCGCGGACCTCTACAACCAGCCGATGAACCAGACCGAGCAGCAGCTGCGGCTCACGGTCGAGGCGTTGCGCGAGCGCCAGGAGCACGAGCTGATCAACCACCGCGAGTTCGGGCTGCTCCACAACTGCGACTACGGGCAGCGCCTCCAGCCGCACGACGGCGTGCCCAGCCCGGACGACATGGACGAGCTGCTGTCGCGGCGGCGCGGCTCCAAGCTCTTCCTCGCCCACCCGCGCGCCATCGCCGCCTTCGGGCGTGAGTGCAACAAGCGGGGTCTGAACCCGGAGAGCATCGAGATCGGCGGTAGCCGGGTGCCCACCTGGCGCGGCGTCCCCATCTTCCCGTGCAACAAGATCCCGGTGAGTGGTGCCCGTACGACCTCCATCATCTGCATGCGTACGGGCGAGGCCGAACAGGGTGTCGTCGGACTCCAGCAGAGCGGCATCCCCGACGAGATCGAACCGAGCCTGTCGGTGCGCTTCATGGGCATCGACGAGCAGGCGATCATTTCGTACCTGGTCACGGCGTACTACTCGGCGGCGGTGCTGGTGCCGGACGCGCTGGGCATCCTGGAGAACGTCGAGATCGGCAGGTGGAGCTGAGCCCGGCACTCGGCCGGGCGGCGGTCCGGGCCCCCGGCCGGGGGCCCCGTGCAAGCACTGCTGGAGGAAGTGACCGTGACCATGACCGGAGCGGAGGCGGCCGCCACCGAGGGGCACGATGCCGCGGCCCTTCTCGAACGGACCCGCAGCACCGTCAACCCCCAACTGCGTACAGGTGTGGAGAGTCTGCCCGCGTCCATGCGCCGGATCGCGATGTACCACTTCGGCTGGGAACAGGCCGACGGCACCCCGGCAGCGGGGCAGGCGGGCAAGGCGATCAGGCCCGCTCTCGTCCTCGCCGCCACGCAGGCGTTCGGCGGGGACCCGCGCCGGGCCGTGCGGGCGGCGGCGGCCGTGGAGCTCGCGCACAACTTCACGCTGCTCCACGACGACGTCATCGACGAGGACCCGACCCGGAGAAACCGGCCCACGGCCTGGAAGGTGTTCGGCGTACCGGACGCGATCGTCGCCGGGGACGCGATGTGCGCCCTCGCGCTGCGGCTGCTCGCCGAGGATCCGCACCCGGTGGCGGCCAGGGCGTCGGCGCGGCTCGCCGCCTGCATCATCGAACTGTGCGCGGGACAGCAGGCCGACTGCGAATTCGAACGGCGCGGGCCCCGGGAGGTGTCGCTCGAAGAGTGCCTCACCATGGCCGAGGCCAAGACCGGAGCCCTGCTCGGCTGCGCGTGCGCGCTCGGCGCCCTCTACGCGGGCGCCGACGAGGAGGAGGTCGCGGCCATGGACGCCTTCGGGCGTGAGGCGGGCCTGGCCTTCCAGCTCATCGACGACCTGATCGGGATCTGGGGCGATCCCTCCCACACGGGCAAACCGGCGGGCGCCGATCTGGCCGCCCACAAGAAGTCGCTGCCGGTGGTGGCGGCGCTGACCTCGGACACCGAGGCCGCCGCCGAGCTCGCCGGTCTCTACGCGGGGCCGCTGGACGGGGACGCCGTGCGGCGCGCGGCGGACGCCGTCGACCGGGCGGGCGGCCGGGACTGGGCGCAGGTCCAGGCGGCGGACCGGATGGGCCTGGCCGTGCACCACCTGTCGCGTGCGGTGCCCGACCTGGGGGCGGCGGGGGACCTGCTCGCGCTCGCCGAGTTCGTCACCCGCAGAACACGCTGACCGGCGACGGTGCCGGACGGTGCGGGCGCCCGCGGGGAACCGCGGGCGCCCGTCTGCGTCCTTCGGCGTCCGTCTGCTTCAACTCTAGGATCTGCCAGGGCGATTGCGTCAGTTCAGATCTTGATCCTGGAGAAGAGAGGCCGGACCGTGGGCGTGGAGATACGACAGGCGGGGGAGAGCGACCGCGAGGCGCTCGTACGGCTGCTGGACGCGGCCTTCATGGACGATCCGGTGAGCAGCTGGGTCTTCCCCGACCGTGCGCACCGCGGCCGCGTGCACGGCGCGTTCCTCGGCGTCTTCCTCGATGTGGCACTGCGTGAGGGACGGGTCGACGTCACCGAGGACGGATCCGCCACGGCCCTCTGGCTCCAGGTGCCGGCCGGCCTGCCGGAGGAGGAGGACGACACGCCCGCACGGATGCGGGAGACCGCCGACCCGGACAACGAACGCGCCGAACTCGTCGGCCGGCTGACCGGCGAGGTGCACCCGCACGACCGGGCGCACGAGTACCTGCTGCTCATCGCCGTCTCCCCGGACCGCCAGGGGGAGGGGCTCGGCACCGCGCTGATCCAGCCCGTCCTCGACCGCTGCGACCGCGACGGCGTACCCGCTTATCTGGAGGCGAGCAGCGTGCGCAGCGGCAAGCTGTACGAGCGCCTCGGCTTCGCCTTCACCGGCCGTACGGTCGACCTGCCCGACGGCCCCCACATGTGGCCCATGTGGCGCGAGCCGGTCGCACAGCGGCTCCCCGGCCTCGCTCCGGTCGCAGTGAGCGGCTGACGGTCTTCTCCACCAGCGTGCCCGGTCCGTCCTCCGGGAGCACTCCGCGCAGCCCGGGGTGCATGGCCCCGGCGACCCGGGCCGGAACGGGGCCATCGGGCACTTCGCCGCTCCCTTTTCGAAAAAGGTCTTGCGCAACCACTACGGGTGAAGCACTCTGGATGTAGTGGTTTTGGGTGGGAGGTGCTGCACCCGCCTCCCACCCGTGCCCTTCATGCCTTCCGATCAGAGGATCAGCTTGCGCAAGCTCACGTACTACGTCGGTATGTCCATCGACGGCTTCATCGCGGCGCCCGACGGCGCCTACGACTTCTATCCGCTGAGCGAGTCCTTCATGAAGGACTTCCTGATCGGCGCGTACCCCGACTGCCTTCCGACCCACGCGCGCCGGCACCTCGGCGTCGACGCGCTGGAGAACAGGCACTTCGACACCATGCTCCAGGGGCGCGCCACGTACGACGCGGCCCTGGAGCTGGGGATCACCAGCCCGTACAAGCACCTGCGCCAGTACGTCGTGTCGCGCAGCATCGCCACGTCGCCCGACCCCGACGTCGAGATCGTCTCCGGCGATGTCGCCGCCAAGGTGCGGGAGCTCAAGCGGGAGGACGGACTCGGCATCTACCTCGCGGGCGGGGCGGATCTGGCCGCGCAGCTGCTGGAGGAGATCGACGAGCTGGTCCTCAAGGTCTATCCGATCGTGACCGGATCGGGCGTCCCGGTGTTCTCCGCCGAGTTCCGCGTGTTCGACTTCGCGCTCGAATCGACCCGTACCTTCGACAACGGCACGATTGTCCTGACGTACAGCAAGAAGCTTTGAGCGCAGGGCTGTTCGGGGACTGCGCACGAACGGGTTAAAGTCCGGACCATGACAGGAGAGCCATGGGCCGGCTGGTACCGCGACCGCGAGGGTTCGGTCGCCGTCGCCTTCACGGCGGACGGACAGCGGCTGCGCACTCGCATCAGGGGAGTCGGCTTCGAGGGTGACAGCTTCGACGCGCTCGACCCGGTGGCCGCGCTGCCGGCGGACGGCGCGGGATTCACGCTGTCGGGCGGCTCGTTGTGCGACTGTGTGTTCGAGTGGGACATCCCGCTGCCGGTGTACGCCGACGGGCGGGTCCACCGCGCCGTCCTCAGCTGTCTCCTCACCCTCGGGCGGCCGCTTCCCTCGGGCGGTCTCGACCGCGAACACCTCGCGCTGGAACTGCACTTCGGCGGTGCGGTCTACGCGTCCGAGCGTGCCGAGAACGACTTCGAGCACGCTCTGACGGTGATCCAGCGGCGCCTGCCGCCCGGTGCGTACCTGCGGTCCTGCATCTCCTGTGCCTTCTCCGACTACCACCCCTCGGGGAGCGGGCTGTTCGGCAGCCTCGCCTGCTTCCGCAGGACGAAGGACGAGTACCGGGCGGTCGGGGGTGAACGGGAGCTGTTCGAGCTGTGGGACCTGCGCTCCGGTTTCGTGCAGGAGACGTGGGCGTGCCCGGACTTCGAGCGCAGGCCGGCGCAGGGGCCCGGAACGGGGTACCGCGGTGCGTTCCCGTACGTGCGGGAGGACGTCGCGGGGGCGGCGCCCGGCGGTGGGCCGTCGGAGCCCTTGGCCGCGGAGGCGGCCGGCTAGCGGGTTCGGGTGCCCTTCCGGGGCGCCGCCACCGCCCTGTCGGCCGTACGCGCGGCAGTGGCCCGTCGGTGTCGACCCGGGCGGGCCCGCGGGCGGCGGCGCCGGGCGTACGCACGAGGAGGAGGCCCGCGTCGCGGCGGCCGAGCAGGTGCCCGCGGAGCAGGGGGCCCGCGGCCGTACGAAGGAATGCTCCCCGGCCGAACTCCATTGACGTGGTAGGGGGCGACCGCCACCGCCGCCCGGCGCACCCGGCGGTTCGCCGCCGTACCGGCGGCAGCGCAATCAGCAGCAAAGGACACCCTCATGATTCCAGCCATCGCCGTCACCGGAGCGAGCGGCCAGATCGGCGGCCGTGTCGCACGCCGTCTCGCCGGTGCGGGCATCTCCCAGCGGCTCCTCGGCCGTGACCCCGCCCGGCTGCCCGACCTGCCCGGCGCGGTCAAGGCGCCGCCCGCCTCCTACGGCGACGCCCAGGCGATGCGCGCCGCCGTGGACGGTGCCCGCACGCTCTTCCTCGTCTCCGCGCACGAGAGCGCCGACCGCGTGCGCGAGCACAGGAGCGCCGTGGACGCGGCCGTCGCTGCGGGCGTCGAGCGGATCGTCTACGTGTCGTTCCTGGGAGCGGCGCCGGACGCGACGTTCACCTTCGCCCGCGACCACTGGCACACCGAGCAGCACATCCGCGCCACCGGCGTACCCCACACCTTCCTGCGCGACAGCTTCTACCAGGCCGCTTTCCCCGCCATGGCCGGCCAGGACGGAGTGATCCGCGGTCCGGGCGGCGAAGGCCGCGTCTCGGCCGTCGCGCACGAGGACGTCGCGGACGCGGCGACCGCCGTACTCCTCGCCGAGGCCGAGGGCCGCGGCGGCCACGAAGGCGCCACGTACGACCTGACCGGCCCCCGGGCCCTGTCGCTCCCCGAGATCGCGGCGGAGCTGAGCCGGGCCGCCGGGCGCCCGGTCGTCTACGTACCCGAGACGCGTGAGGAGGCGTACGCCTCGCGGGCGGTGTACGGCGCCGAGCCGTGGGAGGTCGCGGGCTGGGTGTCGTCGTACGAGGCCATCGCGAACGGCGAGGCGGAGACCGTCTCCGACGCCGTGCCCCGCCTGACCGGCCGCCCGGCCACCGACTTCGCCGAGTTCCTCCGCGCGGACCCGGGCACTTACCGGCACTTGCTCGGCTAGGGACAGCCGGGTCCGTTAGGGTCCGGTCCCATGCGAAAGCGGATGCGGGTGGACACGGCCGAGCGCAGGGCACGTCTGGCGCGGCGGCACCGGCTGGCGGCGGAGGCCAGGTCCGACGACCCGGTGGAGGTCGCGCGCGACCTGGTGGCGCTGCACGGCACCGACCCGTCGTCCGTCCATCTCGGCGCACTGGTACGGATGAGGGTGGGCGGTGTCGCGGACGTCGAACGCGCGCTGTACGAGGACCGCTCGCTGCTGCGGCTGCTCGGCATGCGCCGCACGGTGTTCGTCACCTCCCTCGACATCGCCCCGGTCGTCCAGGCGGCCTGCTCGCGCGCGGTGGCCGCGCGCGAGCGCCGCAAGCTGCTGGAGTTCCTGGCCGCCACGGGCGTCGCCGCCGACGCGGCCGGCACCGAGGAGTGGCTCGCGGGAGCCGAGCGGGCGGCACTGGAGGCGCTGGAGGCCGGGGGCGAGCTCACGGCCTCGGAACTGGCGGCGGCCGACCCCCGGCTGGGCACCGAGATCGTACTGTCGAAGGGCAAGGCGTACGAGGGCCGCCAGAAGGTCGCCAGCCGTCTGCTGCTCCTGCTCGCCGCCGAAGGGCTGGCGGTACGGGGCCGGCCGCGCGGATCGTGGACGTCCCACCAGTACCGCTGGTCACCCCTGACCCGGTGGTGTCCGGACGGCCTGGCCGAACTGGACACCCAGGAGGCCGAGACCGACCTGGCCGGGCGCTGGCTGCGGGCCTTCGGACCCGGCACGGCCGACGATCTGCGCTGGTGGACCGGGTGGACCAGGACCCAGGTCAAGCGGGTCCTGGCCGCACTGCGCCCGGTCGAGGCCGACCTGGAGGGCGGCGGCACCGGCCTGCTGCTCCCCGACGATCTCGAACCGACGCCCGCCCCCGCGCCGTGGGCCGCGCTGCTGCCCGCCCTCGACTCGACCCCGATGGGTTGGCACGCACGCGACTGGTACCTCGGCGAGCACGGGCCCCGCCTCTTCGACCGCGCGGGCAACATCGGCCCCTCCGTGTGGTGGAACGGCCGGATCGTCGGCGGCTGGGCGCAGGACAAGGCAGGCGAGATCGTCTGCCGCTACCTGGAGGACGTGGGCCGGGAGGCCGAGGCCGCCGTACGCGCGGAGGCCGAGCGCCTCGCCCCGCTGCTGACGGGCGTACGCCTGGCGGCGCGCACGCGGGGCAAGACGTGGCTGGAGGAGGAACTGACCGCCTGACCCACCGGCCACGGCATCCAGGAGGCGTCGGGCGCCGTCAAGCGGCGCCAGCGGGCCGGCTGGTAGGTGATCTCCTCGGTCGGGCACTCCTCGACCAGATTCCGCAGCGCCGCCAGCTCGTCCGCGTCCACGGCCAGCCTCCAGCGCCCCTTCACCGCCGCCCACTCGGCGATGTACCGGCAGTCCGCGCTGTCGTCCGCCGGCTCCCACCGCGCCGGGTCCTTGTCCCCCTTGGCCCGTTTCACCGAGGCGGTCACGGCGGCGAGCACCCTCGGGTCGGCCATGTCGTTCGCGTACTGCTGCCGCTCCTCGTCGCTCCACCCCGAGGCCCCGCTGCGCCACGCCTCCGCGACCGGTACCAGGTGGTCGACGTCGAGGGCTCCGGCGCCGGAGTGGTCCCTCTTGTCGTAGTACGAGTGCCACGCGCCACCCGTGATGGTGCACCGCCCGTCGACGGCGGGCGGCGTGGTCGCCTCCGCGATGACCACCTCCGCCCGCGTGTCACAGCCGTCCTGGTCCGGGTCGGTCCAGTGGGTGAACCTGTCGCTGCTGTATCCGGTGCTGTCCTCGGCGACGACGGGCAGGCTTTCGATGGCTTTCCCGACCGTCGTACTGACCGTGTCGCCGGGCGCGGCCACCGCACCCGGCGCCGCACCGGCGACGACTGCCACCGCTGCTGCCGCTGCGGCGAGGAGAGCTGAAACCAGGGAGCTGGGCTTGCGCATACCGACCCCTCCATCTCGTACGGACGGACCAGTAGTAGCGAGCCCTGTCACCCGGACACGCCGGAGAACCCGCGCAAACCACCCGTACGAGGTCTCTTCGGGGTCGGGGTGGCGGCCAGGAGAGCCGGGAAGAGACGGGAGAGCCGCGAGGGACCGGGAAGAGCCGGGAAGGGCCGGGAAGAGCCGGGAGAAAGAAGACCGCACCCGCTCCGTCATGACCGCCGTGGAAGGCGGCCCGCGGAACGGGTGCGGACAGGTGGTGGGCGCTGAGGCCCGCGCGGGCGCGGGACGGGCGGCCCGGACCCGGTCAAGCCTTCTTGGTCTCCCAGAAGATCTTGTCGATCTCGGCGATGTAGTCCAGCGCCTTCTGGCCCGTCGCCGGGTCGGTCGAGGCCTTGGCGGCGCTGAGTGCCTTGAGGGCGTCGTTGACGAGCTGGTGCAGCTCCGGGTACTTCTCGAAGTGCGGGGGCTTGAAGTAGTCGCTCCACAGCACCGAGACGTGGTGCTTGGCGAGCTCCGCGCGCTGCTCCTTGATGACCGTGGCGCGCACCTGGAAGTGCGCGTCGTCGTTGGCCTGCATCTTTTCCTGCGTGGCCTTGACCGACTCGGCCTCGATGCGGGCCTGGGCCGGGTCGTACACGCCGCAGGGCAGGTCGCAGTGTGCGCTGACCTTCACCTTGGGGGCAAACAGGCGGGAGAGCATGTAAGAGCTTCCTTCCTCGTGATCGTCTTCTCAGGGGCGACATTACTCCGTGAGAGAAGGCTTTTCGCGGGTGCCCCCATGGGCTTAGGTCAAAAGTCCAGGGTCAGTATGGGACTGGTGGAGGATCGGACCGGGAGGTGCCGAATGGTGGATCAAGGGCAGGAACCGACCGCGATGTTCGGGGTCGCGGAGGTGACGGGTCTTTCCATGGTGCCGACGCTGCTGCACCGCGATCAGCTGCTCGTGCACTACGGAGCGGCGTTGCGGCCGGGCGATGTGGCCGTACTGCGCCACCCCCTCCAGCAGGACCTGCTCATCGTGAAGCGGCTGGCCGAGCGGCGTGACGCCGGCTGGTGGGTGCTCGGCGACAATCCGGACGCCGAGGTCGTGGACAGCCGGGCCTTCGGCGCGGTGCCGGCCGAGCTGGTGCTGGGGCGGGTGCGGGCGCGGTACCGGCCGGTCCGGGCCGGGCGTCAGAGGTCGGTCGGGGTGGTGCTGTCCTGGCTGGTGTCGGCCGTGCGCCCCGTGCTCGCCGACCGCTCCGTCTCCAGGCGCTTGCGCGCGCGGTAGGCGGCGACGTTGGCACGGGTCGCGCAGCGGTCGGAGCAGTAGCGGCGCGAGCGGTTGGTGGACGTGTCCAGATAGGCGTTGCGGCACGGGGCGGCCTGGCACAGGCCGAGGCGGTCCGCGCCGTGCTCGGTGAGGTGGAAGGCGAGGCCCATCGAGGCGATGGCGGCGTAGCCGGCGGTCGCGTTGGACGGGTGGTCGGCGAGGTGCATGTGCCAGTCGGGGCGGCCGTCCTCCTTGAGCGTCCCGTGGCCGGAGATCTGCGGGCTGACCGGGAACTCCAGCAGGAGCGAGTTCAGCAGGTCGACGGCGAGCGTCTCGTCGCCCGTGTCCGCCGCCTCGAAGACCGCGCGCAGGCGGGCCCGTACGGAACGGAAGCGGGTGACGTCCGCGTCCGTGGCGCGGCGGCCCGCCGCCGCGTTGCCGCCGAAGAGGGCTCGGACCGCCTCCACCGACGTGAGGGTGTCCTTGTTGCGGGCCGGCTCCTCGCTGTTGACCAGGCGCACGGCGTAGTCCGAGTAATAGGCCAGTTCCACTTGTAGTCCTTACGGGGGCGGTCTAGAGTCTGCGTAATGGGTGGTTCTGCTTCGAGGGTATTACGGAATGGAATGGAGGAGTTCTGATGGCGGAGACGGACGCGACGGCGGGGACCGGTACGGGAACCGACTGGGCGGCCTGGCAGGAGAGCTGGGACCGGCAGCAGGAGTGGTACATGCCCGACCGCGAGGAGCGGCTGCGGGTGATGCTGGACATGGTCGAGGCGCTGGTCGGCCCCGAGCCGAGGGTGCTGGATCTGGCGTGTGGTACGGGAAGTATCACGGACCGGCTGTTCAAGCGGTTCCCGAAGGCCACCAGCACGGGCGTCGACCTCGACCCGGCGCTGCTCGCCATCGCGCGGGGGTACTTCGACGGGGACGAGCGGGTGACGTTCGTGACCGCCGATCTGAAGGACCCCGGGTGGACCCGTGCGCTGCCGTACGGCTCGTACGACGCCGTGCTCACCGCCACCGCCCTGCACTGGCTGCGCACTGACGCGCTCACCACCCTGTACGGGCAGCTCGGCGGCCTCGTGCGCGCCGGTGGCGTCTTCATGAACGCCGACCGCATGAAGGACGAGGGCACCCCGCGCATCAACGCGGCCGAGCGCGCCCACCGCCACGCCCACATGGACCGGGCCAAGGCCGGGGGCGCGCTCGACTGGGCCGAGTGGTGGGCCCTGGCCGCCGAGGACCCCGTACTCGCGGAGCCGACCGCCCGGCGGTTCGAGATCTACGGCGAGCACGCGGACGGGGAGACGCCCAGTGCCGAGTGGCACGCGCGGACGCTGCGCGAGACGGGCGGGTTCGGGGAGGCGCGGACCGTGTGGCGCTCGCCCTCGGACGCGCTGGTGCTGGCTGTGAGGTGATCCCGCGGAGGCGGGGCGCGAGAAGGCGGTACGGGCCGGTCGGTCCGTACCGCCTTCTCCTGTGCCGCCTTCTCCTGTGCCGGATTCTCCTGCGGCGTTCTCCAGCCGGGTTCTTCCGCGGGATTCCGCCCTCCCGCCGCGGCCCCCCGCCCCTCCCGCCGCACTGGAAGGGTGGGACGGTCCGCGGACGCGGGCCGGGGAGGGGGCGGGATGACGCGAAGAGACGAAGAGGCCCTGCACGCCTTCGTCGAGGGCCGGCGTACGGCGCTGTACCGCAGTGCCTGTCTATCTGCTGTGCGGGGAGCGGACGCCCGAGGGGGCCGAGGAGACCCGCAGCGACTGCGTGCGCGAGGAGCTTCCGGACGGGCGGGTGCTCACGATCTGGCACGACTCGATGCGGGCGGACGGCGGGCAGCCGCTGTGGGGGCCCGAGCTCGCCGGGCGCCTGACGCTCCCGGACGGCCGGGTGATGTCCGTACGGGACTCCACCGGCTTCCAGGGCAAGGGACAGCCGGGGCCGCTGCTGAAGACCCCGCCGCTCACCCGCGACCAGCCGCGCGAGCCGCTGCTGCGGCCGGAGCCGCTGCCGGAGAGGTGGCGCGCGACCGGCCGGGGGCAAGGAAGAGGGCGGTACGGACCGTGGGTCCGTACCGCCCTCCCGTGTCCGGCTAGAGCACCTTCGACAGGAACGACTTCGTGCGGTCGTGCTGCGGGTTCGTCAGTACGTCGCGCGGGTGGCCCGACTCGACCACCACACCGTCGTCCATGAAGACCAGCGCGTCGCCGACCTCACGCGCGAAGCCCATCTCGTGCGTGACGACGATCATCGTCATGCCGTCCTCGGCGAGACCGCGCATCACGTCGAGCACGTCGCCCACCAGCTCGGGGTCGAGCGCGGAGGTCGGCTCGTCGAAGAGCATCAGCTTCGGCTCCATCGCCAGCGCGCGGGCGATCGCCACGCGCTGCTGCTGGCCGCCGGAGAGCTGCGAGGGGTAGTTCCCGGCCTTGTCGCCCAGGCCGACCCGGTCGAGCAGGCGCTCGGCGCGGGCCCGGGCGACGGCCTTCGCCTCGCCCCTGACCTGGATCGGGGCCTCCATGACGTTCTCGAGCGCCGTCATGTGCGGGAAGAGGTTGAAGCGCTGGAAGACCATGCCGATGTCCCGGCGCTTCAGCGCGACCTCGCTGTCCTTGAGCTCGTACAGCTTGTCGCCCTTCTGGCGGTAGCCGACCAGCTCGCCGTCGACGTAGAGCCGGCCGGCGTTGATCTGCTCCAGGTGGTTGATGCACCTCAGGAAGGTCGACTTGCCGGAACCGGACGGGCCGATCAGGCAGAACACCTCGCGGGGCGCGACTTCGAGGTCGATGCCCTTGAGGATGTGGGCGGCGCCGAAGGACTTGTGCACGCCCTCGGCCTTCACCATCGCGGTCATGCCTGGCCTCCCGACGGGCTGCGGCGGAACGTCGTCAGGTTGGCCCTGATGCGCTGGAGCGGAGTGGGCGGCAGGGTGCGGGTGGAGCCCCGTGCGTAGTACCGCTCCAGGTAGTACTGGCCGATGCTGAAGACCGTCGTCAGGACCAGGTACCAGGCGGCGGCGAGGAACAGCATCTCGGCCGTCGCGCCCGAGGTCTGCGCGATGTCGGACGTGGACCGCAGCAGCTCCATGAACTGCACGGCCGAGACCAGCGAAGTCGTCTTCAGCATGTTGATGACTTCGTTGCCCGTCGGCGGCACGATCACGCGCATCGCCTGCGGGATCACGATCCGCCGCAGCGTCCTGGCGTGGCTCATGCCCAGCGCGTGCGACGCCTCGGTCTGGCCCTCGTCGACGGCCAGCAGACCGGCGCGGCAGATCTCCGCCATGTACGCGGCCTCGTTCAGGCCGAGGCCCAGCAGCGCCGTCAGGAACGGCGTCATGAAGTCGGACCACTCGTCCCGGTAGACCGGGCCGAGGTTGATGTACTCGAAGACCAGGCCCAGGTTGAACCAGACCAGCAGCTGTACGTAGACCGGCGTGCCGCGGAAGAACCAGATGTAGAACCAGGCGACCGCCGAGGTCACGGGGTTCTTCGACTGGCGCATCACCGCCAGGACGATGCCGAGCACGATGCCCATCACCATCGAGGTGATGGTCAGGAGCAGGGTGTTCCCGACGCCCTTCATGATCTGGTCGTCGAAGAAGTAGTCGGGGACCGCGTCCCAGTTCACGTCGCCCTGCGAGAAGGCGTAGACGACCGCTACGAACAGGACGATGGCGATGGCCCCGGACGCGTACCGTCCGTAGTGCCGGACCGGGATGGCCTTGATGGCCTCCGGGCCTCCGGGCGGTGGAGGCGTGCCGGAGGAGTCCGGCTTTTCGATGTCAACAGTCACGCGAGTTGCCTTTCAGTGCCGAGCCCGGCTCAGGATCCGCCGTTGATCCTGGCCTCGGTGACCGCGCCGGCGTCGACGCCCCACTTCGAGATGATCTTCTTGTACTCGCCGTTCTTGATGATCGCGTCGAGGGCCAGGCGCAGCGCCTCGGTGAGCTCCTTGTTGTCCTTGTCGACCGCGATGCCGTACGGGGCGGCCTCCACCTGCTCGCCGACGAGCTCGAAGTCCTTGCCGCCGCCCGACGTCTTCACGGCGTACGCCGCGACCGGGAAGTCGGAGGAGCCGGCGTCGGCGCCGCCGCTGCGCAGCCGGGTCTGGGCCTCGAGGTCGTTGCCGAACGCCTCGACCGCGATCTTCTTGCCCTTCTTGCCCTTGCCGCCCTTCTCGCACTTCTTCGACTCGGACTTGGCCATGTCGTGCGAGACGGTGCCGCGCTGGACGACCAGCTTCTTGCCGCACAGGTCGGACCAGGTCTCGATGCCCTGGGTCTTGCCCTTCGGGGTGTAGATCGAGACACCGGCGATGAAGTAGTCGACGAAGTCGACACCCTCGCCGACCTTCTTGCCGGTGTCGGGGTCCTCGCCCTCCTGGCGGGCCTTCGAGTCCGTCATGGCCGACATGGCGATGTCGTAGCGCTTCGAGCGCAGGCCGGTGAGGAGGGTGTCGAAGGTGCCGTTCTCGAACTCGAACTTCACTCCGAGCTGCTTGCCCAGCGCGGCGGCCAGGTCGGGGTCGATGCCGACGACCTTGCCCTTGTCCTTGAACTCGACGGGCGGGTAGGCGATGTCCGATCCGACCTTGATGACGCCCTTGTCCTGGATGGCCTTCGGCAGTTTGCCGGCGAGCGGGGCGGACGACGTCTTCGCCTTCGTCGGCCCGTCCTCCTTGTTGCCGCCGGTCTGATCACCGCAGGCGGTCAGCAGCATCGTGCCGACGACCGCGATCGCGCCGGCCGCGACAATCCGGGACTTCCTGGCGGTCGGGCGACGGGTGGAGCTTGCGGTCATGGTTGGTTCCTCCGACAGGAAAAGGGAGTGGCCGAGCGGTCGGGCACACACCTTCGGGCGTCTCGACCTTGTGCGATTACCGGCATCTTGCCATTCGGACTAGCTCATTCAGGTGCCGCGGCATGTCAAAATCGGATAACGGGTGACCCCCGAATCCCAACAGTCCGGTACATCAGGGCCGGATCATCTGTTGGGTACCGCCCTTCCGGCCGGAGAATCTTCGGTCTGTCTCGCCATGTGGATGCTAATCATGCCGCCAAACGGACTTGTCCGCACATGCGTGTATGAGTCGTCACACTTGAGCGATACGGGCTCGTCGGCGGTGCCGTCGGTCAGGTAGAAAAGACGTTTACACCCCTCATCCGGGGCTCAGGGCGCGTGTGCGGCGCGCCCGCGCGTACGTACCTCCTCTCTGCCAGGGCGGGCCAACCGCCGGCGCAGGGAACGGACGCGGTGCCCACCCACCCCTCCTCACCAGGAGCGGCCACCCTCAATTGATGAAGACTTAAGGGGTCACACAGATGGCAGCGGAGATCGTCAATCCTCGCAGCGACAGCAGCACGGACAACAGTGCGCAAGGTGCTCCGGAGGAGCCCTTCGATCCGGCCTTCGCCCTGCACCGGGGCGGCAAGATGGCCATTCAGGCGACCGTTCCGGTGCGCGACAAGGACGACCTGTCCCTCGCGTACACGCCGGGCGTCGCCAAGGTGTGCAGCGCGATCGCCGAGCAGCCCGAGCTCGTGAACGACTACACCTGGAAGTCGAACGTCGTGGCCGTCGTGACGGACGGCACGGCGGTTCTCGGACTCGGCGACATCGGGCCCGAGGCCTCGCTCCCCGTGATGGAGGGCAAGGCGATTCTTTTCAAGCAGTTCGGCGGCGTCGACGCGGTTCCGATCGCGCTCGCGACGACCGACACGGACGAGATCATCGAGACCGTCGTGCGGCTCGCCCCGTCCTTCGGCGGTGTGAACCTGGAGGACATCTCGGCGCCGCGCTGCTTCGAGATCGAGCGCCGGCTCCAGGAGGAGCTGGACATTCCGGTCTTCCACGACGACCAGCACGGTACGGCCGTGGTCACCCTGGCCGCGCTGCGCAATGCCGCCCGGCTCACCGGCCGTACGCTCGGCGACCTGCGCGCCGTGATCTCGGGCGCGGGTGCGGCCGGGGTCGCCATCGCGAAGTTCCTGCTGGCGGCGGGGCTCGGTGACGTGGCGGTCGCGGACCGCAAGGGCATCGTCAGCCGGGACCGCGAGGACCTGACGGACGTCAAGCGCGAGCTGGCCGAGATCACGAACCGGGCCGGGCTGACCGGCTCGCTGGAGTCCGCGCTGGTCGGCGCCGACGTCTTCATCGGCGTCTCCGGCGGTACGGTGCCGGAGCCCGCGGTGGCGTCGATGGCGCCGCGGTCGTTCGTGTTCGCCATGGCCAACCCGAACCCCGAGGTCCACCCGGACGTCGCGCACAAGTACGCGGCGGTCGTCGCCACCGGGCGCAGCGACTACCCGAACCAGATCAACAACGTCCTGGCCTTCCCGGGGATCTTCGCGGGTGCGCTCCAGGTGCGGGCCTCCCGCATCACCGAGGGCATGAAGATCGCGGCGGCGAACGCGCTGGCGGACGTGGTGGGCGACGCGCTGGCGGCGGACTACGTGATCCCGTCCCCGTTCGACGAGCGGGTCGCCCCGGCCGTCACGGCGGCCGTGGCCGCGGCGGCGCGCGCGGAGGGCGTGGCGCGCCGGTAGGCGCGGGCTCTGCCTGTACGGGCCGTGCGGCTCCCCCGGTGAGGGTGGGCGGCACGGCCCGCGCGCTTTCCGGTGCGGTGGGGTGGCGCGGGCCGGG
>NZ_JBSFTV010000002.1:147505-303225 GCF_053591455.1 Streptomyces sp. NPDC003016
GGGAGGGACGCGCGTCACACCGGGGTGGTGCGGGCCGGGGAGGGACGCGCGTCACACCGGGGTGGTGCGGGCCGGGGAGGGACGCGCGTCACACCGGGGTGGTGCGGGCCGGGGAGGGACGCGCGTCACACCGGAGCATGGTTCCGCCACGCACCGCGCCGCCCTATCGTCATGGTCATGTTCGCCGCCTACGCCGCCCGCATCGACCGCGACCAGCCGCTGAACGGCCTCGAACTGGGCGAACGCCCGGCGCCCGAGGTGAAGCCCGGCTGGACCACCGTCACCGTCAGGGCCGCCTCCCTCAACCACCACGACCTCTGGTCCCTGCGCGGCGTCGGCCTCGGCGAGGAGGCGCTCCCGATGATCCTCGGCTGCGACGCCGCCGGAATCGACGCCGACGGCAACGAGGTCGTCGTCCACTCCGTCATCGGCGAGACCGGCCACGGCGTCGGCCCGCGCGAGAAGCGGTCGATCCTGACCGAGAAGTACCAGGGCACCTTCGCCGAACAGGTCACCGTCCCGGCGTGGAACGTGCTCCCCAAGCCCAAGGAGCTGTCGTTCGCACAGGCCGCCTGCCTGCCGACCGCCTGGCTCACGGCGTACCGGATGCTCTTCACCAACGCCGGTGTGCGCCCCGGCGACAGCGTCCTCGTCCAGGGCGCCGGCGGCGGTGTGGCGACCGCCGCGATCGTGCTCGGCAAGGCGGCCGGGCTGCGGGTGTACGCCACCAGCCGCGACGAGGCCAAGCGCAAGCGGGCCGTCGAGCTGGGCGCGGTGGAGGCGTTCGAGCCGGGCGCGCGGCTGCCGCAGCGGGTGGACGCGGTGATCGAGACCGTCGGCGCCGCCACCTGGTCGCACTCGGTGAAGTCCCTGCGCCCCGGCGGCACGCTGGTCATCTCGGGCGCGACGAGCGGCCCGAACCCGCCCTCGGCCGAGCTCAACCGGATCTTCTTCCTGGAGCTCAGGGTCGTCGGTTCGACGATGGGTTCCAAGGACGAGCTGGAGGACCTGCTCTCCTTCTGCGCGGCGACGGGCGTACGCCCGGTCATCGACGAGGTGCTGCCCCTGGACCGCGCCCGCGAGGGCTTCGAGCGGATGGCGGGCGGCGACCTCTTCGGGAAGATCGTGCTGACGACCCCTTGATGAGGCATCGGTTCTGCTGATGTGCTCTGCGGCACGCGACGACGACGTGTGCTGGAGGGGTGTCTGTGCGAACCGGCCGGATGGTAGGCGCAGTTGTCTGTACGGTCGCGCTGGCGGCCGGGGTCCTCGCCCCGGCCGCCGGCGCGCGCGAACGTGATCCCGGCGGCGGACGTGTCCCCGGCGGCGGAAGCGGCGGCGACGGAATCCCGCGGCTCACCGACGACCGCGGCCGCGTCCTCACCCTGCGCGGCTGGAACGTCGAGGACAAGGCGAACCGCGGCGACAGGGCGCTCTCCGCCATCACCGAGAAGCACTTCCGCGACCTGAACGCCCGCGGCTTCAACTTCGCCCGGCTCCTCGTCTTCTGGGACGACCTGGAGCCCCGGCGCGGGCAGTACAGCGCGGCGTACCTCCGCAGGATCGAGCGGATCCTGGACTGGGCCGGGAAGTACGACGTCCAGGTGCTGATCGACGCCCACCAGGACGTCTTCGGACCGGCCTTCGGCCATCGCGGCATCCCGGAGTGGGCGACGCGCACCGACGGGCTGCCGTTCACGCCGCGCCCCGACGACTGGTTCTCCGAATACTTCGAGCCGGCCGTGCAGCGCGCCTTCACCCATCTCTACGAGGACCCGGATCTCCAGCGCGCGCAGGCCGCCATGTGGCGGGTCCTCGCCGGCCGGTTCGAGGACCATCCGGCGGTGCTCGGGTACGACCTGATCAACGAGCCGATGGGGGAGCTGCGGGAGGGCGAGGACCTGCCCGCCGCCGCCCGCCGCATCGAGCGCGACCAGATCACACCGATGCACAACCGGCTTGCGGACGCGGTGCGTTCGACCGACCGGGACACCTGGGTGTTCGTCGAGCCGACGCCGATCGTGGGCGAGGGGGTGGAGACCGGCCTCGGGAAGATCAAGGACCCCAAGGTCGTGTACGCCCCGCACTTCTACAACACCGCGATGGAGGCGGGCGCCGACTACGACCCGGCGGCCGGCTGGATCGAGTCGTACGAGGCCGCGGTGACGGCGTATCCGAAGGAGCACCGCGTCCCGGTGGTCGTGGGGGAGTGGGGCCCGCTCAACAACTCCCTCCCGAACATGGGGCGCTTCTACCGCGAGGCGCTGGCGTCCATGAACCGCTACGGCTCCGGCTGGGCGGGTTACGTGTGGTGTTACGGCGGCGGCTACTGCGCGGTGGACGAGGCGGGGGAGTTCCGTACGCACAAGGAACAGACGGCGTCGCCGTACGCGCCCGCCGTCGCCGGCCGGGTGCGCGGGGAGTCGTACGACCCGGCGACCCGCACCTACCGCCTGTCGTACGTCGCCTCCGGGCGCGGCGTCACCGAGCTGTCGCTGCCGTCGCGCGCCCGTGACTGGCGGGTGGAGGCGACCGGGGCGGCGTGGGTGCGGGACGGGCGGGTCCACGCCCGGCCGGGCGCGCGGATCTCCGTGACGGCCGCTCCGGCCGGTTCCCGCCCGCCCCTCCGTGTCAACCATGGTTGACGGCCGCGAGGTGTCAATGTAAGTTGACAGTCATGACCGACGCAACGGATCTCGCCGAGCGCGCGGGCGACCACGACCCCCGGGTCGGACTGCGCGCCGTCGCCGCCCTGCGGCGGCTGCTGGAGCAGCTCGAAGCCGTGCAAGTCAGAAGCGCCCGCGTCCAGGGCTGGTCGTGGCAGGAAATCGCGTCCGAGCTGGGCGTCAGCCGGCAGGCCGTCCACAAGAAGCACGGGAGGCGTTGATGTTCGAGCGGTTCACGAAGAGTGCCCGGAGTGCGGTGAAGGGCGCGGCCACCGAGGCGGAACGGGCGGGCGCCGACTCGGTCACCGAGGAGCACCTGCTGCTGGCCCTGCTGGATCAGGAGGGCACGCGCTCGTCCTCCGCTCTCGCCTCGCTGGGGATCGCCGGGCGCCGGGAAGCGGTGGCACGGGCGCTGGCCGAGGCGCGGCGCCGGGGCGGCCTCTCGAAGGCCGACCAGGAGGCGCTCGCCGGGATCGGCATCGACGTCACGGAGATCGTCTCGAAGGTGGAGGCGACGCACGGCGAGGGTGCGATGCAGTCCGGACGCGGTCCGCGGCGGGGTCTGCTGACGGGACACCGCCCCTTCACGCGGCAGGCGAAGGGCGTACTGGAGAAGTCCCTGCGCATCGCGCTGGGCCGCGGCGACCGGCACATCGGCGACGAGCACCTGCTGCTGGCGCTGACCACGCAGCCGGGCCCGGTGGCCGACGTGCTGACGGAGTACGGCGCGACGTACGGCGCGCTGGAGCGTGCGCTGCGGGAGGCGGCTCCGGAGGCGTCCTGAGTCCGTCCTGAGTCCGTCCGGCGGCCGGGGGCGTACCCGGGGGCGCTCCGGGAAGGCGTCCCGGGCCGGTCCTGCCGCCCCTCACGGCTTCCTCGGCTTCCGGGCCGGGCGCGACAGCCGCCCGGGGCTCGCGACGGCGGCCCTCGCCCCGGCCGTCGCGCCCCTCCCGCTGGTCGGCGCCATCGGGCTGCTTCGGCCGTGCCGGCCGCTCGGGGCTCTTCCTCCGGGCCGTCGCGCGGTCCGGAGGAAACACCCTAGACCTCCGGGTTCCGCAGGACCGCGCCGATGCGGGCCGCCGCCGTGGACAGGTGGCGGCGTGCCTCGCGGAGCTGGTCCTCCGTCACGCCCCGGTCGCGGGCCGCGTCGCGGATGTCGTCGCGGAAGCGGTCCAGGAGGCGCTCCAGGTCGCGGGCCGGGTCGCCGGACGGGGGCTCCTGGGCCCACTCGGGCTCCGCGGGCGCGTCCGTACGCTCGACCTTGACCTCGGCGGGCTCCGTGACCGGCCCGGTGTCCGGCGCCGCGTCCCGCTCGGTGCCGGGCTGCGGCCGGCCGCCGAAGAAGCCGAACTCCTTGGTGATCTCGGCGAGACCCTCCCGTACCCCCTTCGGCCAGTCGCCCCGCGCGAAGTGGTCCTGCACCTGCTCCTGCACCCGCTGCGCGATCCGCTGCATCTGCTCCTGCGCCTTCTCCTGGGCCTTCTCCTGCGCCTCCTGGGCCTGGTGGCGTGCCTGCTGC
Organism: Streptomyces sp. NPDC003016; assembly: GCF_053591455.1. Taxonomy (NCBI): domain Bacteria; kingdom Bacillati; phylum Actinomycetota; class Actinomycetes; order Kitasatosporales; family Streptomycetaceae; genus Streptomyces; species Streptomyces sp. NPDC003016. Next base: position 151,691 of record NZ_JBSFTV010000002.1, read on the forward strand.
GCGTCCTCGCGGGCGCGGCGGCTCTCGTCCTTCGCGCGGCGCGCCTGCTCCTTCCACTCCTGCTTCGCCCTGCGCAGCTCCTCCTTCGCCGCGCGCCACGCCTCGCTGTCGCCGAACCCGTCGCCGAACGCGCCCTCGCGGCCGCTCGCCTTGGGCTGTGACGCGGCGTTGTGCAGGGTCTCCCTCGCGGCGGCCCGCATCTCGCGGCGCAGGTTGCCCGCCGCGCCGCGTACGTCGTCGCGGATCTCGGCGGCCAGTTCGGAGACCGACTCGCGGATCTCCAGCTCCAGATCGGCCAGTTCGCCGCCGCGGCTCGCCAGTTCGGCGCGGCCGGCGTCGGTGATCGAGTAGACCTTGCGGCCGCCCTCGGTGGCGTGCGTGACCAGGCCCTCGGCCTCCAGCTTGGCGAGACGCGGGTAGACGGTGCCGGCGGACGGGGCGTACAGACCCTGGAAGCGCTCCTCCAGGAGGCGGATCACTTCGTAACCGTGACGCGGCGCCTCGTCGAGCAGCTTGAGGAGGTACAGGCGCAGACGGCCGTGGGCGAAGACGGGAGGCATGTCAGAGCACCTTCTTGTCGACCGGGGGGTGGGTGAGCGGGCCGTCGGTGAGCGGGGCGTCGGTGGGTGGGGCGTCCGCGGGGGAGCCGTCCGTGGGCGGCGCGCCGGTGGGCGGGGCGCCGCCGGCCTCCGCGCCGTCCGGGTCCCGGCCGGCCGGCGGGCGGCGCAGCAGGGCGATGGCGCCGGAGACGGTCGTCGCGCGCAGCCGGCCGTTGCCCGCGCCCAGCCTGCCCGTGATCCTCTTCGCGCCCCATCCCCAAGCTCTCGAACCGCCTCGAGCAGGGGAAACCCCCATCCCGCTGACCCGCAGGCCCTCGAAGGCGCTGGAGAGGGAGCCGCTCGCCGTGTTCGCCTCGACCGTCGCGTCGGCCGGGTGCGGCAGACGGACGGCGACCCCGCCCGAGACCGTGGTCAGGGCGATGTCGGTGGGCTTTCCGGCGGGGTCCACGTCGACGACCATGTCGCCGTTGAAGGAGTCGGCCCGTACGGAGGAACCGGAGCCGTCGACGACGGTCAGGTTCCCGGAGACGGAGTGGAAGCTGAGGCTGCCGGTGACGCCCTGGGCCTCCAGGCTGCCCGAGACCGTGTCGGCGCGGACGGCGCCGGAGAGCCCGACGAGGGTGGTGTCGCCGCTGATGCCGCGCACGGCCGTACGTCCGCCGATCCCGGAGACGACGGCGTCGGCGCCGATCACGCCGACCTCGACGGAGGCTGTGGCGGGGACGGCGAGGGAGACGACCGCGCTGCGCTGCCGGTTCTTGGGGTCGAGCCACTTGAGGAAGCCGTGCCAGGGCAGGTCCTCGTACGCGACGGTGAGGGTGCCGTCCCGGTGGGTCACGGTCAGCGGCGGGCCCTCGATCCCGGACACTTCGAGGCGGGCGGGGCCCTTCTCGACGCCGACGACGTTCACCGTCCCGTTGACGATGCGCACGCTGAGCGCCGTCACCGGGTCCTCGAAGGTGAGTTTCCGCGGCTCGGCGACCGCCCATGTCGGCTCTGTCATGCTGCTCTCCCCATCTGACGGGACAGACGCAACATATCGCGTCTATGGCTAAACACGATATATCGCGGACTCGTGAAGTCAAGAGACGGACCGGCGCGGGCAGCCCACTCATACGCGCCGAACGCGGGCAAAGTGCCCTAGCGTGAGGGCATGGACGCGACATCCGGATCCGGGCCCGCCGGGGCCTTGCTGCTGTGCGGGGCCGAGCCCGATGCGGTACGCCCCGCAGCCCGTCTGCTGCGCGAGCGGCTGCTGCTGGCCCCGGCCGGTGACCGGAGTGGCAGGAGCGGCTCCGCGGAGCGGTGGAGCGTGCTCGTACCCGAGGGCAGGCCGTGGCTGGAGGGCGGCGAGCCGGTCGACCGGGTACTGGCGGGCTGGGTCACGGCGCTCGCCGTCGGCGTCAGCTGGCCGGTTCTCGCCCTGTGGTGGGACGCGGACTGGGCCGGCTTCACGCTCGCTTCGGGTTTCCGGCGCCAGGTCGGCTACGTATGGCTGGCGGACGGCACACCGGCGGGCGAGGACGAGGCGATGCGCACGTTCGCGGCGCGGCTCGGGCTCGACCCGGTGCTCGACATGGAGGCCCTGGAGGCGCTCACCCGGCCCGACCCCGACGCGGACGCCAGGACCCGCCTGCTCGGTGTGATCGCGGTGCTGTCCCGCTCGGGCCTCACGCTCCCCGCGGGCCTGACCCCCGGCGAACCGGCCGCCCGGCTGCGGGAGGCGGCACTGGCGCGGCCGGACACGGAACCGGTCGAGTGGCAGGGACGGTGCGACGCGGTCCGTACGGAACCGGGCACGGCCGAGGCCGGCTCCACCGGCCCCGTCGGTTCCGTGGGCCCCGCCGGCCCCTGGACGCGCGGCCCCGGGGCCCGCGTACTGGTCGCGGTCCAGCTGGCGGCCGGTGTCCCGCTCGCCCTGTGGGGCCTGCGGCGGCGCAGCGGCGGCTGGGCGTTCGCGGGGGCGGTGCTGGTGGCGCAGGGCGCGCTGGGTCTCGCGTACGACCGGATGCGCGCCGTCCGGACGCGCGCCCGCCACCGGTGAGGCGAGGTACTACTCGTCCTCGTCGTCCTCGTCGTCCAGGCGGGCCAGCCAGGTCGCCAGGCGCTCGACGGGGACCTCGAAGTCCGGATTGAGGTCGACGAACGTGCGCAGCTGCTCGGCGAGCCACTCGAAGGTGACCTCCTCCTCGCCGCGCCGCTTCTCCAGCTCCTCGATGCCTCGGTCGGTGAAGTACAAGGTGTTGCTCCGTGGGGTGGACAGGGGTGGACAGCGGTTGTTCCAAGCCAGGATAGGCACTGATCCCCGGGACCTCGCGCTCGTACCCTGCAGCGATTACCCTTCACCCTTCATCGCGTGGGGGAGCGGGGGGCGCTGTGGCCAATGGGATCGCACAGGTTCGGCTCGACGACGGGACCGTCGTCTGGGCCCGTGTCAGCGAGGTGCAGGAGCTGGACCGGGGCGGCGGCTTCCGGGACACCGGGATCGGCGACCGGGTCGTCTCCATGGCGGGCGGGCTGACCGACGTCGTCCAGGGCGTGGTGCAGTCGCTGCGCGCCGGGCTGCGCCCCGCCGCCCCCGTCGAGGTCGCCGTGACCTTCGGCATCGAACTGTCCGCGCAGTCCGGCAAGGTGATCGGGGTCCTCGCGGGCGGCGGGGGCACGGCGTCCGTCTCCGTCTCCCTGACCTGGACCGAGCCGGTCGCGGGCGCGGTCACGGACCCGGGCGCGGTCACGGACCCGGGTACGGGCGCGACCCCCGGCACGGGACCGGGGCCGGTCGCAGAGCCGGCGTCCGTGCCCCGGCCGTCCGCCCCCGGCGCGGTATGAGCGCGGCGTGAACCCCTTCGACGAGATGGTGCGCCCCTCGCTCGTACGCATTGCCGCGCCCGGAGGCGGGTATGACCCGCACGGCACCCACTACTGGGGCAGTGGTTTCTTCATCGCCCCCGGCTGGGTGTTGACCTGCGCCCATGTCGTGGGAAAGGGGGAGGCCGCCGTGTGGAGGGGAGAGCGCGCGCTGGGCATCACGTGGCAGGGCGGTACGACCACGGGCGAGGTCGTCCTCGCCAAGCCGCGGCCCGCCGACCCCGAAGAGCCCCGGTACCACTGGGAGTTCCCCGACATCGCGCTGGTCCGCGTACCGGACGCGCGGGACGCCGCCTGCGTCTGGCTCAGCGAGCGGCCCCCGGCGATACCCGCCGACGTGAGCCTGCACGGCTGGTCCAGGGAGACCGGCGACCTCGGCGTACGGCACGGCGTCGGCCGGGCTCACGCCACCGACGGCAAGGCGCTGCTGCTGCGCGGCAGTCTGCCCGTCGAGGGCTGCTCGGGCGGCCCCGTCGTCGACCTGCGGCACGGCGCGGTCATCGGCATGAACAAGGGGCGCGCGGAGCACGAGGGGGCCGCCGTGCCCATCACGGCCCTGCGTGAGCTGCACGACCTGCCGGGCGGCGGCGTCCTCCACACCGTCCTGCGCGAGCACGACCGCCACCACCTGCGCCGGTTCCGCAGCACCACGGCCGGCGGCGGCTGGACCAGGGCGCAGGCCGGTCTGCGGCCCACGGGCGCCCCCGGGTTCGGTCCCGCCGTGCGCGCGCACCTCTTCGGCCGGTTCGCCGAACTGCCGCCGCCCACCGGGCCCGGCGAGGTCATGACCCTGGTGGACGACGTCAAACGCCGTGTGCTGCACCGCGATTACCAGTCGCCCATCGAACACGACCCGCGCACCTGGCGCGACGGCGCCGGGCTGCTGTACGACCTGCGCGGCCAGGAGGGCGGGCGCGACCTCGACGTCGACGCGGTGCTGCTGTACGCCGCCAAGGTCGTCAGGCACCTCGCGAGCCGGGGCCCGGACCGGGACCGGGACCAGGGCCGGGGCTGGGACCAGGGCCGGGGCTGGGACCAGGGCCGGGGCTGGGACCGCGGCGGGTCCGCAAGCCCCCACCGGGCCGCGCTCACCTGGCTCGGTGAGTGGATCACCACGCAGGGCGAGTCGGCGCACCAGGCGATCCGCGAGGAGATCGCACAGGTCCTGGCCCTGGACCTCCATGAAGAGGACGCGCCCGGACCGGAATCCGGCACGGGACCGGGGCCGGGACCGGGACCGGGGCCCGGCGCGGAGTCCGGGTTCACGTTCGAGTCCGTGCGGGAGCGCCCGGCCGGGCAGGCCCGTGCCGACGTGCTCGTCGAGATCGACCCGGTCCACTACGGCGACCGCTACCCGTGGCGCGTCAAGCTCCTCTACGAGGGGCGGACCGTCAGCCCGCTGTACGGCGACGACCGCGGTGTGCCCCGCCCCCGCCTCCGCGAGACCTTGCGCGAGCCGCTCGCCGACGCCCTGCGCCGCGGGGACAGCGGGGAGCACCTCGCGGCGGTCGAGGCCCTGCTGCCGCGCGAGCTGTTCGACGAACCCCTCGACACCTGGCGGCTGTCGCCCGAGGACGAGGTCTTCGACGAGCACAGCATGGCGCTGGGGGAGCGGCGCATCGTCGTCATACGGGACCGCAGGCGCCGCGACCGCCCCGCGAGCCCCGAATGGCGCCGCCGCTGGAAGGCCGCCGTGCGCGGGCCGCTCACCGTCGTGCCGCTGCGCGGCGAGGTCCCCGCGTCCGGACACGGCCCCGGCGCCCGCCGGGAGTCCCGCAGGGCCGCGTACGCCAGGCTGTCCGACGCCGGGGACGGCACCGTGCCGGTGTACTGCGGGCCCGTCGGCAGTGGCGACGGACTCGACGCGATGGCCGCCGCGCTCGCCGCCGGGCACCCGCTCGCCCTGTGGCGCAGATGCGGCCGGGACCACAGCGACTGCCGGGAGTTCCAGGCGCGCGCCGACGAACTGCTGACACGCGCCGACGGCGTGGACGGACTGCACCGGCACATACGTGCCCTGCGCATCATCTCCATGGACCCCGACGCGACACCCGACACGGTGTCGGAAGCGGCCTGGGCCGGCTCCATGGCCGTGCTTTTCGACCCGCCCGACCGCCCGCCGTACGACGGTGTGCCGCTCCGGGTGCCGCAGCAGCTGTCCGGACCCACCCCATGACGGCCCGCCAGGGGGTGTCTCGATCGCCCGCTCGATTCCCGGCAACCGGGCCGGTGACCGAGTCGGCAACCGGGCCGGAATCCAGGTCGGCAGAGCAGGTCTTGAGCGGTAACCTCGGCAGCCCCGACAGCCGCACGACCGTCGGATCCGGCTCCCTTCCCACCTACCCGCGAGGTGAAACTCAGTGACAGACTGGCGGATCTATCGCGGCGCGGGAACGCCGCACGACGGAGTCCAGCGGTTACCCGGCCCGCCTCCGTGGCGTGATTTCGCCGCCGTGGGACCGGACGCGGACGCCACCGACCCCGCGGCCACCGACCCGAGCGCCGCCCGCAGGCTCGGTGTCCAGCGCCGGCTGGTGGAGAACCACCACCCCAGGCCCGCCGAGGTCGACGCGGTCAACGCGGCGCTGTACCTGCGCCGCCCGCTGCTGGTGACCGGCAACCCGGGCACCGGGAAATCCACCCTGGCGCAGGCCGTCGCGTACGAACTCGGCCTCGGCCGCGTCCTGCGCTGGCCGATCGTCAGCCGTTCCACGCTTCAGGACGGGCTCTACCGCTACGACGCCATCGGCCGCCTCCAGGACGTGCAGCTGGAGCGGGCGCAGGGCGGAACGGGGGCGGCCGCCCCGGCCCCCTCGGCGCCTTCGAGCATTGGCTCGTACGTACGCCTCGGACCGCTCGGCACCGCGCTGCTGCCGTCCGACCAGCCACGGGTGCTGCTCGTCGACGAACTCGACAAGAGCGACCTCGACCTGCCCAACGACCTGCTGAACGCCCTGGAAGAGGGCGAGTTCGCCCTTCCCGAGCTGGAGCGCATCGCCGACCGCGAGCCGGTCGTGGACGTCCTGACCGACGACGGCCGCAAGGTGCCGGTGCGCGGTGGCCGGGTCCGCTGCACGACCTTCCCGTTCATCGTCCTCACCTCCAACGGCGAGCGGGACTTCCCCGCCGCGCTGCTCCGCCGCTGCATTCAGCTGGAGCTCGAACCGCCCGGCGAGGAACAGCTCACCGCCATGGTCGAGGCGCACCTCGGCAGTGACGCGGCGGTCGAGGGCCGGGACCTGATCGAACGGTTCCTGGGCCGTGCACCGGGCGAGGTCATCGCCGCCGACCAGCTCCTCAACGCGCTCTACCTCACCCAGCACGCCCCCCGCGCGGAGCGCGTCACGCGGGAACGCATCGCCGAAATGCTCATGCGGCCACTCGACCGCCCGAGGTGAGGACCGGATGGACCTCGGGGAACTCGTCGGCAGGCTGAGGAGCGGCGGCCTCGACCCCACGGCCGAGGAGGTCGCGGACGCCGTCTGGCTGGCCCGATGGCTTCCGCCGGGCCGTACGCCGGCGGGCGCCCCCGGCGGCCCCCTGGAGGAGGACCGGGGCGCGGGCCGGACCGGACGGACGACCCGGCCCGATCCGGCCGGCGCCGGCCCGGACCCAGGCGCCGGCTCCGGCGTGCCGGGGCTGTCCCAGGGCCCCGGCTCCGGCTCCGGTCCCGTATCGCTCTACGCGCCCGGCGGCAGGAGCCGGGCCGCGGGCGCCGCGGGCGCCGCCGGGCCAGCCTTCCCCGTACGCGCTCCCGCGGCCGCCGCGCTGCCCGGACTGCTGGGCCTGCAACGCGCCCTGCGCCCCCTGCGCCACCGCGCCGCCGCGCCCCCGGCCGCCGGCGGGCACCTGGACGAGGACGCCACGGCGGAGCACAGCGCCATGTCCGGCGTCATCAGCCCGGTACTGCGCCCCTCCGACCGCCACCGCGTGGACATCCAGCTGCTCATGGACACCGGGCCCGCGATGGCCGTCTGGGAGCGCATGGTCGAGGAGCTGCGCCAGGCATGCCAGCAGTCCGGTGTCTTCCGGGACGTCCAGGTCCACCAGCTGTACGACGCCGGGGACGGCGGCGCGCCCCTCATCGGCACCACGACGGGGCCCGGCGGCCGCACCCGGCTGCGCCCCGCCGACCAGTTCCACGACCCCACGGGCCGCAGGCTCACCCTCCTCGTCAGCGACTGCGTCGGCCCGTTGTGGCAGCAGGGCCGCGCCCAGCGGTTCATCCACCAGTGGCCGCGCCGCTCCCCGCTGGCCGTCGTGCAGCCGCTGCCGCCCCGCCTGTGGGCCCGTACCGCACTGCCCGCCGAACCGGGGCTCCTGGTGCGGTCCGCGGCGTCCGGCGGGCGCACCGCGTTCGTTCCGGACGAGGAGCCGTGGGAGCCGCTGGAGGCGACGGCCAGGCCCGTGCCGGTGCTCACGCCGACCCCCGAGGCGTTCGCGTCCTGGGCGCGGCTGCTGTCCGACCACGGCGGCAGTACGGTGCGCGGCTGGGCTGCCTGGGCCGACGCCGGCGAACCGGCGGCCGCCGCCGAGGAACCGGCCTTCCCCGCCGCACCACCGCCCCTTTCGCCCGGCCGCAGCGCGGACGAGCTGCTGCGTGCCTTCCGGGCGAACGCGTCGCCCGGCGCCGTCCGGCTCGCCGTCCACCTCGCGGCGGCGCCCCTCACCCTGCCCGTCATGCAGCTGGTGCAGCGCGCCATGCTGCCGGACACCGGCCCGATGGAGCTCGCCGAAGTGCTGCTCGGCGGGTTGCTCAGGCAGCTTCCGGGGCCCGGCTCCAGGCCCTGTTACGTGTACGCGGACGGGGTGCAGGAGCTGCTGCTGAACTCGCTGGACCAGGACGCGGCCGCCCTCGTGCTCAAGCACTGCTCCTCGTACGTGGAACGCAACTTCGGCAGGGGCGCCCGCAACTTCTCGGCGCTCGCCGCCGCCAGGCTCTCCGAGCGCGGCACGGGCGCCGCTCCCGGGCTGCGGGGGGAGCGGCGCGAGGACGGCGAGGACGACGCGTCCGGCGCCGAGCCCGAGCTGTTCGCCCGCGTCCCGGCCCGGGTGCTGCGCTTCTACCAGCCCGACCTCGTCACCCCCGTACCGCTGGACGAGGCCGAACGCCTCCTGGACCAGTGGCACACCCAGGCCGACCCGTCCCTGCTCCGCCGCGCCCGCGAGCGCGCGGAGGCCGCGCTGCGCGACGAGGGAACCCGCGGCGGCGGAACCCGCGGCGGCGGAACGGACACCGGCGGGCCGGCCGGCGACGCGCCCGGGAGAGCGCGGGCCGGAGTCGTGCTGGGGCGGGTGCTGTTCGCGGAAGCCGGGACTCCGGCCGTGCGCGGCACCGACCGGGCGGGCGAACTCCTCCTGCGCGCGGCCCACACGCTCGCCGGAGCCCGCGACCGTGCCCCGCAGGGCAGCCGGGAGCGGGCCGACGCCCGCCTGGAACTCGCCGCCGTCCACCACGCGCTGTGGCGGCTGACACATGACGCGCTCCACCTCGACGCGGCCCTGGACGCGCTCGCCGGTGACGCCTCCGACTGGCCCGCCGAGTCCCGCCGGGCGCTGCACCTGCGCCGGGGCAGGCTGCTGCTCGTACTGCGCCGGGCCGGGGAGGCGGTACGCGAACTGCGCGGCGGATGCGCGGCGCTGGACGCCGAGGGCGCCCCCGACGGCCTCCGCTGCCCCGCCCTCCTCGACCTCGCCGAGGCCCTGCGCGCCGCGGACGCCCCGCACGCGGAGACCGCCGAGGTCCTGGCCCGCGCCGGACAGGCCGCCGGTGAGGACCCGGCGCTGCGCCTGCGCTGCCTGACGGCCCAGGCGCGGCTGCACGACGCGGCGGGCGGCCACGCCGCCGCCGACCGGGCGTACGAGGCCGCTTCCGGCCTCGCACCGTCCGACAGCGCCCGGCGCTGCGAACTCCTCACCGAGTGGGGCGAGTCGCTGCTGCGCCGCGCCGCCGCCGAGGACGAGGCGGCCGGGGAGGGCACCGTGGGCCGGGCGGAGAGCGTCCTGCGCGAGGCGCTCGCCGGGATGCCCGCCCGTTCCCCGGCCCGCAGCCGGCTGAACCTGCTGCTCGGCAGCGCACTGGCGCTCCGCTTCCAGCGGGTCGGTTTCCTGCCGGACCTGTACGAGGGCCGCCATCTGCTGGAGGAGGCCGCGAAGCGGCTGACGGACGCGGGGGTACGGGCCCAGGCATGGCTGACGCTCGGCAGGGTGAGGTTCGAACTCGCCCACGTGTCGGCCGCGACGCTGCTGTCGGACGCACTCCAGGCGTACGAGAACGCGCAGCGTGACGCCGACCGCGCGCACGGCGCCCGGCCGGGCTCCCGGACGGCGGCACGGGCGCTGTACGCCCAGGGCTGCACCCTGGAGTTCATGGGCCGCGCCGGGGCCGCGCGCCGGGCGTTCGGGCAGGCGCACGACCGCTGGCAGCGACTGATCGCGTCCCTGACCGAGGTGGACTGGGCGGAGGCCGGGGCGCCGCGGGAGCGGACCGACCGGTTGCGGGAGGCCGACCGGGAACCGGGCCGGGGGCCGGGCGCCCGGACGGACGATCAGCGGCCGGCCGAGGCGGACCGGCGGCGACTGGCACCCCCCTGGTGGCCGTTCACCGGGATGAAGGCCGGTTGACCGGAGTGAAGTCGAACATGTTTCTGTTTCACCGGTCTCGGGAAGAACTGGGCAGCCGCTGCGGCCGTGCGGGACGGGTGCCGGCAGGAGGGAGTCGGGCGTGTCGCACAGGAACACCGTGGTTGCCGGCCAGGGACGGGACGCCGGAAAGGCTCCGGCCGTGCCCGACCTCACCGACGTCGACCTGCGGACTTTACGCACCATGGACGATCCGGGGACTGCCGAGGCGGTCGGCCGCGTGCTCGACCGGCCCTGGGAGCTGGCGGAAGCCTGGTGGACGGGCGACGAGCCGGGAAACCGCTGAACAGCGGCGCTTTCCGGACAGATGGGTGGCACCGTCGACCGATTCGGGCCGATGCCGTCGATACCGCCGATGCCACGGCACGAACGCCGACGAAGGGGGGCCGCGATGACGCCGGCCCCTTTCTCCTCCGCCCTCTTCACCCAGCTCGCCCGCACCAGGCCCGGCTCCGCCTGCACCGTCGCGCTGCGCACCGGGCTGCACGCCCGCCGGCTGCTGCTCCTCAAGTCCCTGCTGACGCGCGTGGACCGGCGGCGGGCCGACGCCGACCCGCTCACGCGTGAACGCTTCCACCGGCACTGGGCACTGCTGGAGTACGCCGAACGGCGCGACCCCGCGGCGGTCCGCGCCGCGGTCGACTACCCGCTGACCGGAGCCTGGCTGGCCGGGGCCCTCACCGCCCCCGAGGGCCCCTCCCTCGACCGGCACCTCGCGTACTTCGGGGGCATGGCGGCCACCGCGGCCGTGCGCGCGGGCTGCGACCTGCGCCTCACGCTCGACGCTCCCGGCGGCGTGCTCTCCCTCCCCGGCCTCGGCGCCCTGCGCTGCCCGGACCACCGGGCCGAACTGCACGCCCGCGGCCCTACCGTACGGATCACCGGAGGTGACCGGACCGGCACCCTCCTGCTGCGGCGCACCGCCGCCCGGCAGGGCCGGCCCGTCGGCGGCGGACCGGGCTGGTCGGGCCTGCGCACCCTGCCCGCGACCGCCGTCGTCCTCGACGACCTGGACCCCTACCGGGTTCCGCCCGGCACCGCCGCCACGATGCCCGCCGCGGACCGGGCCACCGTCGCCCGCGAACCCTGGCCGCGGCTGTGGAGGCAGGCCCTCGCCCTGGTCGAGGGGACGGACCCCGGGCGGGCCGCCGAGATCCTGGCCGTGCAGCGGGTGGTCGTGCCCCTCGCCCCCGCGGACCCCGCCGTGTACGACGGGCCCCGTCCGATGAGCGCGACGCTGCGGGCCGCGCCCGGCGGCGTACTGACGTCCCTGCCGGCCGGGGCCGACGAGCTGGCCGAGGTGCTGGTCCACGAGACCCACCACACGAAGCTGGCCGCCCTGCACGAACGCGTTCCGCTGTACCGGCCCGGCGGCGGGGAGCTGCACCGGGTCGCCTGGCGGCCCGACCCCCGGCCGGTGGCGGGCGTGCTCCAGGGCGCGTACGCGCATCTGGCGCTCACCGACCTGTGGCGGCGGGCGACCACCGCCGCCGATGTCCCGGCGGCCTGGCGGCGGCGGGCCGCCGAACAGTTCGGCCGCCATCGCGGACAGGTCGCACAAGCACTGTCCGTACTGCTTGAATCCGATGAACTGACCATTGCGGGAAGGGAGTTCGCGGGGGACATGCGGGAACATCATGCGAGCCTCGGTGCGGCTCGGCAGGGCTTTGAGTGACACTGTGCCGACCGGCCGTGACAGTCGGTCGGCAGGTGCTGGCGGAGTAGGACAGGGAGACGTGCAGATGGTGGATCAGCGGCGCTCGGGCGGGGCCGGTGCGGCGGACCGTGGCGGCCAGGACGGGCCGGAACACTTCCTCGTGGTCTTCCCCGGATACCACCGGCCCTGGGCCAACTGGATCGGGCAGCGCCTGGAAGCCCACGGCCGGCGGGTCACGCTCCAGCGCTGGGACCCGCCCCGCGAGGTGCCGCTGGAGGAGTCGCTCGGTGACCTGCTGCTGTCCACCGGGCGCGTCCTGCTCGTCCTCAACGACTGGTTCTTCGAGCTGGGTCCCCGGGCCGCGGGCGAGTGGAACGACGTCCTGCGGGGGTACGTGGCCGCGCACGCCGAGCGCTTCGCCGCCGTCAACCTCACCAACCGCCAGCTGCCGCCCGCCACCGCCGTACTCGAACCGGTCAGCCTGTGGAGCGCGGGCGAGCAGGAGGCCGAGGAACGGCTGCTCGGCAGACTCGGCATCGACTTCCGGCGCGCCTCCGGCCGCCGCCCGCCGTCCACCGGCTCGCGCTTCCCGAACACGCCCCCCGAGATCTGGGGCGAAGTACCGCGCCGCAACGGCCGCTTCACCGGCCGCGACGACCTCCTCACCGAACTCCAGGAACGCCTGACCGAGGCCGAACGCGGCAACTCCGCCTGCACGCTCCTGGGCATGTCCGGCATCGGCAAGACCCAGCTCGCCGCGGAGTACGCCCACCGCTTCAGCACCGACTACGACGTCATCTGGTGGGTCAACTCCGACGACCGCAACATCCAGCGCGACCGCTTCGGCGAGCTCGCCGTCGAACTGGGCCTGCACAGCGGCAGTGAGCCCGGCGAGCGCATCCGCGCGGTCCGCGAGGCGCTGCGGCGCGGCGAACCGTACGGCCGCTGGCTCGTCATCTTCGACGGCTGGGACGACACGGAGGGCGCGAACGTCCTGCTGCCGCACGGCCCCGGTCACACCATCGTCACCTCCCGGAACAGGGGCTGGGGCGACCACACCGACGTACTCGAAGTCCCCAGCTTCGACCGGGCCGAGTCCACCGGCTACCTCATGCGCCGCGCCCCGCACGTGACCGCGCAGCAGGCCGACGAAGTCGCCGCCGAGTTCGGCGACGTGCCGCTGCCGCTCGTGCAGGCCGCCTCCTGGCTGGGCGAGTCCCGGATGGAGGTCCCCGAGTACCTGCGCATGGTCCGCGAGGGCAAGCTGTCCACCGTCGAGGAGCCCGCCGGCGACGGCTTCCCGCACTCCTCGCTCACCTCCTGGTCCATCCTCATCAACCGGCTCAGGCGCACCCAGCCGCAGGCCGTCGAAGTGCTCAGCCTGTGCGCCTCCTTCGCCCCCGGCCGCATCCCCCTCGGCCTGGCCCGCGCCTACCCGCAGGCCGACCTGCCCGAGGACCTGCGGTGGATGAGCACCGACCTGCCCGCCTGGACCCGGGCCCTGGACACCCTGGTCAACTACTCGGTGCTCACGCGCGAGAGCCGCGGGCCCGTCAACGCCGAGATGGGCCCGCACCAGGAGTCCGTGCACATGCACCGGCTCGTCCACGACATCGTGTCCCGGCTCACCAGCGACGAGCGCCGCGACACCCACCGCAAAGCCGTCCGCACGCTGCTGGCCGAGGCCGACCCGGGCAACCCGGTCGACAGCAGGCAGTGGCCCCGGTACGCCGAGCTGCTGCCCCACCTGGAGCCGTCGGGAGCGCTCAGCAGCTCCAACAGCCGGGTCCAGGCCGCCGTGCTGAACTGCCTGCGCTACTGCGTGCGCAGCGGCGAGTCCACGGCCGGCAACCGGCTCGCCGAGAAGATCCGGACGCACTGGACGGCGTTCATGGACCCGCTGGCCCAGCACATGCTGGACCTGACCATCCAGCAGGGCAACCTGCTGCGTTCCTCCGGCCGTTTCCGGGAGGCGTACGAACTCGAACGCGCCCTGCGGGAACGGCTGCGGACCGCCGAGCCGCGCAACGAGCTGGGCGAACTCGGCGTCAACGGCGCCCTCGCCAGCAGCCTGCGCCGGCTCGGCCGGTACGGCGAGGCGCTGGAACTGCAGGAGCAGGTGCTGGAGGACGCGGAACGGCTGCTCGGCGAGAACGAGCTGACCTCCATCAACGCGCGGCACAACCTCAGCGTCGGACTGCGGCTGCTGGGCCGCTACCGGGAGGCGTACGAACTCGACCTGGAGACCCTCAGCCGGCGCGAGGCCGTCCTGCGGGCCCGGCACATCACCACGCTCAACTCCGGGAACGCGGTGGCCCACGGACTGCGGCTGCTGGGCCAGTACCGTGACTCCGTGGCCCGGCAGGAGCCCGTCGTGCGGCTCCACGTGCAGGTGCTCGGGCCGCTGCACCCGCAGACGCTGGTGGCCCGCGTGCACCTGGCGCTCGCCCGGCGGCGCGAGGGCGGCTTCCAGCAGGACATCGGACCGCTGATGGACAGCCTGATGGAACAGCTGGAGCAGGTCCACGGCCGGACCCACCACAACACCCTGTCGTTCGTCAACGACTACGGGAACTTCCAGCGCGAGCACGGCGACCTGGCGAAGGCCAGGGACCTGATCGCCGAGGCGGAGGCCGGATACCGGAAGCTGCTCGGCCCGGCGCACCCCGTCGCCACCGGCATGCTCGCCAACACCGGGCTCGTGATGCAGGCGACCGGCGACCGGAGCGAGGCCATGTCCATGTTCGAGTCCGCGCTCGCGGGCCTGACCGCCACCCTCGGGAGCGACCACCCGTGGGTACTGGGCTGCGCCCTCAACGCCTCGGGCGGCCGCAACTTCAACGGCCGCGTCGCGGACGCCGCGGAGCTGAGCCGGGACACCCTGCGCAGGTCCCGCCAGGTCCTCGGGGACGAACACCCGCTCACCCTGTCCTGCCAGACGGCGCTGGCCGCCGACCTCCGGGCCCTGCGCGAGTACGAGGAGGCCGACAAGGTCGAGGCGGACGCGCTGCTCACCCTCACACGCACGCTCGGCGCGCAGCACCCGCACACCCTCTCCGCACGCCAGCGCAACCGCCCCTACTGGGACTTCGAGGCATACCTCGGCTGAGCCGCCCTGAGCCGCCCTGAGACGTCCTGAGCCGCCCCCTCGCCCGGTACGCCGAAGGGCCCGGCACCGCAGCGCTGCGGTGCCGGGCCCTTCGGGCTGTACGGCGGTGATCGGACAGGCGGTGCTCAGGCCTCGAAGACCTCGTTGAGCAGCTGCTGCTGCTCGGCCTGGTGACGCTTGGCCGAGCCGACCGCCGGGGACGAGCCGTGCGGGCGCGAGATGCGCCGCAGCCGCTCGCCGTGCGGGACGTCGGCGCCGACCGCCAGGTCGAGGTGGTCGATCAGATTGAGCGCGATGAACGGCCACGCACCCTGGTTCGCCGGCTCCTCCTGCGCCCACAGGTACTTCTCGGCGTTCGGGTACTTGGCGATCTCCTGCTGGAGCTCCTTGCCCGGCAGCGGGTAGAGGCGCTCCAGGCGGATGATCGCCGTGTCCGTGGTGCCGCGCTTCTGACGCTCGGCCTCCAGGTCGTAGTAGACCTTGCCGGCGCAGAAGACGACCTTGCGGACGGCCGCCGCCTCGACGGTCGTGTCGCCGATCACCGGGCGGAAGCCGCCGGTGGTGAACTCCTCCGCCTTCGACGCCGCCGCCTTCAGACGCAGCATCGACTTCGGGGTGAAGACGATGAGCGGCTTGTGGTGCGGGTTGTGGACCTGCCAGCGCAGCAGGTGGAAGTAGTTCGACGGCAGGGTCGGCATGGCGACCGTCATGTTGTCCTGCGCGCACATCTGGAGGAAGCGCTCGGGACGGGCGGACGAGTGGTCCGGCCCCTGGCCCTCGTAACCGTGCGGAAGCAGGAGCGTGACGCCGGACGTCTGGCCCCACTTCTGCTCGGCCGAGGAGATGAACTCGTCGACGACGGTCTGCGCGCCGTTGACGAAGTCACCGAACTGGGCCTCCCACATGACCAGCGACTCGGGCCGGGCGAGCGAGTAGCCGTACTCGAAGCCCATGCACGCGTACTCGGAGAGCAGCGAGTCGTAGACGTTGTAGCGGGCCTGGTCCTCGGAGAGGTACTGGAGCGGGGTGTAGTCCTCGCCGGTGTTCTGGTCGACGAGCACCGCGTGGCGCTGGCCGAACGTACCGCGGCGGGTGTCCTGGCCGGACAGCCGGACCGGGACGCCCTCCATCAGCAGCGAGCCGATGGCGAGGGTCTCGCCCATGCCCCAGTCGATCGTGCCGTCCTCCACCGAGGCCGCGCGGCGCTGCATCTGCGGCATCAGGCGGGGGTGGACGGTGATCCGGTCGGGGATGTTGACCTGGGACTCGGCGATCCGCTTGACGACCTCCTGGGAGACCGCCGTGGCGACGGCCACCGGGAACTCGGCCTGGACCTCCGGGGCGTGGGCCGGAGCCGGATTCGAGGTGGCCTCGCGGACCTCCGCGAAGACCTTCTCCAGCTGTCCCTGGAAGTCCTGGAGCGCCTGCTCCGCCTCCTCCAGCGTGATGTCGCCGCGACCGATGAGCGACTCGGTGTAGAGCTTGCGCACCGAGCGCTTCACGTCGATCAGGGTGTACATCTGCGGGTTGGTGAACTGCGGGTTGTCGCCCTCGTTGTGACCGCGGCGGCGGTAGCAGATGAGGTCGATCACGACGTCCTTGTTGAACGTCTGGCGGAACTCGAAGGCCAGGCGCGCGACGCGGACCACGGCCTCCGGGTCGTCGCCGTTCACATGGAAGATCGGCGCCTCGATCATGCGGGCCACGTCGGTCGCGTACATCGAGGAGCGCGAGGACTCCGGGGCGGCGGTGAAGCCGACCTGGTTGTTGATGACGATGTGGACCGTGCCGCCGGTGCGGTAGCCCCGCAGCTGCGACATGTTGAGGGTCTCCGCGACGACGCCCTGGCCGGCGAAGGCCGCGTCGCCGTGCAGGGCGACGGGCAGGACCGTGAAGTCCGTGCCGCCCTTGTTGATGACGTCCTGCTTGGCGCGGGCGACACCCTCCAGGACCGGGTCGACCGCCTCCAGGTGCGAGGGGTTGGCGACGAGCGAGACCTTGATCTGCTCGCCGTCCAGACCGGTGAAGGTGCCCTCGGCGCCCAGGTGGTACTTGACGTCGCCGGAGCCGTGCATCGATTTCGGGTCGAGGTTGCCCTCGAACTCCCGGAAGATCTGCGCGTACGACTTGCCGACGATGTTCGCCAGGACGTTCAGGCGGCCGCGGTGGGCCATGCCGATGACGACCTCGTCCAGGCGCGACTCGGCGGCGGAGTCGATGACCGCGTCGAGCAGCGGGATGACGGACTCGCCGCCCTCCAGGGAGAAGCGCTTCTGGCCGACGTACTTCGTCTGGAGGAACGTCTCGAACGCCTCGGCGGCGTTCAGGCGGCGCAGGATGCGCAGCTGCTCCTCGCGCTCCGGCTTGGAGTGCGGGCGCTCCACGCGGTCCTGGATCCACTTGCGCTGCTTCGGGTCCTGGATGTGCATGAACTCGACGCCGACGGTACGGACGTAACTGTCGCGCAGCACACCGAGGATGTCGCGCAGCTTCATCATCGACTTGCCGGCGAAACCGCCGACGGCGAACTCGCGCTCCAGGTCCCAGAGCGTGAGGCCGTGCTCGTTGATGTCCAGGTCGGGGTGCTTGCGCTGCTTGTACTCCAGCGGGTCGGTGTCGGCCATGACGTGGCCGCGGACCCGGTAGGAGTGGATCAGCTCGAAGACGCGGGCGGCCTTGGTGACGTCGTCGTCGTGCGAGACGTCGATGTCCTTGAGCCAGCGGACCGGCTCGTACGGGATCCGCAGGGCCTCGAAGATGTCGTCGTAGAAGCCCTCCTCGCCGAGGAGCAGGTTGGCGAGGATGCGCAGGAACTCGCCGGAGGCGGCGCCCTGGATGACCCGGTGGTCGTACGTCGAGGTCAGGGTCATGACCTTGGAGATGCCCAGCTTGTTCAGGGTGTCCTGCGAGGTGCCCTGGAACTCGGCCGGGTAGTCCATCGCGCCGACGCCCATGATGAGGCCCTGTCCGGGCATCAGGCGGGGCACGGAGTGGACGGTGCCGATGCCGCCGGGGTTCGTCAGCGACGCGGTGACGCCGGTGAAGTCGTCCATCGTCAGCTTGTTCGCGCGGGCGCGGCGGACGATGTCCTCGTACGCCTGCCAGAACTCGAAGAAGTTGAGCGTCTCGGCCTTCTTGATGGCCGCGACGACGAGCTGGCGGTCGCCGTTGGGCTTGACCAGGTCGATGGCCAGGCCCAGGTTGACGTGCGGGGGCTTGACCAGGGTCGGCTTGCCGTCCTTCTCCGCGAAGGAGTAGTTCATCGACGGCATGGCCTTGAGGGCCTGCACCATCGCGAACCCGATCAGGTGCGTGAAGGAGACCTTCCCGCCCCGGGCGCGCTTGAGGTGGTTGTTGATGACGATGCGGTTGTCGAACAGCAGCTTCACCGGGACGGCGCGCACGGACGTGGCCGTGGGCAGTTCCAGCGAGGCGTTCATGTTCTTGGCGACGGCCGCGGACGGGCCGCGCAGCGTCACGTACTCGGGGCCCTCGGGGGCCTCCTTGGCGGCTTCCGCCTTGGGCTCGGTCTTCGCCTTCGCGCCGGCCTGCTGTGCGGCGGCCGGTGCGGGGGCGGAGGCGGGCTGGGCGGCGGGGGCCGCGGCCGGAGCGGCCTTGGCGGGGGCCGGGGTCCGGGCGGCGGGCTGCGCCGCCGCGGGGGCCGGCTGGGTGGCCGCGGGCGTCGCCGGGGTGGCGGGCGCGGCGGGTGCCGGAGCGGCCTGGGCCGGCTGTGCGGCGGCCCCGGTCACGTCATCGGCCTCGGGGGTGGCGGTCTTCTCCGCCGCGGGGGTGGAACCGGGCTTGTAGTCGGCGAAGAAGTCCCACCAGGCGCGGTCGACCGAATTCGGGTCCTGGAGGTACTGCTGGTAGATCTCGTCGACGAGCCACTCATTGGGACCGAAGGCAGCGGCAGGGTTCTTCCCTTGCCCGTCTTGGTCGGTCGAGACGCTCGGGCTACTGGGGGACTGAGACGACACGGCGTTAACCGCCCTCTTCCGCTTCGCAAGGTGATGGACAGCGGAAATAAAGGCTACGCCTCCCGGGCCGGGACGTGCAGGCCGGGCTGTCCATCCGTCGCGTAAGTCACATGGGAGAGCTGGTTTCGGCGCTTGGAATGGCGGGAAACAAGCCTGGTTCCGCTGTATTCGGGTAGGGCTGAAGGCGGCCACGGCCCCTCTGGACCGTGCCCCCCGGTGGACGACACGCAGGAACGTGCGCTTCCGGTTCGAACCCTACGTCAACTGCCCGTCCGGAGGCTCCCCGGAAGGGTGACCTGGATGCGGCAGCCGCGCGCGGATTCGGCCACTCCGATCCGGCCGCCGTGCAGATCCACCGCCCAGCGTGCGATCGCGAGGCCGAGACCCGTACCGCCGTCGCTGCCCGGACCGTGCGGAGCGGGCAGGGCGCCGCGGTTGAAACGCTCGAAGACCCGGTGCCGCTCGGACTCCGGAATGCCGGGGCCCTCGTCCAGGACCTCCAGGTCCAGGCTCTCCGGCTGCGAGCCGCGCCGGGCGCGCACGGTGACGCGGCCGTGCGGCGGGCTGTGCTTGACCGCGTTGTCGAGGAGGTTGGCGACGACCTGGTGCAGCCGCTCGATGTCGGCGTGCGCGGTCAGCTCGGGCGGCGAGACGTCCAGGTGCAGATGCACGTCGGTACGCGTATGACTGCCGGACCCCGAGGCGAGGCCGCGCTGCGAGGCGATCACGTTCGCCTCCTTCAGCACGCCGGAGAGGTACGGCCAGACCTCGAAGCGGTGCGCCTTCAGCGGGACGACGCCGTTGTCCAGCCGGGACAGGTCGAGCAGCGTCTCGACCAGCCGGCCGAGGCGCTCGGTCTGTTTCAGCGCCGTGCGCATCGTCTCGGGATCGGCTTCGGACACCCCGTCCACGACGTTCTCCAGCACCGCTCTGAGTCCCGCGATGGGGGTTCTCAGCTCGTGCGAGACATTGGCGACCAGTTCCTTGCGGTGGCGGTCCACGGCCTCCAGGTCGTCCGCCATGTGGTTGATCGTGGCCGCCAGGTCGCCCAGCTCGTCCCTGCGGCCCGCGCCGCGCACCCGCCGCGTGTAGTCGCCGTGCGCGATGGACCGGGCCACCGTCGTCATCTCGTCCAGCGGAGAGGTCAGGCTGTGTGCCACGAACTGGGTGATCAGCATCGAGGCGATGACCGAGAAGACGGTGATGAAGCGCAGCTCCGTCTTGGTGCGCAGCGCCACCAGGATCAGGCCCGTGGTGATGAAGACCGAGACGACGACGAGCGTGCCGAGCTTGGTCTTGATCGAGAAGGGACGCAGCCCGTTCCTTCCCTGCCCCTGACCCTGCCTCGCCTGCCTTCCCTGCCGCGTCATGCCGGTGGGGTCTCCAGCGCGTACCCCACGCCGTGGACCGTACGGATCCGCTCGGCGCCGATCTTGCGGCGCAGCGCCTTGATGTGGCTGTCGACGGTCCTGGTGCCCGACGCGTCGGCCCAGTCCCACACCTCGGCGAGCAGCTGCTCGCGCGAGAGCACGGCGCGCGGCGTGCTCGCCAGGCACACCAGCAGGTCGAACTCGGTGGGCGTCAGGTGTACGTCGTCACCGCGCACCCGCACGCGGCGCTGCGCGTGGTCGATCTCCAGTTCGCCCAGGCGCAGGATGCCGCTGCGCGGCGTGGAGGCGGCGAGCGTCGCCCGCTCCACCCGGCGCAGCAGGACATGCACGCGGGCCGCGAGTTCGCGCATCGAGAACGGCTTGGTCATGTAGTCGTCGGCGCCGACACCGAGGCCGACCAGCATGTCGGTCTCGTCGTCGCGTGCCGTCAGCATCAGTACCGGCACGGGCCGCTGCGCCTGGACGCGGCGGCAGACTTCGAGCCCGTCGAAGCCGGGCAGCATGATGTCGAGCACCATCAGATCGGGCTGCCACGCCTCGGCGGCGTCCACCGCCGCCGGTCCGTCGACGGCCGTCTGCACCTGGAAGCCCTCGGCGCGCAGTCGCGCTGCAATGGCGTCGACGATGGTCGCGTCGTCCTCGACGACCAGCACCCGGCGCTGGGCGCCCGGAGTGGCCGCGAGGCCGTTGTGGCTGGTGTGTGTCTGCTCCATTGCCCCGCCCCTGGGAGTTCTCTTCTCTATTCCCACGTGTAAGGCAGCAGCGTAAAGGCACCGACGGCGTCCCGGCTACGCAGGGCGAACCGCGAGGTGGACCACGTCAGGCACGCCTCGGGCAACTTGGATCTCTTCCGTCCTAACCAAGTTGAATCCGGCATTCCACAACGCGTCCTCGAATTCCGGGGACGGTCCGGCCGACCGGACGGCGAGGATTCCGCCGGGCCTCAGCCGCCTCATGCACCCCGCAAGCCCTTGTGGGGAGTAGAGATTGGCGTTGCCGTCGGTCACGGTCCAGTCGGGGCCGTTGTCGATGTCGAGGCAGAGCGCGTCGTAGGTGTCCTGGTACGTACCAGCGTTCCCGATCCGGTTTTCCCGAACGTAATCCACCAGGTCGGTGTGAATGATCTCGCATCGCGGATCGGCGAGCGCGTCGTCCGAGATCCGGGCCAGCGGTCCCGCGCGGTGCCAGTCGATGACGGCCTGCTCGCGCTCGACGACCGCGATCCGCCCCAGCGCGGCTGCGCGGCGGCGCGGGCGGGCGAGAAGCCGACGCCGAGGCCGCCGATGAGGAGGGCGGGGGAGGGGAGGCCGGCCGCGCCGGGGAGCGCGGCGAGGGCGGCGTCGACGAGGAGGCGCTCGGAGCGGCCGTCGGAGGTGTCCATCAGGAAGCAGCCGTTGGCGATGATCTCGAAGTGCCCCCCGCGCTCCCGCAGAACGACCTCCCCGTACGGGCCCTCGCACCGGTCGACGGTGGTGGCGTGCGGAGTCTGGGGGAGGGCCTGGACGGCCATGGGGAACCTCCGGGGCGGTTCGGGTGCTTCCTGGTGTCGTCGGCGCCGTCCTGGCGCCGGGCGGCAGCGGGATCAAACCTTTTCCGTCCCCGGGGGACCGCCGTCGTGCCGGGGCCCGCCGTCATGCCGGGGTCCCCGGGCACGTCACGCCGGTCAGCGGGGCGCACACCTGCCAGCCCAGCGACTCGTACAGCCCCCGCCCGTCGGTCGTCGCGCCCAGGAGCCCGGCCGTGGCGCCCTGTTGGTACGCCGCGTCCTGGAGCGTGCGCATCACCAGCGCGCCCAGGCCCCTGCGCCGGTGCGCGGGGGCCGTCTCCACCTGGTCCACCACCGCTGTCCTGCCGGTCGGGGCGACCTGGCCGCGCGCGGCGAACCCGCCGTCGGGGGCGGTGACGAGCAGGCGCGTCACGCCGCCGCGCCGCCAGGACTTGAGCGTGTAGCCCTCGAGCGCGTGGGCGTGGGTGGGGGTGTCGGCGTGGGTGCGGGCGTCGGTGCCGGGCAGCGGGCGCAGCGGTGTCGTCATCAGCCAGCCGGGCCCGTCCGGCCTCCACTCCGGGCCGAGCCAGGGCACGACCGTCTCCGGCTCCAGGAACACCTTGAGCGAGACGGCCGGTGCGGCGTACGCCTCGGCCAGCTTGCGGACCGTCGCCTCGTCGGCGTCGGTCAGGACGTGCCGGGTGGCGTGGTGCGGGAGGCCGACATCGACCGTGAGGCCCCAGGGCTGGGGCACGGGGTCCGCCGCGCCCCGGGACACGACCCATCCGCCGACCCAGGCGCGGACGGCATCGGCGGTGGAATCGAAGAGCGGCGAGGGGGCCCGGGGTGTCATCTGCACTCCTTGTGTAATAGTCAGGTGCTTGCTTCGATCATTACATAGTGTCTCCGGGCGGATGTGCGGTATGCGGGAAGAGATCGCCGGCAGCGGAGAGGGGCCCCGGTCAGGGGCGCGGTGTCTTCTCGCCGTGCACGGCCGTGTACTCGGCGGCCAGCCAGGGAGCCAGGTCGTCGACGAGCAGGGCGAGCACCGCCGGATCGGCCGAAGGGGTACGGCCGACGGCCGCGGCCAGGCGCATCTGCGCGGCGCGCTCGGGGTAGTAGCGGCCGAAGAGTTCGGCGGACTCGTCGAGGTCGCTGGTCCAGCCGCCCCAGCGGGGCATGACCAGAGTGAATCCCGTACGGACGAGGCGGCGGGCGACGGTGCGGCCGAGAGTCCTGCGGGCGCTGTCCGTGGTGGCTTCGGCGGTCCGGGCGCGCCAGCGCGGGAGCGCGAGGGCGAGGTCGCCGTTCGTTTCGCGGGCGAGCAGGGTCGTGGGGCCGTAGCGGGGCAGCCGTTCGGCCAGGTCGGCGCCGAGCAGCGGGGTGCAGAGGCAGGAGACGAAGAAGCCGAGATCGTGGCGTTCGAGATCGCTGAGCAGGGCGCGGGTGCTGAACAGCAGGGCGCCGACGCCGTCGAGCTGCGGGAACGCGCTGTCCAGCGCGGCCTCGACCGCCTCGGCGTCGGCGCGGTCGGCTTCGGTGGGCTCGTGGTGGAGGGCGAGGAGCAGGTCCAGGTCGGAGACCCCGGGGACGGCGGCGCCGCGGGGCACGCTGCCGTAGAGGTAGGCGCTGTGCAGCCGCGCGCCGCCGAACGTCTCGGTGAGGTGGGCGCGGGCCGCGTCGACGGCGCCGGCGAACGCCGGCGGCACCCGGTCCAGCGCGCCTTCGCGTGCGATCGTCCCGTCGTGGTTCAGCCCGCGTGCGTTCATGAGGGCACTGTGCCCCGGGCCGCTGTGCGCTGCCGAGCGAAGGTCCGGGGCGGCGCCGCGGCTTCGCTCGTGCGCGCGCGGACCGGCTCCGCGCGCTGATCGCTCACAGCGAACATGCGTCCGGGAACATTCGGAAGCTCACGATCATTGAGTCGGCATAGCTCAAGTTCACTGCCGAAGGGGAGATCATGGCATCGACGTCCAACCCGCTCACCCTGCCCGTGCTGCCGCTCGACGACGAGGTCGTGCTGCCGGGAATGGTGGTGCCCCTGGACCTTTCGCACGCCGACGTACGCGCCGCGGTGGAGGCCGCACAGGCCGCCGCCCGTTCCAGTGGCAACAAGCCGGAGGTCCTTCTCGTTCCGCGGATCGACGGCACGTACGCCGCGATCGGCGTCCTGGGCACCGTCGAGCAGGTCGGGCGGCTCTCCGACGGCGATCCCGGCGCCCTGATCCGCGGCCGCGAGCGCGTCCGGATCGGTGCGGGCACGACAGGACCCGGCGCGGCGCTCTGGGTCGAGGGCGCGAGTGTCGAGGAGACGCTGCCCGACCCGCTCCCCGGAGCGGTCACCGAACTGGTCAAGGAGTACAAGGCGCTCGCCACCAGCTGGCTGAAGAAGCGCGGCGCCTGGCAGGTCGTGGACCGCGTCCAGCAGATCGAGGACGTCTCCGCCCTCGCCGACAACTCCGGCTACTCGCCGTTCCTCACCACCGCCCAGAAGGTCGAGCTGCTGGAGACCGCCGACCCGGTGGCCCGGCTGAAGCTCGCCGTGAAGTGGCTGGGCGAGCACCTGGCGGAGCAGGACGTGGCCGAGTCCATCGCCAAGGACGTGCAGGAGGGCGTGGACAAGCAGCAGCGCGAGTTCCTGCTGCGCCGCCAGCTCGACGCCGTGCGCAAGGAGCTGCGCGAGATCAACGGCAAGGACGGCGAGGACGAGTCCGACGACTACCGGGCGCGCGTCGAGGCCGCCGACCTGCCCGGGAAGGTGCGCGAGGCCGCCCTCAAGGAGGTCGACAAGCTGGAACGGTCCTCCGACCAGTCCCCGGAGGGGTCGTGGATCCGGACGTGGCTCGACACCGTCCTCGAACTCCCCTGGACCGAGCGGACCGAGGACCAGTACGACATCCAGGGCGCCAAGGCGGTCCTGGACGCCGAGCACGCCGGCCTGGACGACGTGAAGGAGCGCATCACCGAGTACCTGGCGGTCCGCAAGCGCCGGGCCGAGCGCGGCCTGGGCGTGGTCGGCGGCCGTCGCGGCGGCGCGGTGCTGGCCCTCGTAGGCCCGCCCGGCGTCGGCAAGACGTCGCTCGGCGAGTCCGTCGCCCACGCCATGGGCCGGAAGTTCGTACGGGTCGCGCTCGGCGGCGTACGCGACGAGGCGGAGATCCGCGGACACCGCCGTACGTACGTGGGGGCTCTTCCCGGGCGGATCGTGCGCGCGATCAAGGAGGCCGGGTCGATGAACCCCGTCGTCCTCCTCGACGAGATCGACAAGGTCGGCTCCGACTTCCGCGGCGACCCGGCCGCGGCGCTGCTCGAAGTCCTCGACCCCGCCCAGAACCACACGTTCCGCGACCACTACCTGGAGGTCGAGCTGGACCTGTCGGACGTGGTCTTCCTCGCCACCGCCAACGTCCTGGAGGCCATCCCGGAGGCGCTGCTGGACCGTATGGAGCTGGTCAGGCTCGACGGCTACACGGAGGACGAGAAGGTCGTCATCGCCCGTGACCACCTGCTCCCGCGCCAGCTGGAGCGGGCGGGCCTGGAGCCCGGGGAGGTCACCCTCGACGACTCGGCGCTGCGCAAGCTGGCGGGCGAGTACACCCGTGAGGCGGGCGTACGGAACCTGGAGCGGTCGGTGGCGCGCCTGCTGCGCAAGGTGGCGGCGCAGAGCGAGCTGGGCGAGCGGGAGCTGCCGTTCACGATCACGGACGGCGACCTGCGCGCTCTGATCGGCCGGCCCCACCACGTCCCCGAGTCCGCCCAGGACCCGGCGGAGCGCCGCACGGCGGTCCCGGGCGTGGCCACCGGCCTGGCGGTCACGGGTGCGGGCGGCGACGTCCTCTTCGTCGAGGCGTCGCTGGCGGACAAGGAGACGGGCGGCGCGGGCCTGACCCTCACGGGCCAGCTCGGCGACGTCATGAAGGAGTCCGCCCAGATCGCGCTCTCCTTCCTCCGCTCGCACGGCGCGGAGCTGGAGCTGCCGGTCGGCGACCTGAAGGACCGGAGCGTACACATCCACTTCCCGGCGGGCGCGGTGCCCAAGGACGGACCGAGCGCGGGCATCACGATGACGACGGCCCTCGCGTCGCTGCTGTCCGGCCGGCTGGTCCGCACCGACGTGGCGATGACGGGCGAGGTCTCCCTGACCGGCCGCGTCCTGCCGATCGGCGGCCTGAAGCAGAAGCTGCTGGCGGCGCACCGGGCGGGCACCACGACGGTGGTGATCCCCAAGCGGAACGAGGCCGACCTGGACGACGTCCCGGCCGAGATCCTGGACAAGCTGGAGATCCACCCGGTGACGGACGTCCGCCAGGTCCTGGAGATCGCACTGGCTCCGGCAGAGGTACGGGTGCCGGTGGCGGCGTGACGGACGCCTGCCGGTGACCCGGCTGCGGAACGCCCCCTTCCCCCGCTGTGGGGGAAGGGGGCTTCTGCTTCTGCTGGGGCTTTTCCGCTTCCGCTTCTGCTTCTGCGCGAGAACCGGAGAACGCAAGGCCGAGGACGGCCGGTCAGCCGTTGGCGAGGGCCTGGACGCGGTCGAGGGCGCCGTTGAACTTGTTGTGGTCGCCGACGACGGGACCCGTGGAGGTGTACTGCCACATGGTCTGTACGCCCCAGCCGGCCGGGAGTTCGCCCACGGTGGTGTTGTAGCGGGCGATCCACAGCGGGTTGACGGAACCGAAGCCGCCGTAGTTGCCCGTGCAGGTCTTCCACCAGCTCGTCGCCGTGTAGATGACGGCGTCACGGCCGGTGCGGGCCCTGTAGGTGTCCAGGAAGTCGCGGATCCAGGCGACCATCCCGCTCTGCGTCTTGCCGTAGCACTGCGCGCCGTAGGGGTTCCACTCGATGTCCAGCACGCCGGGCAGCGTCCTGCCGTCGCGCGACCAGCCGCCGCCGTTGTCGACGAAGTAGTGGGCCTGGTCGGCGCCGCCGGCGTCGTCCGGTGTCGCGAAGTGGTACGCGCCGCGGATCATGCCGACGTGGTACGAGCCGGTGTACTGCTGTCCGAAGTAGGGGTTCTTGTAGTAGTTCCCCTCGGTGGCCTTCACGTAGGCCCACTTCACACCGCTGGCCCACAGGGAGGACCAGTTGACGTTGCCCTGGTGGCTGCTGACGTCCACGCCTTCGGTCTGCGTGACGCGGATGCCGGGCGGCAGGCCGCCCTGGCCGTCGTGCTTGACGACGCCCATGCCCATGCGGGCCGAGCCGCGTTCGGGCTTCTCGGCGGCGGTGACGGCCCCCGGCAGGGTCAGGACGAGGGCGAGAGCGGAGAGGACGGAGAGGAGAATCCCGGCCGCCGCGGTGCGCGGGCGGCGGGCCGTTCCGGATCTGTGCACGGGCATGTACGTGCCTCCGAAAGGCTCGGTGGGGATGCTGGAGGTGCTGGGGCGCTGGAGACAGCTCTGGTCCGGCAGGTCCGGGCGGGCGACCTGTCGACAGAGCCACTGGTGTGGACATGTCAGCAATGAAGCTACGCACGTAGACAGGAGGTGGGGAAGAGCATCCGGATGCTGCCGTTGGTCTAAACCTACGAAATACTGAGCGAGCTGCGGCAATGGCCGCCGGTGAAAGAAAACTTCAGGGGTGAGGAAAGCGCGCAATGAGTCCTGACGTGCACGGAAGCGGAAGAGCGGATGACGGGCGCGTTCCGGAGGCGAGCGCCGTGGACCACGAATTCCTCGCGCTGGAACGCGAACTGGCCGTATTCCTGCGCCGGGCCCGCGCCTCCTCCGGTGACATGGCCCGCGAGGTCCACCCCGAACTGGAGCCGGCGGCGTACGGACTGCTCGTACGGCTCGACGAGGCGGACCGGCAGCGGGCCACCGAGCTGGCCTCGTGGTTCGGCGTGGGCAAGGCGACCATGAGCCGGCAGCTGCGCGCCCTGGAGGAGCTCGGCCTGGTCACGCGCGAGCCCGACCCTGCCGACGGCCGGGCCTCGCTGGTCGCGCTCACCGAGGAGGGGCGCGCGCGCTTCCGGCGGGTACGGGACGCGCGCCGCGCCCGTTACGTACGCAAGCTGGCGGACTGGGACCGCGCGGAGGTGGCGGAACTCGCCCGCCTGCTGCACCAGTTGAACAGCCGCGCGGAGAGCTGAGCCGGAACCCCGGAGGGTCCGGGGCGGGCGTGCCCCGCTTCGGCCGCCGCCCCGTCACCTGCCGCCGCCCCGTCACCTGCCTCCGCCCCGTCCCCCGCCCGCATCCCGTCACCCGCCCCCGCTCACAGCTCCGCGTAGACCACCGCCGCGTCGTCGTGCCGCTTCCAGCGGCGTACCAGCGGCGCCCTCGTACCGCCGGTCTCCAGCTCCAGGGACCGGACGCGGTCGATCAGGGACTGGGCGCCCTCCTTGCGCAGTACGCCCAGGCAGTCCGCCCAGTCGCCCTCCCCGAACATGTCCACCCAGCGCGTCGCCCCGTCGCTGAGCGCCGCCAGCGCCCGCACCCGCGCCCGTGGCTCCACGCCCGTCACCGCCCGCGCCGCCACCGCCGGATCGGCCGCCGCCGTGAAGAAGCCGCCCTCGGCATTGCGCAGGGCGTCGGTCGCGGTGAGCGAGGCGAGCACCTCGCGGGGGACGAGGCCGAGACGGTCGTCGAGCACCGCGCGCACCGTGCCGTCCGGGGATTCCAGCAGCAGCGCCGAGTCCGACAGCACCAGGTGTTCGACCTCTTCCGCGCCCCAGCGCGCCAGGACCACCGTCGCCTGCGGCGTCCGCACGTGAGAAAGGTCACAGGTGGGTCGATGGGCGTCGGCGGTGCGGCGAATGGCCTCCGCGAGGATCTCGGTGAGGGGCAGATCCAGCCGAGAAGTGGACAATTCGATCAATGCGCCACCGAGCCTGGCGGTGAACCAGGGGACCGAATGCAGGCATCCGTCATCGCCCGCCGGAGGGGTCACGCCGTCCAGCAGGACGAGCGCGCCGCCCCGGCCGGTGGCAGGCAGGGCAGCGGACGCCCAGTCCTCGTTGGGGCGTTCGGGGTCCCCGGGGGCCGTGGCCAGTTCGAAGCGCATACGGCCAAGTCTGCAGGAGGGCGCCGGGTGCCGTCCGACGGCTTCCCCCGCGCCGCCAATTGGCCCGTACCAGCAGGTAAGGCGCGGGTCTATGGGCGGAATGGGACACTCCGCGAAGCTGCGGGGGCGCATCCTGCCAAAGGCCGGGCGGAACTTCCAACCGGCGCTCCGCGTGCCCGCGAGGCGGACCGGATCGGGAGTTGTTCGTCAACTCCCGAGTGTTGTTCACTCGTTCAAGTGGCGGAGCGGGTGATGCGCGACTTCTTCCCAAAAGCGCTGGAATGGTCTGAAGCCATTCCTGGGGTGGGGGCGCTCTCTTGTGTGACGAGTCGTCACCTCGGCCACATGAGCAGACGAGTCAAGCAAGAATGCGAGCACCGGTGCAGAAAAAGCGGCCTCGGGGCGATAGCGGTAATGGCGAGCGGACCGAACGCACCGTACGGGTACGCAGTCGGCTGGTCGCCGGCGTGGCCGTCGTCGGCGTCACCGTCCTCGCCGCCGGTACGCCCGCCATCCTCAGCGCCTCCTCCGAACTCTCCGATTCCCAGCGTCTGGTCACCCTCGCCGAGCTGAACCGGCAGGCCGTCACCCTCGCCCACTCCCTCGCCGACGAACGCGACGACGTCACCGCGTACATCGCGGCCGGACGCGGCGGCGCGGACGCCGACGGGGACGCCGGCGGGGACGGCGCCGCACGCGCCGGCAAGGGCGAGGGGCTGTCGGAGAACCACAGCGCCCGCGTCGACCGGCAGATGGACGAGATCGAACTCGCCGCCCCCGCCGGCCTGCGCCGCGACCTGGCCAGGATTCCCGGCATCCGCAGGGAGGCCCTGACCGGCGAGGGCACCGCGCTGGAGGCCCACAAGGCGTACACCGAGGCGATCGAGAAGCTCCAGGACCTCGCCGACGAGCTCGCCGACAGGACGCCCCCCCGCGCCGCCGAGGCCACCCGGGCGCCCGCCGCGCTCGGCCGGGCCGTCGATCAGGCCGCCGCCACCCGCGGGCTCCTGCTCGCCGCGCTGTCCGTCCCGCGCGAGAACACCGGCAGCCGCGTCGACCCCGTCACCGGGCTCCTCGTCCCCGCCGAGGAGGACCCGGACTCCCCGAGCGCCCGCACCCGCGACGCGCTGAGCACCGCGGCCCAGCAGTCGCGGGTACGCGAACTCGCCGCGCTCGCCGACTTCGACCAGGCCGCCGGGTCCGCCGCCCGCGAGTCCCTCAAGGTCACCGTGACCGGCCCCGAGGTCAAGGCCGCCGAGGAGTACCTCACCCGTCTCACCGACCAGCCCCGGCTCTCCGACGCCGAACTCGGCACCGACCGCGCGAAGGCCGGAGCCGCGCTGTCGGCCCGTATCGACCTGATGCGCGGCGTCGAGTCCTCCCTCGGTTCCGCGCAGGTCACCCGGCTCTCCCGGCTGCGCGACGACGACGTCACTGCGCTGGAGGTCCGGATCGCCCTGGCCGGCGCCTGCCTGCTGTTCGCCGTCGGTGCCAGCACGGCCGTCGCCCGTACGCTCACCCGCCCGCTGGCCGTGCTGCGGCTCGGCGCGGCGAGGCTGGCCGCCGGCCCGCAGGCCGCGGGCGCCAAGGCCGCGGACGGCGGGACCGAGGGCGCGACCACCGTGGAGCCGATCCGCTTCACCGGCCGCAACGACGAGTTCGCCCAGGTCGTACGGTCCCTCAACACGCTGCACGCCAGGCTCGCCGAGGCCGGCGCCCGCGCGGAGAAGCTCGCCGGTGACCGTACGCACCTGATCGGCCAGCGCGAGACCCTCGCCACCCAGCGCGCCGAACTCCAGGAGCAGGTGGCCGAGGCCACCACGCAGCTGGAGCGGATGCGCCACACCGTCCACTCCACGTTCGTCAACCTCTCGCTGCGCACGCTCGGCGTCGTGGAGCGCCAGCTCGGCATCATCGAGAGCCTGGAGGAGCGCGAGCAGGACCCGGAGCGCCTCGCGACCCTCTTCAAGCTCGACCACATGGCGACCGTCATGCGCCGCCACGGCGAGAACCTGCTCGTCCTGGCCGGCACCGAGCACGGACAGGGACAGCAGGGCCCGGTGCCGCTCGTCGACGTACTGCGCGCCGCCGTCAGCGAGATCGAGCGGTACGAGCGGGTGGACATCCGGTCGATCCCGCCGCACGCCCAGGTCGCGGGCTTCGCCGCCAACGACCTCAGCCACCTCCTCGCGGAGCTCCTGGAGAACTCCACCTCCTTCTCCCCGCCGGACGCCAAGGTCGAGCTCTCCGGCTGGCTCCTGGAGAGCGGCGAGGTGATGCTCTCCGTCCAGGACGAGGGCATCGGCATGACGCAGGACCGCCTCACCGAGCTGAACGCGCGGCTCGCCGAACCCTGCGCGTACGAGCCGGGCGACGGCACCGACGGCGGCATCGGCCTGCACGTGGCCGCGCTGCTGGCCGCACGGCACGGCGTACGCGTGACGCTGCGGGAGCAGAAGCAGGGCGGCATCGCCGCGGTCGCCGTACTGCCGACCACGCTGCTGCCCACCGCGCCGCCGGTGGCCGCGCCGCCCGTGGTGCCGGTGGCGGGGGACGCGCCCACGCTGAACCTCCCGGGGTCGGTCGCGGAGGCCAACTCCAATACGCTGCCGGGGCGTTCGCCTCTCGACGAGCCGCCGCGGGAGGGTCCGGAGGACCCGCTGGTGGCGGCGGCCGAGCGGTCGATCCGCGAGGACGCGCAGAAGTCGGCACAGGACGCCGAACCCGCCGGGCCCACCGAGCCGGAGCCCGAACCCGCCGAACCCACCGAGCCGGAGCCCGAGGCCGGGCCCGAGCCCACCGAGCCGGGGCCCGAGCCCACCGAGCCGGGGCCCGAGCCCGCGGAGGCCGGGCCCGAGGCGCCGGTTCCCGGGCCCTACGCCATCGCCCCCGACACGCATGAGCGCGTCGCCGACGGGAAAGCGGACACCGGGACACCGGCCGACGAACCCACCTGGACGATGCGGTTGCCCAGGCAGTCCGCCGCACCCGAGGCGGAATCGATCACCGACCAGCCGGCCACCGATGAGCCGGTCACAGACAAGGGACTACCCAAGCGCACCCCCAAGATCGTCAAGCCCGGCCCCGCCCAGCCCAAGGAGCGCTCCACCGGCGTCGACGCGGACGCCCTGCGGCGCCGGCTCGGCGGTTTCCAGCAGGGTGCGATCAAGGGCCGTCGTGATGTCGAGGCAGAGATCTCAGGCAACGGGGAACGTCCGGAGACCAAGGGGGACACAGTTGAGGAGGAACGCAGTTGACTGCGTCCAGCACATTCGGGCTGAGTAGCGAGGCCCGCAATCTCCATTGGCTGTTGAGCAACCTCGTCGAGGAGGTGCCAGGGCTCCTCTCGGTCGCCGTCGTGTCGTCCGACGGGCTGCTCCTCCTCTCCTCCGACCCGGAGCGGAACGCCGGACAGGCCGCCCCGGCCGCCCGTCAGGACGGCCCGAAGGGATCGAGCGCGGACCTCGCGACCATCGTCTCGGGCATCGCCAGCCTCACCCAGGGCGCCGCGAAGCTGATGGACGGCGGCGGTGTCAAGCAGACGATGGTCGCGATGGAGGAGGGCAGCGTCTTCGTCATGTCGATCAGTGACGGCTCGCTGCTCGGCGTGCACGGCTCGCCCGACTGCGACATGAGCGTCGTCGCGTACCACATGGCGCTCTTCGTCGGCCGCGCCGGACACGTCCTCACCCCCGAACTCCGCAGCGAGCTGCGCAAATCGATGGAGAGTGCTCTGTGACGCCGACGCCGACTCCGTCGTCCGCCGCCAAGCTCCCGGTACGGGGCGAGGGCCGCAGGCCCGCCCGCGTACGCCCGTACTCGCTCACCGGCGGCCGCACCCGCTTCACGCACGTCCTGCTCGTCGAGACCTTCGTGGCGGCGATCGAAGCCCCCGAGGAGCGGCGCGAGCTGACCAACGGCGGCCTCCAGACGCGCGTCATGCCGGAGATGCGGGCCATCGTCGAGCTCTGCCGCCGCATGCGTACGGTCGCGGAGATCTCCGCGCTGCTGAAGATGCCGCTGGGCGTGGTCCGTGTGCTGCTCAGCGACTTGGCCGACCAGGGAAAGATCCGTGTGTACGGGACCGGGCACGCCCCCGGCCAGCCCAACCGCGCGCTGCTCGAAAGGGTGCTGAGTGGACTCCGCCGTCTCTGAGACCGTCCCGGCCCGCACCTCCGGGCCCCTGCCGTCGGTCCCGGACCGCACCCGGCCGCCCCTGCCCGCCCCGGCCCCGGCCCTGCCGCCGGAGGCGGACGAAGGCGCCCAGGACTGGCAGACGGACCGCACCCGGGCACCGATCGCCACCAAGATCGTGGTCGCGGGGGGCTTCGGCGTGGGCAAGACGACCTTCGTCGGCTCGGTCTCCGAGATCACCCCGCTCAAGACCGAGGCGGTGATGACCACCGCGAGCGAGGAGACCGACGACCTCACCGCGACGCCCGACAAGACCACGACCACGGTCGCGATGGACTTCGGCCGCATCACCCTCGACGACGACCTCGTGCTGTACGTCTTCGGGACGCCCGGCCAGCAGCGGTTCTGGTTCATGTGGGACGACCTGGTGCGCGGTGCGATCGGCGCGGTCGTCATGGCCGACACGCGCCGGCTGTCCGACTGCTTCCCCGCGCTCGACTACTTCGAGAGCTGCGGACTGCCGTACATCGTCGCCGTCAACCACTTCGAGGGAACGACGGCGTACGAGGCCGAGGACGTCAGGGAAGCCCTGACCGTACCGGCGCACGTACCGGTCGTGATC
The DNA here is from genome assembly GCF_053591455.1 of Streptomyces sp. NPDC003016. NCBI lineage: Bacteria > Bacillati > Actinomycetota > Actinomycetes > Kitasatosporales > Streptomycetaceae > Streptomyces > Streptomyces sp. NPDC003016. The sequence continues at coordinate 185,136 of NZ_JBSFTV010000002.1, forward strand.
ATGGACGCGCGCAAGCGGATCACGGTGGTCGAGTCGCTGCTCGCCCTCGTCGGTCACGCGCTCACCACCACGCCCGAATAGCGGCGCACCCCCGAACAGCTACTCAACGGAGAACCACCGCCATGCGGAAGATACTCATCGTCGGAGCCGGTCAGTCCGGGCTCCAGCTCGCCCTCGGCCTCCAGAGCCGCGGGTACGAGGTCACCCTGATGTCCAACCGCACGGCGGACGAGATCCGGTCGGGCCGGGTCATGTCGACGCAGTGCATGTTCCACACCGCCCTCCAGCACGAGCGCGACCTCCAGATCAACTTTTGGGAGTCGCAGGCCCCGAAGATCGAGGGCCTCGGCGTCTCCGTCGCCGCGCCCGACTCCTCGCGCGCCGTGGACTGGGTCGGCAGGCTCGACGGTTACGCCCAGTCCGTCGACCAGCGCGTGAAGATGGCCGGCTGGATGGAGACGTTCGCGCAGCGCGGCGGGCAGCTCGTCATCCACGGCGCGGCCGTCTCCGACCTGGACTACTTCTCCCGTACGTACGACCTGGTCATGGTCTCGGCGGGCAAGGGCGAACTGGTGTCGATGTTCGGCCGCGACGCGTCCCGCTCCCCGTACGACGCCCCGCAGCGCGCCCTGGCCGTGGCGTACGTCCACGGGCTCGGCCCGCGCCCCGAGCACCCGGAGTTCGACGCGGTCCGCTGCAACCTGGTCCCGGGGGTCGGCGAGCTCTTCGTCATGCCGACGCTGACCACGTCCGGCCGCGCGGACATCCTCTTCTGGGAGGGCGTCCCCGGCGGTCCCGTCGACGTGTTCAAGGGGGTGAAGGACCCCTCCGAGCACCTGTCCCTCACCCTGGAACTGATGGAGAAGTTCCTGCCGTGGGAGTACGCCCGCGCGACGAAGGTCGAACTGACCGACGCGAACGGCACGCTGGCGGGCCGGTACGCCCCGACGGTGCGCAACCCCGTCGGCCGGCTGCCGGGCGGCGGCCTGGTCCTGGGCGTCGCCGACGTCGTCGTCGCGAACGACCCGGTCACGGGCCAGGGCTCCAACTCCGCGTCCAAGTGCGCGGCCTCGTACCTCTCCTCCATCACGTCCCACGGCGACCGGCCGTTCGACGAGGCGTGGATGCGCTCCACGTTCGACCGGTACTGGGACACGGCGCAGCACGTCACCAAGTGGACGAACGCGATGCTGGGCGTCCCGCCGGAGCACGTCCTGAACCTGATCGGCGCGGCGGGCGGCCTCCAGCCGGTGGCCGACCGCTTCGCGAACGGCTTCAACGACCCGGCGGACTTCGAGAACTTCTTCTACGACCCGGAGAAGACGAACGCCTACCTGGCCGAGGTCGCCGGAGCATGACGGGCGTCCGACCGGCGGTCCAACCGCTGGTGGTCGTTGGTGGTCGTAGCCGGTTCCTGTCGGACGGCCCGGAGACGGCCCGGCCGTGAGCGCTGTGCCCGGCCCGCGGTGACGCCGGATCCGGTGACGAATGACCCCCAGCCCTGACCGGCCGGGGGTCTTCTCGCCGGCTGGCGCGGGTGGTTTCGAACCACCGGCATCTGCTTTGCGGGCCTGGCGCCGCCCACAGGCCAGACCTGGCAGGTCAGCACCCGCGCAACAGGGGCGAGCCCGCCGGCGCTCGGCCGGGCCGCCCTGGACCCCGATCGGCCGTGCGCTTCCGTGATGACTGCGACGTTCGACGGGGAGCGCTGACGGCAGAAGCCGTGGGTCTGCGGGACATGGATCGGGCCTCCGGCGTCCACTGCTGCGTGGAGGCCGGACCCGCGCGGCACCCGCCGTCCTCTATCCGAGTGTGAACATCGCCTCGGCGACCTCGCCGACTGCCGCATCGGGGATCGCAGTGGCGGCCTCCCTGAGGACGAGGAGCCGCGCCCCGGGGATCTCGCGCGCGATCGCCTCGCCGTTGCCGACGGGGAAGAACCGGTCGCGGCGGCCGTGGACGACGAGCGTGGGGACCTCGATCCCGGGCAGACGCTCGCGCCAGCGGGGTCTGCAGTCGAGCCTGGAAAACACCATGCCCATCTGGTTGGCCATCTGGACCGGGGGTGCGGTGCCGGGCGTGCGGTCCCAGATGCGCGCAGCGATCGCGCGCGCGGCCACGGGGTCGTCGCCAAGGATCTCCGCGCCGGCGGCGGCGAACTCCGCAACCGCCTCGCGGTCGGCCCAGTCGGGCATCGGACGCGCGAACAGCCGGCTCATCGTCGCCCGGTCATGGCCGGGGAGGTCGTCGTCGGGCGGGCCAGGGGCAACCGCGCGGGTGCCGACCAGGGTGAGCGCCGCGAACGCGCCCGGATGGTCGAGCACGGCCACCTGGGCGACCATCCCGCCGACGCCGATCCCCGCGAGGTGCGCAGGCCCTCCGCCGAGCGCGTCGGCAAGGGCCGCCGCGTCGGCGGCGAGGTCGCGCAGGGTGTAGGCGGGCGCCTGCGGGTCCGCCGTCGACGACTCCCCGCTGTCGCGCAGGTCGTAGCGCACCACACGGCGCCCGCCGGCGGCGAGGCGTTCGCACAGCGCGTCGGGCCAGGAGAGCATCGTCGTCCCGCCCGCGAGCAGAACGAGTGGCGCGTCGTCGTCACCGAACGACTCGATGCCCAAGGCGATCTCATGGGCGTTGACAGTGGTCATCGGATCACCGGAAGACGTCGTAGGTCAGGTGCGTCGCGGTCGATGTCGAGATCACGCTCCGCTGCACCAGCGTGCGCGGCGCTGTGCCGGTGGACAGTGGTGTCCCGGCGCCCAGCACCATGGGCGCGAGGTGCAGCGACACCACGTCGACCAGCCCGGCGCCGAGCGCCGAGCCGATCGTGGCGCCGCCGCCCATGAGGATGACGTCGAGGTCCTTGCCGCTGTCCGACGACGCCGCCTCGGCCCGCTCCCGCGCGGTGGTGACGGCGTCGGGCAGACCGGTGGTGACGAACGTCCGGTCGAGGCCGGTGAGCCGCACCGACTCCGGCGGCGCACTCGTCACGACGACGAAAGCAGGCTTGCCGACCTCGCCGGCGCCGTAGCCGGACGTGTCGTCCCAGCCGTTCGGCCGGTCGACCACGTCGAAGAGCCGGCGGCCGAGGACGACGGCGCCCGAGCGGGCGGTCGCCTCGCGCAGGACCCGGCGGTCGCCGGGGTCGTCGGAAAACACCCAGGTGTGCAGGGCCTCGCCGCCGGTGCCCAGACCGTTGTCCGGGCCGGGGTCGGGCCCGGTGACGAAGCCGTCGGGGGAGACCGAGATCTCAGCGATGATTCGAGTCATGCCGGGGCAGACCCGATCCGCCGCCCGAACTCATCGCTCACGCGTGAAGCGTGTGCCGGATGCGAACCCGAGGGCACGACGCCCGAAGCGGCACGCCGGACGTACGGCGGACGCTCGCCCCCGAGTACCTCGGAGACGCATATGCGCAGGTCAGAGGGTATGACCTCTGGGGTGCTCGGAACGGCCAGGTGAAGGGTTGCGGCCGCGCTTCCGTGATGACCACGACGTCCGACGTGGAGCGCGGCCACCACCACGCGGAGCGCGCGGTGGAGATCCTGCGAGAGCACGACTTCACGTCGCCCACGGCCCGCCTGGTGCCCGCACCGCCCGGACGGCGGAAAACCGGCACGCTCCTCGTCCACGCGCACGGATGAGGTGATGACGCGCCGTGGTCCCGTACCGCCCCGGCCGTCCGCCCAAGCCGCCCGGCCGGGGCTCCCCACTGCCGTACGAGATCACTGAGTGCTGCCCGGTGACCGGGTCGTCACGGATTCTCGGTGAAGCGGACGGACCAGGCGTAGCCGCTCAGGTTGTCGTGCGGAACCCGCCGGACCTCTCTGACCTGGCAACCGTCGTGGGCGTACTTGCGGGCGAACCGCTCCAGGCGCTGCGCGTCGGTGAGATCCTCCATGGACAGCGGCGCTCCGATGACGAGGTCTTGGTGGAGGACGGTGTCCTGCGCGGCGTCGTCCGAGCAGGCCGAGCAGTGATGTGTTTCAGGTAGGGCCATACGTCCAGTGTCCTCCCTGTCCGGGTGTCACCCGGACCCCCCGGTCCTGGCAGCCGGACGACCGCGCCGCAGAGCCCCCGAGCCGGGGGCGGACGGCGGTCCGGCCCGGTCACCGACCGATGAGTTCTTCGAGCTCTCCCGCGGTCCAGCGGCCCGCCGCACCGGGGCAAGCCGCCAGGTAGCCCGCGATCGTGGGCACGTCCCACGCGCCTGCTCCGAGGAGCCCTGTGGACAGGTACCGCACGTAGGCGGCGGAGGGCTCGGCCCACTGGACGTCGTTGACGCTCCACGGGGCCGTGAAGGTGAGGACGGGCAGGCCGTCCAGCACGCCCGGGCAGACCAGCGTTTCGTAGCGCCCGTCGCCGAGTGCTGCCCTGCCCCTGGTCAAAGCCTCGCTCAGGTCCAGGTCGACACCCGGTTCCCGGTACATCTCCTGAGCCGCGATGTCGGAGAACTGCTCGGCCGTGACCAGGTGCGCCCGCGCGAGAACACGTCCGCCCGCCCCGGGGTCGTAGAAGGCTCGCGCTCCGGTCCACACCGCAGACTCCGTGGCGAAGTAGAGGGTGCCCTCCAGCTCCACCGGGACGGACGCTGCCGGTGCGCGCCCGTCCCGGCATCCGGGGCAGGTCCTGGAAGCTCCCGGAGGGCGACCGCCCGCGAGGTAGAAGGCCAGGCGGTCCAGATGCGTGTTGGAGCCGTAGGACGCGTACCAGACCTGCCGCGGTGCGGCGCCTTCGAACCGCGCTGCGCCGATGACGCGGGTGCCGGTCATGGTCTCCTGGTACCCCGTGGACGGTGTGCGAACGGCCGCCGGCGCAGGACTCGCGTCGGCACGCCGTGGCGGATGACGTGCCGGTCCCGGGCGGGGAGGCAGCCCCCACAGGGTTACGCCCCCGGCGCCTCCTCCGACGCGTATCCCCGGTCCGGCCCTTCCGCCGCGCCCCGCGGCAGCTTCGGCGGGGTGTAGGACGGGAGCGGCTTCAGGCGCGGGTCCGGGCGGACCGCGCCCAGCAGGGGGTTCGCCGCGATCGGGGAGACCTTGACACGGGCTCCGGGGCGCGGGGCCTGGACGACCATGCCGTCGCCGAGGTAGATCGCCACATGCGTGGCCTTGGGGAAGTAGATCACCAGGTCGCCCGGCCGCAGCTTCCCCAGCGGTACTTTCGGCAGCCGCCGCCACTGCTCCTGGCTCGTCCGGGGGATCTCCCGCCCCGCGTGCGCCCACGCCTGCGACGTGAGCCCCGAGCAGTCGAAGGAGCCCGGCCCCTCCGCGCCCCACACGTACGGCTTCCCGATCTGGCGTACGGCGTACTCCAGCGCCTTGCCGCCCAGCCGCGAAGGTGTCCGCTTCGCGGCCTCGCCCGGGCTGCCGAGCGCGCCCGAGGCCAGCAGGCCCCGCTGCGCCCTGCCGGTGTTCCGCTCCTCCAGCCGCGCCAGACCGGCCAGCTGCTCCTCCGTCAGCGAGGCCAGCAGCTCCGCCACGTCCCGCATCCGCTCCCGTACCGCGTCGCGCTGCTTCTTCTGCTTCCTGGCGAGCGTCTGCTGCTTGTCCAGCGCGTACCGCTCCCTGGTCGCCAGCTTGTCCGCCCGCCTCTCACCGCTCTCCAGCCGTGCGATCGTCACCGCCCGGTCGTCGGCGGCCCGCTGCAGTACGTGGCCCTGCGCCAGCGCGCGCTCCGGGTCCCTGGCCAGCAGCAGCCGCAGGTACGGCGAGAGGCCGGTCCGCCCCTGGTACTGCTCGCGCGCCAGCCGGCCCGCCGCGCTCCGGCTCTCGGCGAGCTCGGTCCGGGCCCGTACCAGGCCCGCGGTCACCTTCTCGACCTCGCCCAGCTGCTCCTTGACGGACTCCTCCGTCGCCTTGTACGTCTCGCTGGCCTCCTCGGCCCGCTGGTACAGCTTCTGGAGTTCCGTCAGCAGCTCCGTGACGGTCGGTGCCTGCCGGGACGGGGGTGGAGCAGCAGGGGCGGGTGCGGGTGGAGGGGCTGGAGTGGCCGGCGCCGCCGCGGTGGACGGCGCCGGGAGTGCCGTGAGCACTGTGGCGGCGGCCAGTGCGACCGTACAGACGGTCCGGGTGAGTCTGCCTGACACGTCATCACCTCCGGTTCGCGGCCGGGCGGTCCGGCCTCACGGTGATGATGTGCACCGGTGGCGGGGGCGTGGGCGGGCGGCTGGGCGGGTTGGGCCAACGCCGTCACCCGCCGAGAGGCAATCCGCGGTGCCACCGGCGTGGCTACCACGGGCAACCCCGCCCCGGCGGAGGCGCCGGGGCGGGGTGCGGGGGTGTGCGGGGTCAGCTGGGCTGCGGTCAGCCGAGTTTGGCCAGCTGCGCCTCGATCTCGGCCTTCGGCTGCTCCGTCTTGCCGGTGAAGCTCTGGGCGTAGAAGGTCACGAGCGTGCTGCCCTTGCGCACCGTCACCAGCTGGGACGTGCTCGGCTCGCCCTCCAGGTCCATCGTCAGCGTGAAGGCGACCGCCTCGTCACCGCCGGTGTAGGCGGCGGGGGCGACCTCGGTGTACTTCGTCCTGTCCGAGCCGGAGGTCACGGTGAAACCGCCGGCGCATGCCCCGCCCGCGGCGCGCAGCTCGGCGAGGGCGTCCTGGGCGCCCTCGCCCTCGTACGAGCCCAGGGTGTCCGACATGAGCGTCGTGTTGCCCAGACCGGTCAGGCCGGCCTCCAGCTTCTCCTCGGGCGAGGCGTCCTCGGCCGGCTTCCGGGGCACAGTGGTGATCTTGCGCGCCGAGGTCGCGGCGGGCTTGCCCGCGGACCGCAGTGCGACGGCGTCGACGAGCGGCTTGCACTCGGACTTGTCGGCGGTGGCATTCTTCACCGCGACGAGGTCCACCTCGGAGGGCTTGGCGACCTTGTGGTTCTTCAGGTCGCCCCCGGCCAGGACGAGCTTGTCCAGCTCCGCCTGCGACAGGGCCTTCGCGGTGGGCTCGGCGGCGGTCGCGCCCTCCCTGCCCTTGCCCTCGGGGGCGGCATCGACGCTCTTGTCGGACCCGCAGGCGCCGACGAGCAGGGCCAGCGAGAGCGCGGAGGCGGTGACGACGGTACGGCGGACGGTGGTACGGCGCATGAAACAGTTCCCTCTGGATCGGTGAACAACGGTCCCCCCGCGCGAAGTCCACTCAGCCGGTGACACGCGGAACCTGTTGTGATCACGCAATCTACGGCCTCTGCCCGCCCGATGATCAACGGATTTCGGCCGTCGGCGGGATTGTGACGCCCGCGCAATCCCAGAGGCACCCGATCGAGACGCGTCCCGCTGCAACCTTCGCCGCCGCACCGCGCCGCGCCTCAGTCGAGAGGGAGCGCGTAGAAGGTGCGGCCGCGCCACAGCACGGCCCTGCTGCCGAACGCCTCCGCCCGGTACGGGGCGCTGCTCTCCTCCGCGCCCGGCGCCGTGACGCCGGAGTCCTGGAACTTCCACAGCCGCCGGCCGTCGCGCGCGCCGATCGCGGTGGCCTGCGTCTCGTTGAGCGCGAAGACGGTACGGCCGCTGCTGCTGAGGGTGACCCGGGGGGTGGCCCGGCCGGGGTACTCCGTGGCACGTTTCCACCGCTGGGCGCCGGTCGCCCTGTCGACGGCGTACACCTCGTTGGAGTCGCCCGGGACGTACAGCGTCTGGTCGCGTACGACGCCGTGGCCGAAGCCGTAGGGGGCGTCGTCGGAGGGGCCCGGGGAGCCCTTGAGCTTCCAGAGCTTCCTGCCGCTGCGGGTGTCGTACGCCTGCAGGCCGCCTTCCACCGCCGCGTAGAGCCGGCCGGACGGGTCGTCGGTGATGCCCGCGCTCGGCCGTACCCCCGTGAAGAACTTGCTCCACAGCGTCCTGCCGGTCCTGCGGTCGACGAGGACGAAGGCCGCCCTGCCCCTGGCCTTCTTCATCTGGGCGGCGGTCAGGGACGAGGTCCTCCGGCGCAGGAGCAGGCTGTCGGGGCGGATGCCGACCGTCTCGTAGCGGGGGACGGCGCCGGAGCGGCCGTTCGGCATCTCGGTGCGCCACAGCTCCTTGCGGGCGGCCATGTCGTACGCGAAGAGGTAGGTGCGCGTGCGCGTCACCTTGTCCTTCTTTCCGCCGAGGGCGTCGACCTTCGCCGAGAACCAGACCACGGGGCCGTCCGCGGCCACCTTCGCGCCGAGCACGGCCCGGGTGTCCTTCCGGCCCTTCGTCAGGAGGGGGCCGTACGGCACCCGGTGCCTGACCCGCCCGTCCTTCGCGGACAGCCACAGGAAGTCGGCCGGGGTGACGACGAAGCAGTGGGTGCCGTCGGCGGCTTCGGGGGCGTACTCCGTGCCGGCGGCCTTCTGTTCCCAGAGCGGGCGGCCGGTACGCAGGTCCAGCCCGGTCGTCAGTTCCTCGCCCGGGATCAGGAGGACCTGGTCGCGCCAGAGGCGGGCGGGCGGACCGCCGGCCGCGAGCGCGACCGGGTGCTGGTAGTGCCAGAGCGGATCGGGAGCGAGTCCGGGCAGCGGTCCGGGGCGGGCGGCGGGCCTGGAGCCCCCGGCCGGGCGCGCGGGCGCGTCGTCCTCGCCGCCCGGGAAGGCCAGCACCGCGCCTCCGCCCACCACCAGTCCGGCGGCGCCCGCCGCGATCCCGGTGAACAGGCCGCGCCTGCTGAGGCCGCCGAGGCCGCGCGGGGCGGCGGTACGGGCGGGCGGCTGCGGCGCGGGGAGCACGGCGGTGGTGGGCGGCAGGGCGAGCGCGGTGGCGGGGTGGGGGAGGAGAGGGGCGGGGCCGGGCCGCCGTGCGCCTCCGTCCGTACTTCCGGCGGCGCCCCCGGTCGCCGTCACGGCCGGGGCCGCGCCTGTGCTCACGACCGGCGCCGCGCCTGTGCTCACGGCCGGGGCCGCCGTGCGCCGCAGCGCCGGCAGACGCAGGGTCGGCCCGCCGCCGACGTCCGCGGCGCCTGCGGACGTGCCCTCGGTCTCCTCCGCGGCTTCAGCGGCAGGGGAGGGGTCCCCTTGCCGGGCCGGATCTCCCGGCCCGCCCGGCGGCCGGGGGCCGGGGCCCGGGGCGGAACCCAGGCGGCGGGAAGGGGCGGGCAGGGGAATCAGGTTCTGCGCCCCCGTCCCCGTCCCCGCCCTCGTTCCTGCTTCCGCTCCCGTCCCCGCGCCCGGCTCCAGCGCCCTCGCCGCCTGGTCCGCCAGGGCCGACACCAGCCGCTCCGGGAGCCAGCCGTGGCGGGCCAGTGCCGCCGCGCCCTCCAGGGCCAGTTCCGCCGCCAGGACACCCGGGGCCGGGCGGTCCGCCGGAGACTTGGCCAGGCAGCGGGCGATCAGCGCGCGCAACTCCTGCGGTACGGCGGCCAGTTCCGGCTCGGCGTGCGCGATGCGCTCGGCGGCCGCGCCCTCGGGGCCCGCCGCCAGCGGGGTCGCGCCGGTCGCGGCGTACGCCAGGAGCAGGCCGAGGACGAAGATGTCGGACGCGGGGCCGGGCTCCTGGCCGGCCAGCTGCTCCGGGGTGAGATAGCCGAGACGTACGGACAACTGGCCGCCGGGACCCGCCTCGGCGGCCGCCGAGGCCCCCAGCGCGCCGAAAGCCGTCAGCCGCGGCCCGTCGGAGGCCAGCAGCACGGTGTCGGCGGCGAGGCCGTGGAGTACGGCACCGGTGGCGTGCACCCGGGACAGGGTCTCGGCGAGCGCGGCGCCCAGGGTGCGTACGGTCCGTTCCGGCAGCGGCCCGGCGAGCCCGACCGCCTCGCCCAGCGTCAGCGCGGGTACGTAAGGGGTCGCCGTCCACAGCCCGGAGCCGTCGGCGCACGCGTCGACCGGGGCCTGCACCCAGCCGCCGGCCAGCCGCTGGGCGGTCCGCGCCTCCGCCTGGAAGCGGCGGCGGAAGGCGGGCAGTCCGGCCAGAGCGGGGCGGGCGGCCGAGACCACGGCCGTCGTACCGTCGGCGGAGCGTGCCAGGTACTGCACGGCGCTCGCCGTCTCCCGCAGGCGCGACAGCGGGGCGTACGGCCCGATGCGGCGTGGATCGTCCTGACGCAGCGCTTCCAAGGCGCACCCCCTGTGCTCACCGTGCCGGGGCCGCTCCCTCGGACACAGCGGCCACACCCTGCACAGCCGTCGATCTTATGGCGTGCTGTCCGGCTTCGACCAGGGCCACCTCGGGCGGTGGCGCCCGCGTCCGTCCGGCGCGTACTCGTACCTCCAGCCGCGCTGGAGCCCCAGCCGCTTGCTGTATCCGGCGGGGACGCGCAGGTAGGCGTGCACGGTCGGCGGTCCGCCGCCGTCGTCCGGCACCGGCACCTCGTACCACTTCGGCGGGTGTCCGGTCGGCCCGACGAGCACCGGCAGCACCCGCCCGTCCAGGGGACCGCCCACGAAGGGCGTGTTCTCGCTTCTCACCCGGCCAGTCTCGCAGGGACAGCGGACACAGGAGATTCCACAGCGGCCGCAGGAGATTCCGCCGGAGCCGCAGAAGGTCTCACCGCAGCCGCAGGAGGTTTCGCGGGAGGTGGGCCGCTTCAGGTTTCACAGGAGGTGCGCCGCTTCGGCGACCACCGGGACCACCCGCCGCGCCAGCACCCCCACCGGGCCGTCCGCCGTCTCCGTCGCCAGGGCCGCCCTCGTCACGGCCGCCGTCCGCGCGTCCGTCGCCGCGGTCACGGTCAGCAGCGCGACGAAGTGGTCGACCAGCCAGTCCCGCAACTCGCCGGCCGGCGGCTGCTTGTCCTCGTCCAGCCAGATCAGGGAGGCCGCCTCGACAGCCGTGATCCAGGTGCGGACCATCATCCGCAGGCGCGGCCCGGCCGTCTCCGCGACGCCCAGATGCGCCAGGACCTGCCCGGCCGCGGCCCGCCGTACCCCGTCGACGATCGCGGTCGTACGGGAGGTCTCGGCCACGCTGCCGCCCTGGAGCAGCGCGCTGAACCCGGCGTCGTGCTGGTCGACGAAGGCCAGGTAGCGGTCCAGGGCGGCGGTGAGCCGCCGGGTGAGCGGCCCGGTCTGCGGCTCGGCGAAGCACAGCTTCAGCTCATCGGCGGCGGAGCCGAGCGCGGCCTCGTACAACTGCTGCTTTCCGCCCGGGAAGTAGCGGTACACGAGCGGCCTGGACACCCCGGCCGCCTCCGCCACGTCGTCCAGCGAGACCTCCTCGGGCGCCCGGTGCGCGAAGAGCGACAGGGCGGCGCCCAGGAGCTGGCTGCGACGCTCCTCGACGCTGAGCCTGCGGTACGCGGGGGTGGCTGCTGCCGGGGTCATGTCCGCAGCGTAGCCCCGTATGTGCCCGTTTACGCGAGGAGTCCCGAGCTCTTCCAGAGCCGGCGGCCGACGCCCTGGAGCACGCCGATGTCGTCCAGGAAGTCGGTGAGCCGCTTCGCGCCGTTCTGCATGACCTCCCTGCGGTGGCCGCTCGCCTTGACCTGGGCGACGGCCTGGCGGCGGTCGAGGCCGACGTTCTCGTACACCTGCGGGTTGACGAAGCACGTCGAGAAGACCCGGGCCGCCTCGCCGCAGCTGACCCGGGTGAGCTCGCGCTCCCACGCGGGCGCGGTCACCATCTGGCGGCGCAGCTCCTCGCGGGCGTACCGGACGTGGCGCGCCTCCTCGACCACGTGGATGCGGGTCACGCCGCGCACGAGGGTCTGGACGCGCTCGTCCGGGAACGTCAGCCGCTGCATCCAGTCGAGGATCTCCTCGCCGAGCAGCGTGGCCGCGAACGAACCCGGCGTCGTCGAGACGGTCTTCAGGACGCGTGCGAGGTTGTGGTAGAAGCGCGGCACCGGGTAGGCGGGCGCGCCCCCCTTCTGGATCATCTTGGCGAACATCATCGAGTGCCGGCACTCGTCGGCTATCTCGGTGAGCGCGTAGCGCACGTGGTTGCTGGTCACGGACTTGTCGTAGATGTGCCTGACCAGCAGCTGCATGAGGATGATCTCGAACCAGATGCCGAGGGAGGCCAGCGACGCGGCCTCGTGCCTGGCCAGGTCCATGCGCTGCTCCTCGGACATCTTCCGCCAGAGCGGAGTGTCGTAGAGCGATACGAGCTCGGGCGGCCAGAACCACTTGCCCTCCTCGACGGGGGCGTCCCAGTCGAGTTCCGTCTCGGGGTCGAAGGAGTGCTTGGCGGACGACTCCAGCAGGCGCTCGGCGACCTGCTCACGGTCCTTGAGGAGGCCGAGTGCGTCCCTGAGTGCGTCGCGTTCGGTCACTGTGGTCATGGCGGGGGCACCTCACGGGTGGGTTACTGGCGGTCACAGCCGTGCTCGCCTCTTATGAGACTGCTTGTCAGCAAGCCCGTCAATCCCCCGCGCAGGACTTGTTGGCCGCCTCGCCGGCCGCTCGTTCGCCGAGGGGTGATCCTGCCGATCACCCCTCCCGCAAAGGGACACAGGGGTGCGAAGGGCGGGCGGGGAAGCCGCCGGCCGGGCGCCCGGCCGGCACGGTGGCGGGGCGGCGGTGGGGGTCCCGGAGGCGGCGGAACGTACGCCCGGGGGGCCGGTCCGCGACGGGTCGGTGCGCGGCGGAGGGGCTCGGGGGCGCCGGCACGACGTGCGCGATCACCGGGGCAACCGCCGGCGCCCGTACGGGAGTCGGCGCGATGCCCAAGGAGTGGACGGGGCGGCGGGAGGCGCTGGGACGACGAGGGGGCCGGGGCGATTCGTGTGCGCAGGGGGGAAGTAACGTGCGGTCATGAGCATGCCGCCCTCGCCCCAGCAGCCACCCGGCCCGTACGGGCCCCCGCAGCCGCTGAATCCGTACGGCGGGCAGCCCCCGCAGCCGCAGTACGCGGGACAGGAACAGCAGCCCTACCCGCAGCAGCAGCCGTACCCGGGGCAGGGCGGCTGGGGCCGGCCGCCCCTGGGGCCGCCCCCGCCGCGCAAGAACCGCACCGGCATGGTGATCGGCATCGTCGCGGTCTCGCTGGTCGCGCTCGGCGCCCTCGGATTCACGGCGAAGCAGCTGTCCGCAGCCGGAGCCGTGGCCTCCGGGGCCGGCTTCCCCGAGGCCGAGTACGAGCTCACCGTGCCGAAGACCCTGCTCGACGGCGAGTACAAGCTGGCCCAGGACATGTCGGGGACCGAGGGCGAGAAAGCCCTGGAGGGGACGTACGACCCGGAGGTCCGCGATCCGAAGCCCGCCGTCGGCCAGTACACCTCCGGGCCCCCGACCGGGCCGAGTGTGCTGGTGATCTCGGGCCTGTACGGCCAGTTCAAGGATCCCGACGAGATGCGCAGGAAGATGCTGGAAGGCGCGGAGGACGGCCGGGGCGCGACGCCGGCCGTGCCCGCCGAGGAGATCGAGCCGGCGGGCACCTCCCTCACGCTGAGCTGCCAGGTCCTGACCTCGACGCAGAACGGCGCCGGCTTCACCATGCCGATGTGCGCCTGGGCCGACGGGAACACGGGCGCCTCGGTGGCCGTCGTCACCCCCGAGATCTCCCAGCAGGACCCCGAGTCCGTGGACCTCGCCGAGATCGCCGAGATCACCGTCAAGGTCCGGGAAGAGACCAGGCGGAAGGCCGGCTGATCACGCGGCCGCGCCGCCGGGGGGCGGGAACGTCGTACGCAGGGTGAAGGCCTCCGGCGTCGGGCCCTGCTCGCGCAGGCGCAGGAGCGCCTTCTCGGCGTCCGCCACCGTCGGGCGGTTCCCCGCCTCCACCCACCACAGTGCCGTCATCGCCTCCTTCACGCGCTCGAACCACTCGTGGCGCCGGGCGAGCAGCTCCCGGTGCTGCCCCTGGTACATGAAGGCGGTCAGGGCATCGGTGTCGCGCCACACCGTCATGTTCAGGATCAGCCACGCGTCCCCGAACACCGGCACGTCCGTCGCGTTGCCCGTCTCGCTCTGCAGCCGCCATCTGAAGCCGTCGGCGCCGTCGGCCACCGCGTTCACGGGGTCCAGGGCGTCCACGAAGTCCTTCAGCTCCGGGGAGTCCAGCGGGAACTTGAGCCGGGCGATGTTCACTTGGGCGAGTTCGTACGCGGCGGGGGCGGCGGAGTCGGTAGTCATGGCCGCACGATAAGCGCGTACGGCGCTCCCGCCCCGACCGTTCCGCACAGCGAGACATGACGGCCCGTCAGCCGTCCAGCGCCGCCCGCATCACCGCCCGCGCGATCGGCGCCGCGCTTCCCCCGCCGCTGATGTCGGCGCGGTCCGCCGACGCGTCCTCCACGACCACCGCCACCGCGACCGCGGGCCGGCTCTCGCCCTCCTCCTGCGCCCAGGAGATGAACCAGGCGTACGGCGTACCCGTGTTGTCGACACCGTGCTGCGCCGTGCCCGTCTTGCCGCCCACCGTCACCCCCGGGACGGCGGCGTTCGTGCCCGTCCCCTTCTCCACGACGTCGACCATCATCCGCTGGAGCCGCAGGGCGGTGGCCGGGCTCACCGCCTGGTGCAGGGACTTCTGGCGGGTCCGCGAGACGACGTCGCCGTCCGCCCGGGTCGTCCTGTCCACCAGGTAGGGGTACTTGAGGTCACCGTCGTTGGCGACGGCCGCGGCGACCATCGCCATCTGGAGCGGCGTCGCCGTCGTGTCGTACTGGCCGATGGAGGAGAGCGCGAGCTGGTCGTCGCTCATGCTGGTGTCGAAGTTGCTCCGGGACACCCCGGACGGAATCTTCAGCCCGTCGTCGTTGAAGCCGAACTTCCGCACGGTGTCCAGCATCCCCGCCAGCCCCGTCCGCACGCCCAGCTCCGCCATCACCGTGTTGCAGGAGACCCGGATCGCGTACTCCAGCGACGCGTCGCGGCAGCCGCGCGCCTCGTTGGGGAGCGTGGTGGCGGTGCCGGGCAGGACGTACGGATCGGGCGTCCCCGTCGGAGCGTCGACGTCCTCCACCACGCCCGACTCGAGCGCCGCGGCCGCCGTCACGATCTTGAAGGTGGATCCCGGCGGGTACGTCTGCCGGATGGCCCGGTTGAGCATCGGCTGACTCGACGCGCCGGTCAGCCGCGCCCACGCGTCCGTGACCGCCTTCCCGGTCCCGGCGATCCGCTCGGGATCGTACGACGGGCTGCTGACCAGCCCCAGGATCTTCCCCGTCGAGGGCTCGATCGCCGCGACGGCGCCCTTCCGGCCGGCGAGTCCGTCGTACGCCGCCCGCTGGACCGCGCCCCTGATGGTGGTGACGGCGTCGCCGCCGGGCTGCTGCGCGCGCGTGACCTCGTTCCACAGGGGGAGCGGGGCGAGCATCGGGTCGGTGCCGGAGAGGACGTCGTCCGCGGCGTTCTCGACGAGGGTCGTGCCGTACGTCTGGGAGGCGTAGCCGGTGACGGGCGCGTACAGCGGACCGTGCCGGTACGTTCTTTCGTACCGCAGCTGCTCGCCGCTGTCCCGGGAGCCGGTGACCGGCTTCCCGTCCACGACGATGTCGCCGCGCGGCTGGCTGTAACGGACGATGGTCTGGCGCCGGTTGGCCGGATCGTCGTTCAGCGACTCGGCCTGGAAGACCTGGACGCGGGCGGCGTTCAGCAGCAGCGCGACGAGCAGCAGCAGGCACAGTCCGGCCGCGCGGCGGATGTAGCGGATCACTGGTCGTCCTCCACGACGGTCGCGATGACGCCGGTCTCGACGTGTTCCGGCGGCGGGCGGCGGGCCGAGTCGCTGACCCGGATCAGCAGCGCCACGATGATCCAGTTGGTGACGACGGACGAGCCGCCCTGTGCGAGGAACGGCATCGCCATGCCGGTCAGCGGGATCAGCCCCATCACACCGCCCGCGATGACGAACACCTGGAGGGCGAGGATCGAGGCGAGGCCGATCGAGAGCAGCCGCCCGAACGGGTCGCGCAGCGCGAGGCCCGCCCGGTAGCCGCGGGCGACGAGCAGGGAGTACAGCAGGAAGATCGCGGTGAGCCCGGACAGGCCGAGCTCCTCGCCCGCCGTCGCCAGGATGAAGTCGGACTTGGCGGCGAAGCCGATGAGGACGGAGTCGCCGGCGCCGAGCCCCGTGCCGAGCATGCCGCCGGCCGCGAAGGCGAAGAGCGACTGGGCGAGCTGGCTCGCTCCCCGGCCCGCCTCGATGGACGCGAAGGGGTGCAGCCAGTCCTGGACGCGGCTGTGGACGTGCGGTTCGAGCGAGCCGACGACGAAGGCGCCGACCGCCGCGAGGAGCAGGCCGACGGCGATCCAGCCGGTGCGGCCGGTCGCGACGTACAGCATGATCACGAAGAGTCCGAAGAAGAGCAGCGAGGTGCCGAGGTCGCGCTCCAGGACGAGTACGCCGACGCTGAGCAGCCAGATCGCGACGATCGGGCCCAGCACGCGGCCGGTGGGGAGCTGGAGCTTCCAGATCCTGCGGCCGGTGTAGGCGAGGGCGTTGCGGTTCCCGGCGAGGTAGGCGGCGAAGAAGACGGCGAGCAGGATCTTCGCGAACTCGCCGGGCTGGAAGGAGAAGCCGCCGACGCGGATCCAGATCTTCGCGCCGTTGATGGCCGGGAAGAAGATCGGCACGATCATCAGGACGAGGGCGGCGGCGACCGAGAGGTAGGCGTACCGCTGGAGGACGCGGTGGTCGCGCAGCAGGATCACGACACCGATGAAGAGCGCGACGCCGAGGGTGGACCAGATGAGCTGGGTGGGGGCCGCCTGGTCCCTGGGGGTCTCCAGGTCGAGACGGTAGATGAGGACCAGGCCGAGGCCGTTGAGGAGGACCCCGATGGGCAGGAGCAGCGGGTCTGCGTACGGGGCGCGGAAGCGGACGGCGAGATGGGCGAGGAGCGCGAGGGCGCCGAGACCG
The DNA here is from genome assembly GCF_053591455.1 of Streptomyces sp. NPDC003016. Lineage (NCBI taxonomy): Bacteria > Bacillati > Actinomycetota > Actinomycetes > Kitasatosporales > Streptomycetaceae > Streptomyces > Streptomyces sp. NPDC003016. The sequence continues at coordinate 201,821 of NZ_JBSFTV010000002.1, forward strand.
GCGCCGTAACCGGCGGCGCCGGGCGGCACGACGCCGCCCTGGGTGAGGCCGACGGCGATGTAGCCGTACACGGCGATGAGGACGGCGCAGACGAGGAGCGAGAGTTCGACGCCGCGCCGCTTGGGGAGGCGTACGTCGGGCGGGGGAGCGTCCACCGTCGTTGCGGTCATGTCAGGCAACGTAGCAAGCAAGCGGGCCGTATGTCCGTATATGTCAAGGGGTTCCGGCCGGTGACTGCGGCCGGCTGCTCGCGCCCGAGGGACCCGCCGGGGCGGGGGCCGGGCTCCTCGGGGCGCGGACGGGGACGGAGGGCCGCCTGGCCGTGGGGGCGTCAGTACGGGTGCGGAGGGTTCGGCACGTGGGCTTCAGCACGTGCGCGGGGCGGGCCCGGTGTTCGCGATGTAGCGCGCCGAGCCCCAGGCCCAGGTGCCGTCGGTGAGCAGGTACCAGTGGCTGTCGCCGTGCACGTTCTCGCCGTGGGCCCCGCAGAAGATGCGGACGACCGCGCCGTAGGGCCTGCTGCCGATGACCTTGCTGCTGCGGGTGGGCTTGTCGCGCAGCAGCAGCCCCGACTTGGCGGTGACGCGCCCCTTGTGCGTGGGGGAACTTCCGGTCTGGGGCTCCGGGTGCCGGCCGGGGTCCGCGGCGGCGAGCGCCGGGCCCGCGGCGGCGAGCGCGGCGACGGCGCCGGCGGCGGCGTAGAGGCCGAGCCGGGAGAGCGGGGACCTGGAGAGCGGCGTCCGGGGGAGCGGCGTCCGGGGGAGCGCGGACCTGAACAGCGGGGACCGGGGGAGCAGGGGCATGTGCATGCTGGCTCCTGAGGGGTGGGAGGTCTTCGCCACGGCGAAGGGCGGCAGGGGATCCGGTCCGTGACGAACCGGCTCCTCGACTCGCCCGGATCACACTAATTTCGCCACCCATTGATCGCAATCTGTCACTCTGCGTGCTCAGCGCTGGTAGGGGTTCTGCCCGGGATGCTGCTGGGGCGCCTGCCCGTAACCGCTGCCGTGCCCCTGCCCGCCGCGACCGTCGCCGCCCTGCGCCTGGAGCTGCTCCGTCTGCTCCTTGGAGACCTGCTGCTCGGCGCCGCAGAAAGTGCACTGCGTCGTGTACTTCGTGGAGAACGGGAACAGCGGCACGAAGAACAGCGTGAACTTGTTGACGCGCTTCTTGAGCGTGTGCGCCGCCGGATTGCCGCAGCGCCCGCACACCAGCGTGAGCATCGCCAGTTGGTAGAGGTAGCCCTTGCTGCCAAAGATGATCATTCGATGGTCCCCTCGTGTGTCCGTGCGTGCCGGTCGCGGCGCCTGCCTGCACCGTCTGCCCGCAGGCCCGCCCTGCTGTCGAGTCTGCACCAACCGGACCGGCGGGGCTCACTGCCCCCGCGGCGCCGGTGCGGTGACGCGGTACCGGGCGCACCAGCCACCTCCTGACCGGCCCGGCCGTCCGGCCCGCGTTTTCGCGTTGGCGACGTGTACCGCCGCTTTTCACGGCGACGACACGCCCTCTTCCCTTCCCCCCGGTCCTCTTGGAACATTCTCTTCGCTCCCGTCCCCCCACACCCCAGGAGACCCCGCACTCATGCCAGATCTCCACCGGCGCCGCTTCCTCCAGATCGCGGGGGCGACCGCGGGCTTCGCCGCCCTGTCGAGCAGCATCGACCGCGCCGCGGCCATCCCGGCCGCCCGCCGCTCCGGCACCCTCCAGGACGTCGGCCACATCGTCGTCCTGATGCAGGAGAACCGTTCCTTCGACCACTACTTCGGCGCGCTGAAGGGCGTACGGGGCTTCGGGGACCCGCGCCCGGTGACGCTGCCGAGCGGCAAGCCGGTCTGGCACCAGGCGGACGGCAACAAGAAGGTGACGCTGCCGTTCCACCCGACGGCCGACGATCTGGGGATGCAGTTCCTCCAGGGCCTCAACCACGACTGGGCGGGCGGCCACAAGGCGATCAACCAGGGCAGGTACGACCAGTGGGTGCCGGCCAAGACCCCCACCACCATGGCGTACCTGACGCGCGAGGACATCCCGTTCCACTACGCCCTCGCCGACAGGTTCACCGTCTGCGACGCGTACCACTGCTCGTTCGTCGGAGCCACCGACCCGAACCGCTACTACATGTGGACGGGTCACACCGGCAACGACGGCACCGGCGGCGGCCCCGTCCTCGGCAACGAGGAGGCGGGGTACGGCTGGACGACGTACCCCGAACGCCTGGAGAAGTCCGGGATCTCCTGGAAGATCTACCAGGACACCGGGGACGGCCTGGACGCCGCGGGCCACTGGGGCTGGATCAACGACGCCTACCGCGGCAACTACGGGGACAACTCCCTCCTCTACTTCAACCAGTACCGCAACGCCAGGCCCGGCGACCCGCTCTACGACAAGGCCCGCACCGGCACCAGCGTCAAGAACGGCGACGGCTACCTCGACGACCTGAAGGCCGACGTGCTGGCCGGCAAGCTCCCGCAGATCTCCTGGATCGCCGCCCCGGAAGCCTTCACCGAGCACTCCAACTTCCCCTCGAACTACGGCGCCTGGTACATCGCGCAGGTCCTGGACGCGCTGACGTCCGACCCGGAGGTGTGGAGCAGGACGGCCCTGTTCATCACGTACGACGAGAACGACGGCTTCTTCGACCACGTCGTGCCCCCGTACCCGCCGGCCTCCCCCTCCCAGGGCAAGTCCACCGCCGACACCACCACCGAGCTCTACGCGGGCGGCACGTCGTACGCGGCGGGCAACTACGGCCTCGGACCGCGTGTCCCGATGCTCGTCGTCTCGCCCTGGAGCACCGGCGGTTACGTCTGCTCCGAGGTCTTCGACCACACCTCGATCATCCGCTTCATGGAGCGCCGCTTCGGCGTGAACGAGCCGAACATCTCCCCGTGGCGCCGCGCGATCTGCGGCGACCTCACCTCGGCCTTCGACTTCGGTACGGCCGACCCGCGCCCCGCCGAACTGCCCGGCACCGCCGCGTACGAGCCACCGGACCGCGAACGCCACCCCGACTACCGGCCCACCGCGCCGGCGGTCGGCGCCATGCCCAAGCAGGAGCCGGGCACGCGCCCGGCCCGCCCGCTGCCGTACGCCCCGTACGTGGACGCCGCGGTGAACACGGCCGACGGCCGGATCGCCCTGACCTTCGGTCCGGGCGCCGCGGCCGGAGCGCAGTTCTACGTGACGTCGGCGAACCGCACCGACGCCCCCTGGACGTACACCGCGGAAGCCGGCAAGAAGGTCTCCGACACCTGGAACTCGGCGTACTCCAAGGGCGTGCACCACCTCACGGTCCACGGCCCGAACGGCTTCCTGCGCACCTTCAAGAGCCCCGCCAAGACCGCCTGCCCCGAGGTGACGGCCCGCCACAACGCGACGACCGGGAACCTCGACCTGACCCTGACCAACCCGGCGGGCGCCACGACCGCCCACCTCTCCGTCACCAACGCCTACGGCGGGCAGCCGCAGACCTTCACGGTGCGCGCGGGCGCCGCGGTGGCGCACACGGTGGACCTGCGCGCCACCAAGCGCTGGTACGACGTGTCGGTGGTCTCCGACACGGACGCCGTCTTCCTGCGCCGCTTCGCCGGCCACGTGGAGACCGGAGCCCCGGGGGTGAGCGACCCGGCCACCGCCACCGCCTGAGGACCGTCAAGAACGGCCAAGAACGGCCAAGAACGACTAAGGACTCCTAACAAAAGTGGTGGACTTGACCTGGTCAGGGGCCGGTGTCGCGCACGAGGCCGCTGGGTATCGGGATGCGGTCAGTCGCGTAATCGCACGGGATAAACCCGGCGACGTCGGCGATCATCCCCGGAATACTGGTCGCCCATGGATGAGGTCAAAGTCGTTGTCGCCCATTCCGAGCGCGCGACCCTGCGCGTCGGCGACGTGTTCCTGAAGGTGGACGCCGATCAGGCGCGCATCGATGCCGAGGTCGAGGCGATGTCCCTCGCGCCGGTCCCGACCCCGGAGGTCCTGTGGCGCAAGCCGTCCGTGCTCGCGATCGCCGCACTCCCGGGGACGACGCTTGGGCGCCTGGGCGGGCCGTCGACCGGGTCGCCGGCGGCGTGGGCCGCGGCGGGCGCCGCCATCCGGAAGCTGCACGATGCGCCGCTGCCGGCCCGACCGGGCCGGGCCGGCCGGAGCATCGTCGCGCTGGCGGCGGAACTCGACGACGAGTGCGAGCTGCTCGTGACGAACGGCTTCCTGCCCGCTGACCTGGTCACCCGAAACCGCCAGGTCGCCGAGGCCGCGCTCCGGCCGTGGACTCCGGCGTTCACGCACGGCGACCTGCAGATCGCGCACGTCTTCGTCGACGGCGACGAGGTCACGGGCGTCATCGACTGGTCCGAGGCGGGTCAGGGTGATGCCCTGTACGACCTCGCCACCTTCACGCTCGGACACGAGGAGCACCTCGACGACGTCATCGCCGGCTATGGCACCGACATTGACCTTGATGTGATCCACGCGTGGTGGTCGTTGCGAAGCCTGCTGGCGGTTCGCTGGCTGATCGAGCACGGCTTCGACCCGTTCGCGCCGGGCTGCGAGGTCGACGTACTGAGATCCCGGATGTGAGGCTGCGCAGGCCCGACTGCTACGAATGCGTTCTGACGCATCGAGCAGACCCCCCTGGGGCGATCGCTCGCCCTTGCGCTCCACAGAGTGCGGTGCGCAGTGGTCGCCAGCAGATGACGGCGCAGCCGAGGGTGACGAACGCGTGGTGGATGTCGTCGCGGATCTCCCAGCGAATGCGCAGGCGGCGGAACCAGTGCAGCAGCGCGATTGTTCCTTCCACGACCCAGCGGTACACGCCCAGGCCGGAGCCGTGCCCGGTGCCGCGCCGGGCGAGGTGCGGGGTGATCTGGAACCGGCGGACCTTGTCCCGGTAGACCTCGTGGTCATAGCCGCGGTCGGCGTACAGGTGTTTGGGGCGGCGCAGTGGCTGGCCGCGCTTGCCGCGGCTCGGCGGGACGGCCCGGATCAGCGGGATCAGTCGGGTGACGTCGTTGCGGTTGCCGCCAGTGGTGATTGCCGCGAGCGGGATGCCGTGCGCCTCGACGATCAGGTGGTGCTTGCTGCCGGCCTTGCCCCGGTCCACCGGGGACGGACCGGTGGCCGGCCCGCCCTTCATCGCGCGGATATGGCTGGAGTCGACCGCTGGGCGGGAGAAGTCGAGTAGGTCTGCGGCGCGCAGCTCGGACAGCAGCAGCTCGTGCAGGTGCTGCCAGACCCCGGCCTCGTTCCAGTCCCGCAGCCGTCGCCAGCAGGTCATCCCCGAGCCGAAGCCCAGCTCCTGGGGCAGAAACTCCCGGCGGATCCCGGTGTACAGCACGAACAGGATCCGGCACAGCACCTTGCGACTATCCAGACGCTTACGACCTGGACGCCGCGGATTACGCGGGACGACCGGCAGCAGCGGCTCGATGCGCGCCCACAACTCGTCGTCCATCTCCCACGGTCTGGCAGCGGTCTTCCTCGTCTCGACTGGCTCGCACCCCCTTCGGCCAGCATCAACGAGAACTGACACACCGTCATTCCTGGAGGTCCAGAAACCTCTTTTTGTTAGGAGTCGTAAGGACCGTCAAGGACCGAGGAAGCCGCCCTCGCCCTGCCGCCCGATGCCACGCAACAGCGTGTCGACCACGCGGGTCGCCAACGCGTCGACATCGCCGGTGTCGTCACCGGCTTTCTCGGACCGATCGAGAGCGGCTTCGTGAATGAGGGCGTAGTAGACGCGGCGGGCCCACACCAGGTCCGTATCGGGCCGTAGGACGCCGGCTTCGCGCACCCGCCGGAACAGACGGTCGCACTGGTCGAGCACATCGGCGTGCGCCCGTGCCACCTCCGGGTCCTCCGGGGCCGTCCTGCTCATCGCGAACCCCCAGCCGATCTTGACCCGGAGGACGTTGGCCGTCGCCTGGTAGAGGGCCACCAGCGGCGGGGCGCTGTCGGGGTGGGCGCTCGTCACGGCTTCGTGGAACTGCCGCGTCGCCCATGCCGCCAGGGCATCCACCAGAGCCTCGCGGCTGGTGAACCGGCGGTGCACAGTCGTCCGCGCGACACCCGCGGCCTCCGCGATCTGTTCCATGGTCGCCGCCGGATTGGCGCCGAGGACGCGTTCGGCAGCCTCCAGGATCACCCTGACGGTCCGCTCGGCGTCCGCGCGCAGCGGCCGCTGCTGACTCTTGCGTTCCACGGAGCTCCTTCCCTCTTCCACCCCGCAAGACTACGTCAAAGTAGCCACTCACCTATTACTTGCAACAAGGGTGTAGCAACTTCTATGCTTCCAGCATCTTCAATGTTTCATTTCCGAAGAGGAGTGCCCATGGACCTGCAACTGACCGGCAAGGCGGCTGTCGTGACCGGCGCGAGCCGGGGCATCGGCCTCGCCACCGTCTCCGCACTGGTCGGCGAGGGCGTGCGGGTGGTGGCCGCAGCGCGGGTGATCACACCGGAGCTCAAGGCCACCGGCGCGATCGGCGTACCCGTGGACCTCTCCACCCCCGACGGTCCCGCCCGCCTCATCGCCGAGGCCCGGGCCGAACTCGGCAGGCTGGACCTCCTGGTCAACAACGTGGGGGGCGGTGATGCCGGCGAGGGCCAGACGGGCGGCTTCCTCACCTTCACCGACCAGCAGTGGCACGACGCGTTCGACCTGAACTTCCTCGCCGCGGTCCGTACCACCCGGGCGGCACTGCCCCACCTCGCGGACACCGGCGGCTCCATCGTCAACATCTCCTCCAACGGAGCCCGGACACCGCACGCCGGCCCCATCACCTACACCACCGCGAAGGCGGCACTGACCGCGTTCGGCAAGGCGCTGGCGGAGGAGTTCGGCCCCCGCGGCATACGCGTCAACACGGTCTCGCCCGGCCCCGTCCGCACCGACCTGTGGGAAAGCCCCGACGGTTACGGAGCCGAGCTGGCCAAGTCGATGGGCGTGAAGCAGGACGAGCTCCTGGCGCAACTCCCGGCCGCCATGGGAATGGTGACCGGCAGGCTGGTCCGCCCCGACGAGGTCGCCACCCTCGTCACCTACCTCGCCTCCCCCCTCGCGGGCAGTGTCACCGGCGCGGACCACATCATCGACGGAGGCGCGATCAAGACGGTCTGAACCGGCCGGGACCAGCTTGCGGGCGCTGATCACGGCCGCTGCGGCCGCGATGCCGCCCCACGACGGTCCGACCGTCGGCCCGACCAACCCCGCAGCGGTCTCGCAGTTTTTGGCGACCGACTGGGGAACCGCTCCCGACCCGTCCCGCACCTGGGCCGCACGGTCTTCATGCACCGGCTCCGGGCGGCGTACGGCTGCGCATACGCGAAGACCCCGTTCTCAGCGAAACCGCTGATGGCGGGGTCTTTGGGCACTTCCTGCGAAGTGCCCCCGGCAGGATTCGAACCTGCGCACACGGCTCCGGAGGGCACGCTCACTGAGACCCTGCCAATGGCTCCGACCTGCGAAGAAGCCGTGCAAGGGGCGTGCGCTTCTCTGATTCACACGCCCCTCACACGAAGAGGCTTCCATTGCCTGGGGTGTCAGCTGCGCCGAGCGGCAGACTCAGTCTCCGCCCCACCAACCTAGCCACCATTCCAAGGCTCGCTTGCCGGCCGCAGAGCAAACCCCGCCAAGGGTTGCGAGAAGCAGTTGCATCCCTATCGTCCGACGTCCCATCTCGTGGCGCTCACTCGGGCGCTGTTCTGTCACCTGTCCTCCAGTTGGTCGGCTCGCAGCGCGCGGCGTGGGGGAGCCCGCTCTGTGGAGGGCCCGCGACTGCATCTCCATTGACTGGCGACGCGGGGAGTAGCTGGCAGCCCGGTGACAGCTTCAAGACGAGACTGGTCGTTCGCGCAGCTCAGAGCCTTTGGTTCATCTAGTGTGTTGGACACCTGATGACACTTGCTGACACTTACAGACGGGGTAAGACGCATGCCCACTAGAGGTGCTCGGGGGGTCTCCCTACCCGGAACGGACCAGATACCTCCAGGTCCAAGACGTGACGTGCTCATTGAGCTACACAGGCTCTATCGCCTAGCTGACATCCCGGGTGTTCGCAGCATAAGCACCGAGGTACTAAAGCGAGACGATCTCAGTGCGACTATGAACAGAGATCTGGTCTCACAAATCCTCTCTGGGCGGCGCTGGCCTACGGTCAAGCAATTGGACAGCCTCGTTCGCGTTTTGGCCAGTCAGGCTATTAGTAGTCCCGGAGAGGATGCCGAAAGTTCACGGTTTATTGCTCTCTGGGTTGCGGCAGAGGAACCATTTGTGGAAGCGGTCACTGAAACTTACTCTAAAGATCCCATACTTCGAGCCCTTGAGGAAGCTAGCGCTTCGGGTGATGTAACTCCCGTTGTTGAGCTGGCTGAAAATCGGCCACCGGAAACCATCATTGAAATTTTAAGCAAGCTAAAGGAGCGCAATTGGGTTAACTTCGCCAAAGGACTGCTGGAGGGGTTGGCTGAACGGTTGCCCCCCTCTCGTGTTCCAGCTTTGGCTTCCCTGCTTCCGCCCTTATCGGACGATGGATGGTTTCCGGCAGAGGGGAAGTTTTTCGTGGGTGCGTTCGCCAGAGTGCGACCCATCTTCGACGTATGTCAACTTGCTGACTTGATGATGCGGGCTGGTGCCACTGGTTATGCAGCTACCTTGGTCAGGGTCGTTCGAGATGAAAGGCCCCTAGCGGAAATAGCCGAGCTCTTCGTCTCGCTACATAAAGGAGGCCATGACTGGAAAGTGGGAAACACTTGGAATTCTGACGATGTTTGGCCTGATTCTTCGAATGCTGTTCTGCTGTTAATTCGAGAATTCCTCTCGCTAGGTTGTCCAGAGGGAGTTCCCATGCTTGTTGCTCGTTACGGAAGTGGTCACTCCAGTAAGTATCGATGGGATCTCTATCAGTTACTGGGGAAAAAAGAGATGTGGGATGTTCGGGAGGGATTGATTCAGTCGTTGGTCGAGGTAGTCACTGAGCGTGAGGTGGCGGAATTCGTAACAATTGCAGCTTCGGCTGGTGATGAGGAACTCTCCTCTAGAGTGATTCGAGGTCTCGTCTCTTTCCGCAGCTGGGGTAAGGCATCTCACTTTATTCAGTTGCTCCCTCCAGGGCTCGAAGCGATCGCAATTGAAAGCCGGAAACGTGTAGAGGGAGGTCCGTAGAGGTATGGCCTGTCCACTGGCTCAGTTCTTGGTCGAGCAGGGACCCGGACACTTCGTCCGGGTCCTTTGTCGTGCTGCAAGCGAGCCGGAGGAGGACGCGAGGCTCAACCCCCCACAGTCGCGCCTCGGATGAACCTGTCTGTCGTTTTTCTGATCGCTCTTCATGTTCCATCTATGATCCCTGCTGGGTCTGGGGCCGTAGTTGGGGGATCGATGGACATCGTGGGGCAGCTCGTCACCATCGCTGCTGTGTTGCTGGGTGGGCTAGCGACCCACTTCACCAACCATCGGATGGAACGTCAGCGCACGCAGTACACCATGCTGACCAGGTGGGATGAGCGAAAGCTGGATGCCTACGCGGAGTACATAGACCGCGTGCGGACCTGCATCTACTCTTCAGTCCTCCTCTATGAGGTCAGGAAGGACATGCGCAGCATCGAGCGGAGCGAACGAGACCTGACTATGGAGCTGGCCGACGCCGAAGGCAGCCGCGGGCGCGCCTTCGAGCGGGTCATGCTGCTCGCGGAGGATGGGGTCATTGAAGCGGCCCACCGGCTGAACACTGCGGCTCACGCCATCGACTGGCGCGCCAGGGGGACGACCGAGGGAACGTTGGATGAGTGGCGCGAGCTGCACAAAACCGCGTTTCAGGCGATCAACAGCTTCCATGAGGCAGCGCGGCAAGACCTTGGAGTAAGTGGAAACTTCCACGGCGAGGCCCACGGTGCGCGGGATCTCATCCTCCCGCGCACTCGACATGAGACCGAGTCCTGATCAGTCCATGTTGAAGCGCCAGCCTTCGAGGCTCGCGAGAACTGACGCGCGCGCTTCGATGACGGCCATTCTCGCGTCCCGCTCCCCTTGGCTCACGTGCGCGGCCTGGTTCGTCACCTGGCCGGGCCACTTCCGGTAGAGCAAGCCGGTCTCCGCAGTGAACCATCCGCGGCTCACGGCATTCAGGGCAAGCAGTAGCCCGGTGTCTTCCGAGGCAGGGAGAGCCATCCACCCTCCCAGCGCCAGGAGAAGATCTCTCCGCATGAACAGCGTCGCCGGGTGGACCTGCGCGCGGTAGTCATGAGCCTTCCAGTGGTCCAGCACCGCGCCCCTATCGATGACTCCTTCCGGCGGGTCCTGGTCGAACCCGAGGGTGGACCCGTCCGGCAGGTAGTCGAGAACACGCGACGTTGCCCAACTCACGCCCGGATTATCCAGCAGTGCAGTCAGGTCTCTCGCGAGAGAACCTGGCGTCAGCATGTCGTCAGCGTCGAGAACCTTGACGTAGTCGCCTTGCGCCCGTGAAAGCCCGATGGTGCGCGCCATGGCAGCGCGGCCGGCGCGCCCCTGGTCGAAGTGCACGCGCGGATCATCGGGGACGTACGGCGCGACGTCCTCGGTCTCGCCGTCCTGCTGGATCACCCACTCCCAGCCCCACCCGTCTGGGAGGTCTTGGGCGAGCAGGGATTTGTAAGCGTCAGGAAGGTAGTGCGCTCCTGGGCCGTGGACTGCCGTGATGACGGTGATGAGCTTGGGCATGGTCACCACCTTTCCAGCGGGGTGGTGAAGATCAGCTCTGTGCGGTCGCCGGGCAACGTCACTTCCGATACCTCCACTACGCGATCATCCGTATCGATTGAAGTCTTGCGCAGTACCACTACGGCGATACCGCCTTGCAGCCCGAGTTCTTCGGTCTCTTCGAAGGTGGGCGGGCGTGCCGTGACGTGCTCCACGATGCGATCCAGCTCGATGCCGATGGTGTGCAACTGATTCTGCGTCCCGCCGGGCCACGGCTCCTTCGAGGGGTCGAGGAGATCTGGGTTGCTCGCGATCATGTCGTAGACGAGGTACGAGCGCGCAACGTTGAAGGGCGCGTCCTCGTCTCGGTGGTGTGTGCGGTAGACGCGTGCCAGTAGACGAGTGCCGACTGGCACGCCGAAGTGCTTCGCCAGATCCTCGCTGGCCTCTACCTCGCGGTAGTCAGCACGAAACACGAGATCCGAGATGGTCAGCCCCGTGTCATGCTCCGTGGCTCCCGTCTCCATCCGCTCGTGCTCCGTGAGCCGCGCGCGATCCTTCTCCCACTGATGCCGGCCATTGTCCCGCTGCACGAGCTGGCGCGGCTTCCGCACGAAGTTCCCCACCCCGTGCTTCTTGTCAATCAGACCCTCGGCCAGCAGCAACTTAAGCGCATCGCGCATGGTCGGCAGGCTCGTCTTGTACTCCTTCGCGAGCGAGGTCTCTGCGGGCAGACGCTGCCCCGGCTTCAGTTCACCTGCGCGGATGCGCGCCCGAAGGGCGTCTGCGATCCGCTCGTACTGCTTCGCCATGTGGAGCACACCATCCCTGGTTGTTGACCATCTCAGCATAAGTCCTCAAGAGGAGTTGACGAGCGCTCCCGAGTCCGCCATAGTCATGGCAACTCCTCAAGAGGAGTTGAGGACAGGACCTCTTGCTGAGTGCTTCTGTCTCTCGCTTTATGCCCGCCTGTACCGGCGGAGCCGCGCGAAACCGCTGGACCTGCGCCCGGAGGGCCCCGTGAAACGGGTTCGAAGGAAGCGTTCGTTGGTTGAGAACTGAACAGTGGACGAAAGACTCGACGGGGGTGGCTCCCCGTCCCCGCGACGGCCGGGTGATGACCGTCGACGACCGTGGTTGATGCCGGAGCTGGTCCCCATGAGGGGTCCGGTCCGCTTGCGGTCGTTCTGCTGGCGCCGAGCAGTGCGAATAGGGCGCCCCGATACAGCGAGGCTCGGGACCGGAATGCCATGGCCATGGCACCGGCGAAGCTCTCGCGTTCCCTTCTCCGTGATCGGAGACCGCCATGGCCCGCTTACATACGCAGGCGCTGCCCGTGCTGGACCGGCACCGGCAGCCATGCCCACAGCGTCACCGCATGACCCGCGCGAGGGGGTCCCGGAGTGCCTCCGGTGCTTCTCGCGTGGCTTAGCCAGCGTCCGCAGCGCTTGTTCTGCGGCCGGTTGCCTCCCCCGCCCGTCTCGTGCGGGCGGGGTTGAGGGGAGCCGGAATCACAGGGCTCCACGCCGGGCTGGTCGTCTCTCTCCAAAGACCGCGATCGCGCCCGGTTCCCTCCGTCCCTTCGCTTCAGGAGAGATCCACATGCGTAGCTACATCGGCAACCATCACGTGCTGAACGACATCGAGTTCACGGAACTGGCGCTGGGCTTCGACGAGCTGCCGCTGGGCCTGGACCGCGACTTGTTCCGTGGCCCGCTCACCCTGGAGTCCGCTGAGGAGCGGGCGGCCCGTGAGGCGGTGGCCCGCGAGGTCATCGCGGAACTGGCCGCGCAGGGGGAGGCCGGGGACGAGGTCGCCGCGTGGGACGCGCTGTACGCCGACGCGTTGACCCGCACGGTGCCGTTCCTGCGCGCCGCCCGCGCCGCCGGCCGCACCGCCCAGGCCGGGGAGGCGGCGGCATGAGCCAGACCCTGACAGCCCTGGCCGCCGCCCTGCCGCTCGCGGCCGGATGGTCCGTGCACAGCCTGCGGCTGCGTCGCCGGATCGAACAGGCACGCCGCGACCCTTTGACGAGCCTGATGCGGCGTGAGGCTTTCGAGACCCGCGCCGGGGGCGACCTGCGCAAGGGCCTCACGTCCGTGGTGGTCATCGACCTCGATGGCTTCAAGGCCCTGAACGACACCCACGGTCACGCGGCTGGGGATGTCGGGCTGGTCATCGTCGCCGCGCGCCTGAACGACTGGGCGATCCGTATGGGCGGATGCGCGGCACGGCTGGGCGGGGATGAGTTCGCCGCCGTGGTCACGGCCGCGCACCACGTGGATCTGCAATCGGCCCTTGAGGACCTGCACGAGACGCTGTGCGAGCCGTTCACCTTCGACGGGGCGCGGGTGGAGCTGGGCGCTTCCATCGGCGCCATCCGCAACAACGGTGACTTGACCGGCACTCTGCCCGCGCTCATGCGCCGGGCGGATGAGGCCATGTACGTGGCCAAGGAATCCGGGGGCGGCTGGTACGTCGTCGAGGGCCTGGTCCCGGTACGCGCCACGGTCAACGGCCGCCGCGCCGGGCGTTCGGGGACAGGCTGGGGGGTGGCGGGATGAACAGTGTTCAGATCCGTTCAGCCGAGAAGGCGCTATCGGTCGGTACGTGGCTGATCGTCGGTGGAGCGATGCTCTACTCGATCCTGACGGTCACGCCGCTGATGGCCGCGCACACGCCGGATAGGTGGGACTGGACAGCGCCGATTCTGCCGTTGGTGGTGGATGCCGCCGTGGTGATCGTGGTCCGCCTGGACTCGGTCCTTGCGGGGCTGGGTGGTCATGGTGGCCGGTGGCCCATCGCGCTGCGGTGGATGACCGGCGGCATGACCCTGGCCTTGAACGTCGCGGACTCAGCCCTGCGGAAAGACCTGGTCGGTGTGGCCGTGCATGCGGTGGCGCCGCTGCTGTTGATCGTCACGGCGGAGACGGGGCTTGCCTACCGGCGGGCCATCGCCGCCGCTGTAACCGCGCTGGACGCCCGCAAGCGGGCTGATGCCGAGGCGCGGGAGAGGGCGGCTGCCGAGCGCCGTGAGGCGGCTGACCGACGAGCGCGGGAGGAGCGCGAGCACGCCGCGATGCTGGCGCGTGAACAGCGTGAGCACGAGGCCCATCTCGCCCGTGAGCAGTCTGAACGCGAGGAGCGGGCACGGCGCGAGGAAAGGGAGCGTATCGAGGCCAGTGAGCGGGCGGAGCGTGAGGCGCGTGAACGCCGTGAACGCGAGCGTGAACAGCAGATCCGTGATCGTGAACGCCGTGAACGCGAGGCGGCTGAGCGACACGAGAGGGAGCTTCGGGAGCGCGAGGAGCGGACGCAGCGTGAACGCGCCGCGCTGCTGGCCGCCGGACCCGCTGCCGAGAAGCTGCCCGAGGAGCGGGCGCGGCAGATCGTCCAGGCCGCGTTTGATAGCGGGCTTCCGGTGCGGGCGGCTGCCGAGCTGTGCGGCTGGTCGACCGGCTGGGTCTCCACCCGCTACCAGGACCTGCGCGACGCCGGACGCGTGGCCGGGCCTGCAGCCCGTGCTTTGGAAGGAGCGACGCTGTGAAGCTCTCACCGAACACGGCTCCGGTTGAACCGACCGATCTGCTGATCCGGCTGCATAACCAGGTGGGCGCCGCCGTGGACATCACCGGCAGGACCTACGGCAGGGCGTCGCACTGGAAGTGCCACGGCTGCGCGGAACGCTCCGACTACCCCGGGGGCGACATCCTGGCATTCACCCGGCGCGACGCGAACGAGCACGCCGCATCGTGCCGCGCGGCCTACCACCGCATCACGTGATGGCCGCCCGCCACCGCCTGTACGACCCGACCGGCGAGCGGTACGGCCTCCCGACCTATCCATGGCGGATGGCCCCGGACGGTCTGGCCACCCGCCGCCAACTCCGCGACCGCGGCTTGCGCCCAGGCGGCCAGGACGTGGCCGCCCAAGTCCTCTGGTACTCCCGCCGCTACTGGCGCAAGGGCACCAGCCCGATCCGCGTCGCCTACCTGTACCGCATCGACCACGCCAAACCGGTCCGGCCGATGACGCCCGCGAAGTGGGCGGCGCTGGCCAAGGCGAACGCCGCCCAACAGACCTGCCCGGAGTGCCGGCGGGATGCCGGATACCGCATCCCGACCTCGCTCGGCATGTGCGTGGCCTGCGCCGGCGCACCCCAAATCGCTGCCTGAACGCGCAGCTTCGCCCAGCGGGGCCCGGACGGTCGGCCTACCAAAGCGCCGCCCGGGCCCCTCTCAATCCCTCCCGTTTCCGGAAGGAATCAGCAGTGAATCACGACGACGAAAGCGAACTATTCAACCGGCTCGAAGCCGACATGGCCGCCGACTCCGAGCCCAGCCCGGGCGCGGAAGTGGTGGACCTGGACAAGGCCCGCTCCGCCCGCGAGTCGGCCGACCCCACCGCCCCCGACCCGACACCCGAGAGCGTCACCGAGTCGGGTGATCCGACCGCCCGCATCATGGTGGACGGCCCTACGCAGAAGGGCCCCGGCTACCTGGGGCGGCTGGCCGGGGCCAAGCGCCGCCAGGTCGTTCCCGAGTGGCTGAAGTCCACCGACGAGCTGAAGACGGCTGCCGGTTGGGTGGCCCGGCACTACGGCCACATGGCCGGGTATCACGCCTTCCGTTCCCCGGCCTACGCCGCCCGCCTCGCCCTCCAGTCGCCGCGCGGTGCGGCGAAGTTCGTCGGCGGCACCATGCGATGGGTGGCTGACAAGGAGGGCGAGCCGGTACGTCTGGCCATGGTCCAGAAGGAGGACGCGGCCACCTACCTCAAGCTCTCTCGTCAGCGCGACGGCCGGGTACGGCTGCGGACGCTGGTCGTCGTCCTGGCTTCGGTCATCGGCCTGGGGGCGGCGCTTGCCCTGTACGTGCTGGCCCCCACCTGGCTGATGGCGGTCTCGGTTGGCGCGGTGCTGATGGCACTCGGCTACGCGGGTGAGTCGCCGGACGCACCAGTGATCAACCGGGCGGTGGAGCTGCCCAAGGCGCAGAAGCTCACGTCGGACATCGTGCTGCGCGCCCTGGCGGCCCTGTCGATTTCGCAGATCAACCAGGCTGTGGCCAAGGGGCGGGAAGGGTTCGTGTTCACCGCGCCGATCACCCGCGACGGCCCCGGCTGGCGCGCGGAAGGAGACCTGCCCTACGGCGTGACCGTCTCGGACGTGATGGACCGCCGCGACCGCCTGGCCTCCGGCCTGCGCCGGCCTCTTGGGTGCGTGTGGCCGGAGGCGGTGCCGGACGAGCACACCGGACGCCTCGTGCTGTGGGTGGGGGATCAGGACATGTCCAAGGCCAAGCAGCCGGTTTGGCCGCTGGCCAAGTCCGGGTCCGTGGACCTGTTCAAGCCAACCGCGTTCGGCACAGACCAGCGCGGACGCTGGGTGAACCTCTCGCTGATGTACATCGCGGGCATCGTCGGGGCCATCCCCCGCATGGGCAAGACGTTCCTGCTGCGTCTGCTGCTGCTCATCGCGGCCCTGGACCCCCGCGCTGAGCTGCACACCTACGACCTCAAGGGCACCGGCGACCTGGACCCGGTGGGGGAGAAGTGCTCCCACCGCCACCGCGCCGGGGAAGACGAGGAGGACATCGAGTACGCGATTGCGGACCTGCGGGCCCTGCGGGAGGAACTGCGCCGCCGGGCGAAGATGATCCGCTCACTGCCCCGCGACATCTGCCCGGAGTCCAAGGTCACCTCCGAGCTGGCGAGCAAGCCGAAGCTGGGTCTGCACCCGATCGTGATCGGGGTGGATGAGTGCCAGGTGTGGTTCGAGCACCCCAAGTACGGGGCGGAGTTCGAGGAGATCTGCACCGACCTGGTCAAGCGGGGGCCGGCCACCGGGATCACGCTGCTGCTGGCCACCCAGCGGCCGGACTCCAAGTCCCTGCCGACCGGGATCAGCGCGAACGCCTCCACCCGGTTCTGCATGAAGGTCATGGGCCAGATCGAGAACGACATGGTCCTCGGCACCGGCTCGTACAAGCGCGGGGTGCGGGCCACGATGTTCGCCTGGGGAGACAAGGGCATCCACTACTTCGTCGGCGAAGGCAGTGACGCCCGCATCGTCCGCTCGGTGTACGTGGACGCGGTCATCGCGGAGACGATCGCCTCCCGGGCCCGCAAGCTCCGCGAGGACGCCGGAACCCTGACCGGTCACGCGGCAGGGGAGGCCCCGGAGACGGACGCGGCGGCGAACTACGACCTGCTGCGCGACCTGCTGGCGGTCGTCGCACCGGAGGAACCGAAGGTGTGGAACGAGGTCGCCGTCGCGCGGCTGGCGGAGCTGCGGCCGGAGGTCTACGGCGGCTGGGAAGCCGAACAGCTCACCTCCGCCCTCAAGCCGTACGGCGTCCCCACGGGTCAGGTGTGGGGCAAGACCGAGGACGGCAAGGGCGCCAACCGGCGCGGCTTCGAACGCGCCAAGCTCACCACCGCGATTGCGGAGCGTGACGGAAAGCGGGACGCGAGCTAGCCGCACCCCGCCGCTAGACCTAGCGGGCAACCCCGCTAGGTCTAGCACCCCCGCTAGCAACCCATATATGCCCTGATCAGCCTGCTAGTACCTAGCGGGCTGCCCCTGGCGACCCCTGAAACCGCCCTGGGAGACCCCTCGTGACCCTCACAGCCGCCGCTAGCCTGCTGACCCTGCTATTCACACTCTGTTACATCGGGCTGTGTGCGTCCAGCCCGTTCGGCAACTGCCGCAAGTGCAAGGGCTTCGGATACGCGCTCAAGACAGACCGGCGCGGCAAGCTCCGCCCCGGCAAGACCTGCCGCCGCTGCCACGGCGACCGCAAGCGCATCCGTATCGGCCGCCACCTGTTCAACGTCGCCGCCCGCATCCACCGCGACGGCACCCGCTAACCCCAACCCGCGAAGGAGGCCCCCCCGTGGGTCTGACCATCTCCCTCGTCGTGTTCTTCGGCATCGCCCTGGCGGTGATGCTCCGCTTCAAGGTCGTCGGCTACGGCGGCGCGTTCGTCGCCATGATGTTCGGCTTCTACCTCGCCTCCACCGGAGCCGCCGACACCGTCAACAGCCTCATGGGCGCCGTCGTTGACGCACTCCCCGATCTGTAGGAGGGCATGCCATGAACGAACCGATCGTCGCCCGCCACTGGCTGGCCCTGGCCGCCCCGAAAGCGGCCCCCGCCGTGGCCACGTCCACGGTGCTGATCCTGGGGCGGATCTGGAACGCCAACGGCGCTGAACACAGCGTCGGCAACGCGGCCTTGATGGTCGTGCTCGTTGCTGGGGCTGCTGCGGCCGGCGCTTTCGCGTCGGCGGGGCGGGCCGGTGATCCGGTGATCGCCGGGACCGCGTTCGCCAGCTCCGGCGCGCTCGCCCTGGCCGGGGTCGCCGGATACGCCGACGGCCTGCCGCTGCCGCTGCTGCTGTGGGCGGTGGCCACCGCCGCGGCGTACGGGATCGCGGCCCGCTACTGGCGCACCGATCGCCGCGAACACCTCGCACACCAGCGGCACACCGTCGAACGGCGCGAGGAACACGGCCACGTCGAGCGCGTGGAAGCCCTGCGCGCCGGAGCACAGATCGAAGTCGCTCGCTCAGGTGCTGCCTACGCCGAGCAGTTCGCCCAGGCGCTCATCCACCGCGAGGCGCTGCCCGGCTTCGACCCCGCCCAGCTCACCCGGGCCGGGCTGCCCGAACTGCCCGCCATCAAGAACTCCAAGGAGATCTGATCCATGTTCGAGATCCGCGTCATCTGCGACCCCGCCGACAGCGAGCGCATCACGACCACCCTGAACGACCTGTTCGACACCGGCCCCGTACGCCGCTACCCCTCACGCGGCACGGAGAAGGACCGCCTGTACGTCACCGCCGACCACCGGCCGCACTCGGATTCATGGCCGACAGCGCAAGAGGCGTACGCGACCGCCCCGAGCATCATCAGCGAGATCGGCCGGACCGCCCAGGCCGCCACCGACAAGCCGTTCGGCCAGGACATCGGGCGGGAGTTCTGGCTCCGTAAAGCGGCCGTCCTGGACCGCATCGCACTCGGCCACGATGGCGACACCAACGATGCGGCAGACCTCGCAACCCGCGCCGCCCGCCACGTGATGGAAGCCGACGGAGTCACCCCCGACCGTCTGAACGGCGACCCGCGTCAGTACGTCCGTCAGCAGTACGCCCAGTGGGCCAAGACCAAGAACCAGTAGATCCGCCCGGGGCGGTCGCTCTCTCTCCAAAGACCGCGACCGCCCCGGTTCTCCGTCCCTTCGCAGAAACAGGAGAACCCCCAGCATGACATCAACCCTTGCCCCGGCGCTGCTGTGCGCCGCACTGGCCGCCGCTGAGCGCGGTTGGCCCGTCTTCCCCTTGCGGCCCGGTGACAAGCGGCCCGCCGGGCACCCCGAGCGTGACTGTCCCCGCTCCGGCCGGTGCACTGAGGGGCACCGCACCCCCGAGCAGCGCGCCACCCTCGACGCCGCGCACATTACCGCGTGCTGGCAGGCAGCCTCGTACAACGTCGGCATCGCCACCGGCCCCGCCCAGCTCGTCGTCGTGGACCTCGACATCCCCAAGGACGAGACGGACACCGCGCCGCCGGAGTGGGCGGGGATGGCGGACGGCCTGGACGTGTTCGCCGTGCTGTGCGAGCGCGCGGGGGAGCGGCTGCCGACCGAGACGTACACGGTGCGTACTCGCCGTGGCGGACAGCACCTGTACTTCACCGCTCCTGAGGGAAAGACGCTACGCAGTACGGGCGGCAGCCTGGGGTGGAAGGTCGACACCCGCGCTTGGGGCGGGTACGTGGTTGCGGCCGGCAGCGTGGTGGGCGGCGCGCCGTACGAGATCATTCACGAGGCCCCTGCCGCCCCTCTCCCTGCGTGGCTCAGTGACCTGTTGACCCCCAAGCCCGCACCGGCCCCCATGCCGCTGTCAGAGCTGTCAGCCCGGATGCGCAACGCCAACGCCTACAGCACCACCGCCATGCGGGGGGAGCTGGAAAAGGTGCTGTCCGCCCGCGAGGGCGGTCGTAACCGTGCGGTGTACGGCGCGGCATACGCCCTCGCCCGGCTGGTTCGCACCGGCGACCTCACCGAGGCCGCCGTCATCGGCGAGCTGATGAGCGCCGGGCAGTCGATCGGCCTGCCTGCCTCCGAGTGCCGCACCGCGATCCGCTCCGGCCTGTTCCGGGGCGGCGCCGGGGAGGCGAGTGCGGCATGAGCACACAGCCTGTGGACAGCTCGGAGTTGTGGGCCGGGTTCGAGGCCCTGGACGCACAGCAGGCAGCCACCGCGCCGTGGGAAGACCCGATCCCGATCACCGCCCGCCGCGAACTGCCGGCCTTTCCCACTGAGGTCTTCCCGGCCTGGCTGGGTGACTACGTGCGCGCGGTCGCGGAGGAGACGCAGACGCCGGTGGACATGGCCGCCTGTCTCGCGCTCGCGGTGCTGGGCACCGCTGCCGGGGGCCGCGCCGTGGTCCACGTCCGGGGCCGGTGGCGTGAGCCGGTGAACGTGTTCGTGGTGGTCGCGCTGCCGCCGGGCAACCGGAAGTCGGCCGTGTTCAACCTGATGGCCGACCCGCTCTACCGCTGTGAGGCGCTGCTGGTCACCCAGTCGGCAGGGCGGATCGTGGAGGCGGAGATCACCGCCAGGCTCGCCAAGGAGGTCGCGGACAACGCGGCGGTCAAGGCGGCCCGCGCGGACGCGGACAAGCGTGACCAGCTCGTGGCCGAGGCCATCGGTCTGGCCCAGGCCGCTGAGGCGGTCACGGTGCCCGCCAAACCCCGGCTGCTGGCCGATGACGCCACCCCCGAGGTCATCGCCTCGCTGCTGGCCGAGCAGGGCGGCAGGCTCTCCGTGATGTCGGCAGAGGGCGGCATCTTCGACATCATCGCCGGGCGCTACTCCGGCACCCCCAACCTGGACGTCTTCCTGCGCGGGCAGGCAGGCGACCGGCTGCGGGTGGACCGCCGGGGCCGGGAGGAGTTCATCGAATCCCCCGCCCTGACCATGGGCCTGACGGTGCAGCCGTCCGTCCTGGAGGACATCGGCCGCATCAAGGGCGCCAACGACCGGGGCCTGCTGGCCAGGTTCTTCTACTCGCTGCCCACCTCCCTGGTCGGGCACCGCAAGATCCTGCCCGAGCCGATCCCCGAGGCGGTGGCCACCACTTACGAGGAGAACGTCTCCGCCCTGACCATGTCCCTGGCGGACTGGACGGACCCGGCGGTACTCCAGCTCTCCCCCGAGGCAGGCGACGTGCTCGTCGCATTCGAGGAGAGGCAGGAGCCGCGGCTGCGTCCGCGCGGCGGTGATCTCGCCCATGTGGGGAACTGGGCCAACAAGTTGGGCGGCTCCACCTGCCGCCTGGCAGGTCTCCTGCACCTGGCAGCGCACCCCACGAACGGGCACACGGAGCCCGTCAGCGCGGACACGATGCGTGCGGCGGTGAAGCTGATCGACTACTTCACCGGCCACGCCCTGGTGGTCTTCGACCTCATGGGCGCCGACCACACCGCCAACCGTGCTCATGCCGTGCTGGAGGTGCTGCGCGCCCAGCAGTGGAGCGAGGTCAGCAAGCGCGACCTCATGGTCAAGCTGTCCCGCTCGGAGTTCCCCACGGTGGCGGACCTGGATCCCGCGTTGGACCTGTTGGAGGACCACGGATACGTCCGCTGCCAGCCCGCGCTGCGCACCGGAGGCCGGGGTCGGCCACCGTCCCCGCGCTACCTCATCCACCCCCAGCTGAGCGACCCAGTTATCTGACCCCCGCCACAGAAACCACAGAATCACAGAAATAACCGCGCTCCGCCCCTGACCTGCGCAAACAATGTCAGGGGCGGCAGGCAGGCCGCCGCCACAGAAACCCACGGAAGTCCCACACAAATACCCGCCCACCCCGGGCCCCTTATTTCTGTGGGACTTCCCGTGATTTCTGTGGCAGCCCACCCCCACCGGGGTTCCCGCAGGTCAGAGCACCTGTCCCGGCTTTCTGCGTATTTCGTGGTTTCTGTGGCGGCCATCAGGCGCTCAGCTCCCTACCTGCCTTGCTCTCTCGCCCAAGGAGGAGTCGTGGCCAAGCCGCGCGACGAGATGTTGTCCATCCCTCAAGTCATCGAAGAGATCGGAGTACCGCGAGCGACGTTCTACCGCTGGCGGCAGCTCAGGAAGGGCCCGAAGGCCATCAAACTCCCGAACGGCGCGGTGCGCATCCGGCGCTCGGAACTGGACCGCTGGATCGCAACCCGAGAGGAAGCCGCGTGACCTACCGCAAGACCAGCGAGTCCCCGGGCCCTGGCCACAGCGGGCGCCCGCCAGCGTCCGAGGAACCGAGCTTCTCCACACAGGTACGCATCTGGAAGATCAGCAAGATCTCCAGCAAGAGGGCTCCTTACCAACTTCGTTGGGTGGTGGCCGGCAAGGTCTGTCACGCAACCTTCGCCACGGTGACCTTGGCGGAGAGCCGCCGTTCTCAGCTGTGGCAGGCCATGCAGAAGGGAGAGGCATTCGACGTGGAGTCCGGCCTGCCGGAGTCCGAACTCCGAGCGGCTGCGGCGAAGGAGAACACCCGCCCTGATCCGTCGTGGTGGGAGTTCAGCCGGGAGTACATGGCGCTCCGGTGGCGCGCGGCAGCGGCCAAGACCCGGGAGGGTCTGGCCGACAGCCTGGCCACGGTGGCGCTCGCCATGGTGGAGGAGAGGAAGAAGGCGCCGACGCCGGAGGAGACGCGACTGGCGATGCGCTGGGCGGTCGTACCCGCACATAACAGCGAGGACCCTCCGGAGGAGCTGGCGGCTGCCTGCACGTGGCTCCAGAACCGCTCGCTGCCCCTGTCATCCCTCGCTGATCCCAAAGTGGTGCGGGATGTCCAGTACCGGCTCTCATTCAAGCTGGACGACACCCCGGCAGCGGGGGAGACGTACAAGCGCCGGCGCCGTGGCTTCAACACGGCCATGGAGTACGCCATCGAGTGCGGGTACCTGGAGGAGAACCCGCTCTTGGGAGTGAAGCGCACGGGGTCCACCAAGGGCGATGTGGTGGACCCCCGGGTCCTGGTCAACGCAGTCCAGGGCGAGCAGCTCCTCACGGCCGTCTCGTACGTGGGGTCCATCCACCGGCACCGCGGGCGCAGACTCGTCGCCTTCTTCGCCTGTCAGCTGTACGCGGCGATGCGGCCGGCCGAGGCGGTGGGACTGCGGGAGAAAGACTGCTACCTCCCCGTGAAAGGGTGGGGAACGCTCACCCTCAAAGAGACCCGGCCGGTGTCCGGCAAGAGGTGGACGGACTCCGGTCAGCGCCACGACAAGCGCGGGCTCAAGTCCAGGGAGCCCAAGGCAGACCGGCCGGTCCCGATTCCTCCGACGTTGGTCGCCATGCTTCGCGCGCACATAGCGGAGTTCGGCACGGCGAAGGATGGCCGGCTCTTCGCCAACGAGCGCGGCTCCGTGCTCGGGACGTCCAGTTACTGGAGGGTCTGGCAGGAGGCCCGGCCGATCGCCCTCCCGCCGGAGAAGGTGGATTCCCCGCTCGCCCACCGGCCGTACGACCTGCGGCACACGTGCATCACGAACTGGCTGAACGCGGGTGTGCCAGTAGCCGAAGTTGCCCGCCGCGCGGGCAACTCACCGGAAGTAATCCACCGCCGCTACGAGGGCTGCATCGACGGCCATGAGGAGCTGAACAACAAGAAGATCGAAAAGGCCATGGGGTGGGCGCCGGACGCCCAGTGAGGGCCGCGCGAGCTCACACGCTACTCACACGGGACCAGTGATAGACAACGACAAAGAGCCGGACCCAGTGGGACTGGGTCCGGCTCTTGATGTCTGGCACTTCCGCTGGTCAGCAGCTTGATCACGCTGGTCCGGCTTCTGTGCCCCCGGCAGGATTCGAACCTGCGCACACGGCTCCGGAGGCCGTTGCTCTATCCCCTGAGCTACGGGGGCGTACCGCCGCGGTGAGCGGCGACGGGTTGAACACTACCAGCTCCTGCCGGGTGCCCGGGAACAGGTATTTCGGAGCCCCCGTCAGGCCCCCGCGCGAGCCCGCCCCGCCCTCGTCCCGCCCCCGGTTTCCCCGTGCGAGTGGAAGTGGGGAAAAGCCGGACGCGGCGCCGCGGCGCAACCTACTCTCGAGTTGTGCCAGGCGTGTCCGGCCGCGTGCTTGTTGTGGACGACAACAAGGTCATCCGGCAGCTGATCAGGGTCAATCTCGAGCTGGAGGGCTTCGAGGTGGTGACCGCGGCCGATGGTGCCGAATGTCTGGACGTCGTCCACCGTGTCCGCCCCGACGTGGTCACGCTGGATGTGGTGATGCCCCGCCTCGACGGCATGCGTACGGCCGCCCGGCTCCGGGAGGACCCGCGGACCAGCCGTCTGCCCGTCGCGATCATCAGTGCGTGTACGCAGTACGAGGTGGAGAGCGGTCTCGCTGCCGGAATCGATGCCTTCCTCTCCAAACCCTTCGAGCCCGCCGAGCTGGTCAGAGTCGTGCGGCAGTTGATGTACCGCGAGACTCCGCCGTCCGCCGACGACCGGCACGGAACCGGAACCGGAACCGGAACTGAAGCCGAGGTCCAAGCCGGGCAGGCGGGGCGTACGGTCGGTTGACGCGGTGGCCGATGTGATGGTCGATGCGGCGATCGACCCGGCGGTGACCGGATGGCGAAACCGGTTCGCCTAGCGACCCCCCTCCTCCCATACGCTTGTCCCGTGACCCCCGCAGAGCTCTCCCGTACCGTGCTGCGCGCCGTGCGTCGCGCCGTCGACGAGGACGTGCTGCGGGCGCCGGTGCCGGAGCGGGCCGTCGTCGAGCGGCCGCGGCCCGGCGGAAGCGGGGATTACGCCACCAACGTCGCCCTCAAGCTCGCCGGCCCCACCGGCCGCCCCGCCCGCGAGGTTGCCGAAATCCTCCGCGGCCTCCTTGCCGCTGACGCCTCCATCGCCGGGGTCGAGGTCACCGGGCCCGGGTTCCTGAACTTCACGCTCGCTCACGGCGTGCACACCTCTGTCGTACGTACGGTCCTGACGCGGGGCCGTACGTACGGGCACGGGGCCGCCCTCGCCGGAGAAGCCGTCCCGGTCGGGTCCGGCCCCCGCGCCGACGCCGTGGCCCGGCTGGCCCGTGCGGCGGGCGCGAGCGTCATCCGCAGCGCCACCGTCACCCGCAGCGCGAGTGCGACGGATGCGCGTACGGATACGGAAACAGAAGGCACCGAAGGCACCGAAGGCCCAGAAGGCCCAGAAGGCGCCGAAGGAGACGGAAGCGCAGCCCTCGCCGCCCGGCTCGGGCGTGACGCCGCCGCCTGGAGCCTCATCTGGCCCACGGCCGCCCCCGCCCCCGAAGACCTCCTCGTGCAGCGCGAGACCAACCCCCTCTTCCGGGTGCGGTACGCCCACGCCCGCACCCGCGCCCTGACCCGCAACGCCACCGCCCTCGGCTTCCGGGCGGGAGGAGAAGGGGACGCAGTGGAAGACGCGGGGGAAACAGCGGAAACCGAGAGCGGCGCCGCGCTGCTCCGCCTCCTCGCCGACTACCCCGCCGCCCTCGAAGCCGCCGCCCGCCACCGCGCGCCCGACCGGCTCGCACGGCACCTGGACATGGTGGCGGAGGCCTTCTTCCGCTTCCACGACACGCACTCCGTCCTGCCCCGCGGCGACGAGAAACCCTCGGTCGCCCACCGCTCCCGGCTGGCCCTCGCCGAGGCCACCGGGACGGTGCTCGCCGGCGGCCTGTCCTTGCTCGGCATCAGCGCACCCGAACATCTGTGAGAGAGACAGAAGGACCATGAGCCGTTCCGCACACCCCGCCGGGCCCCGCCACGCCGACGTCCTCACCGAGGGCCACTACTCCGCCCCGCCCACGGACCTCAACGCCCTCGACGAGAAGGTCTGGGCGCGTACCGTCCGCCGCAACGACGACGGTGTCGTCACCGTCGGCGGCATCGAGGTGAGCCGTCTCGCCGAGGAGTTCGGCACGCCCGCCTACTTCCTCGACGAGACCGACTTCCGCGCCCGGTGCCGGGCCTGGGCCGACGCCTTCGGGCGGGACGCCGACGTGTTCTACGCCGGCAAGGCGTTCCTCTCCCGCGCCGTCGTCCGCTGGCTCCAGGAGGAGGGGCTCAACCTGGACGTCTGCTCGGGCGGGGAGCTCACCACCGCCCTCGACGCGGGCATGCCCGCCGAGCGCATCGCCTTCCACGGCAACAACAAGTCCACCGAGGAGATCGAGAGGGCCGTACGCCTCGGCGTCGGGCGGATCGTCCTCGACTCCTTCCAGGAGATCGTCCGCGTCGCGCACATCGCCCAGAGCCAGGGCAAGCGCCAGCGCGTCCAGATCCGTGTGACGGTCGGCGTCGAGGCCCACACGCACGAGTTCATCGCCACCGCCCACGAGGACCAGAAGTTCGGGATCGCGCTCGCGGACGGGCAGGCCGCGGAAGCGGTCCGCCGCGCCCTGCGCCTCGACGGGCTGGAGCTCATCGGCATCCACTCGCACATCGGGTCGCAGATCTTCGACATGGCCGGTTTCGAGGTGTCCGCGCGCCGCGTCGTGCAACTGCTCGCGGAGGTGCGCGACGAGCACGGCGTCGAGCTGCCCGAGATCGACCTCGGCGGCGGCCTCGGCATCGCGTACACCTCCGAGGACGACCCCCGCGAGCCGCACGAGATCGCCAAGGCGCTCACCGAGATCGTCACCCGCGAGTGCGAGTCCGCCGGGCTGGCCACCCCCCGCATCTCCGTCGAGCCGGGGCGCGCCATCGTCGGGCCGACCGCCTTCACGCTCTACGAGGTCGGGACCATCAAGCCGCTGGAAGGGCTCCGTACGTACGTCAGCGTCGACGGCGGCATGTCGGACAACATCCGCACCGCGCTCTACGACGCCGAGTACAGCGTGGCGCTCGTGTCGCGGACCTCCGACGCCGAGCCGATGCTCACCCGCGTCGTCGGCAAGCACTGCGAGAGCGGCGACATCGTCGTACGGGACGCCTTCCTGCCCGCCGACCTCGCGCCCGGTGACCTCATCGCCGTGCCCGCCACCGGCGCCTACTGCCGGTCCATGGCGAGCAACTACAACCACGCGCTGCGCCCGCCCGTCGTAGCCGTCAACGAGGACGGGGCGCGCGTGATCGTCCGGCGCGAGACCGAGGAAGATCTCCTGCGTCTCGACGTCGGGTGATGAAATAAATGTCTCGCAATCTGGACCGGGGGCAGAAACTCCCGTCCGGTGAGTGAGACTGGTTCACACTCGAGCAAGAGAAGGCTGTGCTGATGAAAGGCGTAGGTCGGATGATGCGTACGCGTCCGCTGAAGGTGGCGCTGCTGGGCTGTGGTGTGGTCGGCTCAGAGGTGGCGCGCATCATGACGACGCACGCCGGTGACCTCGCCGCCCGCATCGGGGCCCCGGTCGAGCTGGCCGGGGTCGCGGTGCGGCGCCCCTCCAAGGTCCGTGAGGGCATCGACCCCGCACTGGTCACCACCGACGCGACCGCCCTGGTCAAACGGGGCGACATCGACGTCGTCATCGAGGTCATCGGCGGCATCGAGCCGGCCCGCACCCTCATCACCACCGCCTTCGAGCACGGCGCCTCCGTCGTCTCCGCGAACAAGGCACTGCTCGCGGAGGACGGCGCGGCCCTGCACGCCGCCGCCGAGAAGCACGGGCGGGACCTGTACTACGAGGCCGCCGTCGCCGGCGCCATCCCGCTCGTACGGCCGCTGCGCGAGTCCCTCGCCGGTGACAAGGTCAACCGCGTCCTCGGCATCGTCAACGGGACGACGAACTTCATCCTCGACAAGATGGACACGAGCGGAGCCGGTTACTCCGAGGCGCTCGACGAGGCCACCGCCCTCGGGTACGCCGAAGCCGACCCCACCGCCGACGTCGAGGGCTTCGACGCCGCCGCCAAGGCCGCCATCCTGGCCGGGATCGCCTTCCACACCCGGGTCAGGATCGGCGACGTGCACCGCGAGGGCCTGACCGAGGTCACCGCCGCGGACATCGCCTCCGCCAAGCGCATGGGCTGCACCGTCAAGCTCCTCGCCATCTGCGAGCGCGCCGCCGACGGCAAGTCCGTCACCGCGCGCGTCCACCCGGCGATGATCCCGCTCACCCACCCGCTGGCCTCGGTCCGCGAGGCGTACAACGCGGTCTTCATCGAGGCCGAGGCGGCCGGGCAGCTGATGTTCTACGGTCCGGGCGCCGGCGGCGCTCCGACCGCCTCCGCGGTCCTCGGCGACCTCGTCGCCGTCTGCCGGAACCTGGTCGCCGAGACCACCGGACCGGGCGAGTCCGCGTACACCCAGCTTCCTGTCAGCCCCATGGGGGAGGTCGTCACGCGGTACCACATCAGCCTCGATGTGGCCGACAAACCGGGTGTTCTCGCCCAGGTCGCGACGGTCTTCGCCGAGCACGGCGTGTCCATCGACACGGTGCGCCAGCAGAGCCGACAGGACGGAGGCGGCGAGGCATCCCTCGTCGTCGTCACCCACCGCGCGCCCGACGCCGCCCTTTCGGGGACCGTCGAGGCGCTGCGCAAGCTCGACACCGTGCGCGGTGTCGCCAGCATCATGCGTGTTGAAGGGGAGTAAGGACCCATGACCACCAACGGCGCCCACCAGTGGCGCGGCATCATCGAGGAGTACCGGGACCGTCTGCCGGTCACGGCCACGACGCCGGTCGTCACACTCCGTGAGGGTGGCACGCCGCTCGTACCGGCGCAGGTCCTCTCCGAGCGCACGGGCTGCGAGGTGCACCTCAAGGTCGAGGGCGCCAACCCCACCGGGTCCTTCAAGGACCGCGGCATGACCATGGCGATCACCCGCGCCAAGGAGGAGGGCGCGAAGGCCGTCATCTGCGCCTCCACCGGCAACACCTCGGCCTCGGCCGCCGCCTACGCGGTACGCGCCGGAATGGTCTGCGCCGTCCTCGTGCCGCAGGGCAAGATCGCGCTCGGCAAGATGGGCCAGGCCCTCGTGCACGGCGCCAAGATCCTCCAGGTCGACGGAAACTTCGACGACTGCCTGACGCTGGCCCGCAGCCTGTCGGACAACTACCCGGTGGCGCTGGTCAATTCGGTCAACCCGGTCCGCATCGAGGGCCAGAAGACCGCAGCCTTCGAGATCGTCGACGCGCTCGGTGACGCCCCGGACATTCACGTGCTTCCCGTGGGCAACGCCGGCAACATCACGGCGTACTGGAAGGGCTACCGCGAGTACGCCGCCGACAACATCTCCTCGCACACCCCGCGCATGTGGGGCTTCCAGGCCTCCGGGTCCGCGCCCATCGTGCGCGGCGAGGTCGTCAAGGACCCGCACACCGTCGCCACCGCGATTCGCATCGGCAACCCGGCCTCCTGGCAGTACGCCCTCGCGGCGCGCGACGAGTCGGGCGGCTTCATCGACGAGGTGACGGACCGCCAGATCCTGTCCGCGTACCGCCTGTTGGCCTCCCAGGAGGGCGTCTTCGTCGAGCCCGCCTCGGCGGCCAGTGTCGCCGGTCTGCTCAAGGCCGTCGACGAGGGCAAGGTCGACCCGGGGCAGAAGATCGTGTGCACGGTGACCGGAAACGGCCTCAAGGACCCGGACTGGGCGGTGGCCGGAGCGCCGCAGCCGGTCACGGTGCCCGTGGACGCCGCCACCGCCGCGGAACGCCTCGGCCTCGTGTAGGCCGTGGAGGTACACCGGCCCGGCGGGCGTAAAATCCCGTAAGGCCAGACATAGGCGCACAGGACGGCCCGCGACACGCATCGTGCGCCTCCTGTGCGCCCTATGTCGTCACAGAACCTTCCTTCGATAGGCTGTACTCCACCCGCCCCGCCGCATATGCCGCGGTGCTGTTGCCGTCATGGCCGTCGGGTGTTCGTACATCCTTCGCAATGTCGCAGTCTTCCCCCATCTCGCAGTCCCACAAGGAGAGTCGTCGAGCGATGGCCGGTCCCGCGTTCCGCGCCGCCGCCGTAAGGGTGCGCGTCCCCGCCACCAGCGCAAACCTCGGTCCCGGCTTCGACGCCCTGGGCCTGTCGCTGGGGCTGTACGACGATGTCGTCGTCCGGGTCGCCGACTCCGGGCTGCACGTCGACATCGCAGGTGAGGGCGGAGAGACGCTGCCCCGCGACGAGAGCCACCTGCTCGTCCGGTCGCTCCGTACCGCCTTCGACCTGCTCGGCGGACAGCCGCGCGGCCTCGAGGTCGTCTGCGCCAACCGCATCCCGCACGGCCGTGGCCTGGGCTCCTCCTCCGCCGCCATCTGCGCCGGCATCGTCGCCGCGCGCGCGGTGACCATAGGCGGCGACGCGCGGCTCGACGACGCCGCGCTGCTGGAGCTGGCGACCGAGATCGAGGGCCACCCCGACAACGTCGCCGCCTGCCTGCTCGGCGGCTTCACGCTCGCCTGGACCGACGGGGGAGCGGCCAGGGCGATCAGGATGGACCCTGCGGACTCCATCGTTCCGGTGGTCTTCGTCCCCGGAAAGCCGGTGCTGACCGAGACCGCCCGAGGCCTGTTGCCGCGCACCGTCCCCCATGTGGACGCGGCCGCCAACGCGGGCCGCGCCGCCCTCCTCGTGGAGGCGCTGACCAGGCGTCCCGAACTGCTGCTCGCGGCGACCGAGGACCGGCTCCACCAGGATTACCGCGCCCCGGCGATGCCGGAGAGCCTGGCCCTGGTCAACCGACTGCGCGCGGACGGCATCCCGGCGGTCATCTCCGGCGCGGGCCCTACGGTGCTCGCGTTGGCCGAGGACAGTGCGGCGGACAAGGTCGCGCGGCTGGCGGGCGAGGGGTGGGCGGCCAACCGGCTGGCTCTCGACGCCACGGGAGCGAGCGTTCTGCCGCTCGGTTCCCAGTGACACGCGATTGCCGGTGAACGAGAGGGGGAATATTTGTTGGATCCGGTAGTGTTAATCTCAAGTCTGCACCCGGCGTCCTTGTGGCGCGGTGCATCGTGTCCCCGTTCGGGACCACCATTCTTCCGGGAGCCTCCTCCACTGCCTGAGCAGCCTGCCTGAGCAGTTTCGAGCACGCTCCGGAACCGGCAATGCACAGAGCCGGGCCCCAGCACGTTTATCTCTTCCGCCGTATCCGGCGGACCACCGCCCCGGCACGGTTCACCAAGACCGCAGTCGGACAGCACAACCGGTCGCCGAGCCAGACAGGCCGACGTCCGCTCCAGGGAAGGACCCTTCGTGAGCGACACCACCGATCTGATGGGCGTGACTGCCGACAAGAATGTCGACAACGCCGCGCCCGCCGCAGGTGCTGCCACTGGTAGTGCCGTACGGCGCCGCCGCTCCGGCACCGGCCTCGAGGGCATGGTCCTGGCCGAGCTGCAGCAGGTCGCGTCCGGCCTCGGGATCAGGGGCACCGCGCGTATGCGCAAGAGCCAGCTGATCGAGGTCATCAAGGAAGCGCAGGCAGGGGGCTCGTCCCCGGCGAAGAGCGCCGAGAAGGCCGGCTCCGCTGCCGAGACCAAGCCGAAGCGCCGCGCCACCTCCAAGGCGCGTACGGGAGACGAGGCCGCTGTGGCCACGGTCGCCGCGCCCGCCGCCGAAAAGGCCGTGGCCCAGCAGCAGATCGAGATCCCCGGTCAGCCGGCCGGGGACGCCCCCCAGCTCGAGCGAAGCCGAGAGCTCGGGGGAGACGACCAGCCGGTCGGCGAGCGCCGCCGGCGCCGCGCCACCGCCCAGGCGGGCAGCCCCGAGTCGGCTGTCGCCACCGAGGTGAAGGCCGAGCCCAGGACCGAAAAGGCCGAGGTCAGGGCCGACAGGACGGAAGCCAGGACGGACACGCAGTCTGCCGAGGCCAAGTCCGAGACCGCCGTCGACACCGCCGAGGGCCGCCGGGGGGACCGCCAGGAGCGCGGTCAGCGTGGCGACCGTCGCGAGCGCGGCAACCAGCGTGACCGCGGTGACCGCCAGGAGCGCGGTGACCGTGGCGACCGCCAGGACCGCGGCGAGCGTGGCGACCGCCAGGACCGCGGCGAGCGTCGTGACCGCGGCAAGGGCGACGACCAGGGCGGCCAGCGCCAGCAGCGCCAGGGCAGCAGCCAGGGCAGCCAGGGCAGCCAGGGTGGCGGTCAGCACAGCGGCCCGCAGGACGACGACGACTTCGAGGGCGGCCGCCGCGGCCGCCGCGGCCGCTACCGCGACCGTCGCGGCCGTCGTGGCCGCGAGGAGTTCGGCAGCGACGCGCCGCCGGTCTCCGACGACGACGTCCTGATCCCGGTCGCGGGCATCCTGGACATCCTCGACAACTACGCGTTCATCCGGACCTCCGGCTACCTGCCGGGTCCGAACGACGTGTACGTATCGCTGGCCCAGGTCCGCAAGAACGGCCTGCGCAAGGGCGACCACGTCACCGGCGCCGTCCGCCAGCCCAAGGACGGCGAGCGCCGCGAGAAGTTCAACGCGCTCGTCCGTCTCGACTCGGCGAACGGCATGGCGGCCGAATCCGGCCGCGGCCGCCCGGAGTTCCAGAAGCTGACGCCGCTGTACCCGCAGGACCGCCTGCGCCTGGAGACCGACCCGGGCGTCCTGACGACCCGGATCATCGACCTCGTCGCGCCGATCGGCAAGGGCCAGCGCGGCCTGATCGTGGCCCCGCCGAAGACCGGCAAGACCATGATCATGCAGGCGATCGCCAACGCGATCACGGTCAACAACCCCGAGTGCCACCTGATGGTCGTCCTCGTCGACGAGCGTCCCGAAGAGGTCACCGACATGCAGCGGTCGGTGAAGGGCGAGGTCATCTCCTCGACCTTCGACCGCCCGGCCGAGGACCACACCACCGTCGCCGAGCTGGCCATCGAGCGCGCGAAGCGTCTCGTCGAGCTGGGTCACGACGTGGTCGTCCTGCTGGACTCGATCACCCGCCTGGGCCGTGCGTACAACCTCGCGGCCCCCGCCTCCGGACGCATCCTGTCCGGTGGTGTCGACTCGACCGCGCTCTACCCGCCGAAGCGCTTCTTCGGTGCGGCGCGCAACATCGAGGACGGCGGCTCGCTGACCATCCTGGCCACCGCGCTGGTCGAGACCGGCTCGCGCATGGACGAGGTGATCTTCGAGGAGTTCAAGGGCACCGGCAACATGGAGCTCAAGCTCGACCGGAAGCTCGCCGACAAGCGCATCTTCCCGGCTGTGGACGTCGACCCGTCCGGCACCCGCAAGGAGGAGATCCTCCTCAACGCGGAAGAGCTCGCCATCGTCTGGAAGCTGCGCCGGGTGCTGCACGCACTCGACTCGCAGCAGGCGATCGAGCTCCTGCTGGACAAGATGAAGCAGACCAAGTCGAACGCCGAGTTCCTGATGCAGATCGCGAAGACGACCCCTTCGGGCAACGGCAGCGACTGACCGCCGCAGCGCCGCACCGGCCGCCCCGTCACGAAAGTGGCGGGGCGGCTTCGCTGTGCCCGGCCGCACGTCCCTCCACAGGGGTTTCCCGTGCACAGATGTTGCCAAGTTGTGTTCACCGGTTGGCCACAAGTGGCTATGGGTGTACGGGAGTCGGCCGTACGATCATCCGGCCGCAGGTGGGGGGATCCATTTGGGGCGTCCTCATCGATCTCTGAATCAGGAGTCCCGAGTGATCTCTGGCAAGCAGGGCGGGAAGCACCGCCGCCGGATGCGCATAACCGTGCCGGCCGCGGCCACCGCGATCGCGGCCGCCGTCGCCGGTGTGATGCTGACGGCCCCGGCCAACGCCGCTGTGCCGCCGCCCACGCCCACGATCAAGCCGGTCGTCAGCTCGCCCTCCCCGGCGGAGCTGGAAGCGCGCCTCGCGGCCGCGGCCAAGACGGCCGAGCAGCCGTCCGAGGCGGCGAGGTTCTCCTCGGGCGGGGCGATCGACCCGAAGGTCATCGGTGGTACGACGACCACCATCGCGTCGGCCCCGTGGATGGCGCAGCTCTTCTACGAGGACGGCGACAACTCGTTCTTCTGCGGCGGCGCCGTCATCGCGCCGACGAAGATCCTCACGGCGGCGCACTGTGTCAAGGGCGCCGACTGGAAGGACAAGGGCGTCGTCGTCACCGGCACCGAGAAGCTGGCGACCGACGCGGACCACGGCGGCGCCGTCACCGGTGTCTGGCGCCAGTGGAACCACCCGAAGTACAGCGACTACACGCTCGACAACGACATCGCGGTGCTGACCCTGGCCACCCCGGTCAAGGTCAAGCCGATCAACATCACGAAGTCGGACGACACCACGTCGTACAAGCCGGGGACCACCGCCACGGTCTACGGCTGGGGCCGAACCTCCTCCACCAGCAACGACATCTCGCCGACGCTGCGCAGGGCGAGCCTGCCCATCAACTCCGACACCACGTGCGCCGACTGGGAGCTCGGCGACGAGTTCGTCAAGGGCCACATGGTCTGCGCGGGCAAGCCCGCCAGCGGCCAGGACACCGGTACGGTCACGGCCTGCAACGGCGACTCGGGCGGCCCCCTGGTCGTCGGCGGCAGGATCGTCGGCGTGGTCTCGTGGGGCATCGAGAACTGCGTGGAGAAGGGCGCGTACAGCGTCTACGCCAAGGTCAGTACGTACGTCGGCTCCGTCGTCCCGCGTGTCGACGACGCCAACATCACCAACGACCACCGGTCCGACGTCCTGGCCCGCCGCAGCGCGTCCGACGGCACGCTCTACTCCTACGCGTCCAAGGGCACCTCGTTCGCCACGCGCGTCCCGGTCGGCGACTACAGCGACGCCAACGTGATCCTCCAGACGGACCTGAACAGGGACGACTACGAGGACATGATCATCCGGACCAAGTCCGGCGATGTCTGGTGGTGGCACTACGTGCCGTCCACCGAGCAGTGGGCCGACACGAAGATCGCCTCCGGCTGGAGCACCAGGAAGCAGATCGTCGTCCCCGGCGACGTCACCGGCGACGCCCTGCCCGACCTGCTGTCCGTGGACTCCGGCGGTGCGCTGTGGATCTACCCGGGCAAGGGCGACGGCACCTTCTCGACCCGCGTCAAGGTCGGCACGGGCTGGAGCCAGTTCAGCTCGCTGCGCGGCAACGGCGACTTCACCGGCGACGGCAAGGCCGACCTGATCGCGCGCAAGTCCAGCACCTCGGAGAT
Organism: Streptomyces sp. NPDC003016; assembly: GCF_053591455.1. NCBI lineage: Bacteria > Bacillati > Actinomycetota > Actinomycetes > Kitasatosporales > Streptomycetaceae > Streptomyces > Streptomyces sp. NPDC003016. The sequence continues at coordinate 236,543 of NZ_JBSFTV010000002.1, forward strand.
GTTCCTCTACAGGGGAACGGGCAAGTCCGGCACCGCCGCCTTCGGCGCCAAGCTGAAGGTCCGTACCTGGACCGGTTACAACGCCTTCGACGCGGCCGGTGACGTCACCGGCGACGGCAGGGCCGACTACCTGGCCCGTACGCCCGGCGGCACGCTCTACCTCTACCCGGGCACCGGCAAGGCGTCGTCGGAGATCTTCGCCACACGGGTCAAGATCGGAACCGGCTGGCAGCAGTACAACATCTTCGGCTGAAAACCCCTGGTGAGGAGGGTTTCCGATCCTCCTCGCCCGGTCCTTCCGCCCGCGCCCTGTGGCCCCTGCTCCCAGCAGGGGCCACAGGGCGTTGTGCGACCCTTCACGGTGTTCCGTCGTCTGACAAGTGCTGACATACCGTGCTTGATCACTGCGGCAGGGGGTACCGCAAGCAACGAGGGCTGGGGAGAGACATGGCCGAGCAGAGCAGGAGCAGCCGCATACGGGGGACCGGCAGACGACGGAAGGAGCCGAGCGGCCGCGCCAAGGCGCTGACCGTCACCGCGTGGGCCGCGGCGGGCGTGGTGCTGCTGGGCGGCACCGGGCTCGGTTACGTCTACTTCAAGCTCGACGGCAACCTCAAGGGCGTCGACATCAACACCCGGCTCGGCACCGACCGCCCCGCCGACGTCGACAACGGCTCGATGGACGTCCTCGTCCTCGGCTCCGACTCCCGCTCGGGCGACAACGCCGGGTACGGCGAGGACGAGGGCGGTGCCCGCTCCGACACCGCGATGGTCCTGCACGTGTACGAGGGCCACAGGAAGGCCAGTGTCGTCTCGATCCCGCGCGACACCCTGATCGAGCGCCCCGCGTGCGCCTCGGACAGCGGCGGCCCGGCCGTCCCCGGCGGCCGGCACCAGATGTTCAACACGGCGTACGAGGTGGGCGGCCCGGCCTGCGCGGTCAAGACCGTCGAGAAGATGTCCGGCATCCGCATGGACCACTACATCGAGGTCGACTTCACCGGCTTCAAGAAGCTCATCGACGATCTGGGCGGCGTGGAGATCACCACCAGCCGGCCCATCGACGACGACAAGAGCCGCCTCCACCTGAAGCCCGGCGCGCACACCCTCGACGGCGAGAAGTCGCTCGGCCTCGTACGGACCCGCAAGAGCGTCGGCGACGGCAGCGACCTCGGCCGCATCCAGCTCCAGCAGGCCTTCATGAAGGCGCTGATCGACCAGGTCAAGGACGTCGGCGTCCTGACCAGCCCCAAGAAGCTGTACGACCTCGCCGACAGCGCCACCAGGACCGTCACCACCGATTCCGACCTCGCCTCGGTCAAGGAGCTGGCGGGCTTCGCGAGCGGCCTCAAGGGCATCGGCGCGGACGACATGAAGATGGTGACGCTGCCCGTGCGGTACGACCCGGCCGACCTCAACCGCGTCCTCCCGCTCCAGCGCCAGTCCCGGCAGGTCTGGGAGGCGCTGCGCCAGGACCGGCCCGTACCGGCCGCCGCGACCAAGGACTCGGCGGGCGACAAGGGTGACGCGGGCGAGATCGTCGCGGGCGGGTAGCCGCCGCGGACGAGCGGAAGCCGGGGAATAGTTCCGGCCCGTCCCCGGTTTTGGGAGATGCGGCCAGTGCTGGCAGACTGGTACGTCGGCCCCGGTTCACGTCCACGCAATCCGCGTGAGCGACCCGGCGCCCTCCCGAAACTAGGAGACACCTTGAAGCGCGAAATCCACCCCGAGTACGTCGAGACCCAGGTCAGCTGCACCTGTGGCGCGACGTTCACCACCCGTTCCACGATCTCCAGCGGCAATGTCCGCGCCGAGGTCTGCTCCGAGTGCCACCCGTTCTACACGGGCAAGCAGAAGATCCTCGACACCGGTGGCCGCGTGGCCCGCTTCGAGGCCCGCTTCGGCAAGGCTGCCGCCGCGAAGTAGCGAGCCACTGCGCCGGTCCTCGGCCGCTCCGGACAGGGGCGGGGAGGACCGGCGCTTTGTCGTGACGCACAGGTCGCAGTCCCCTTTCGTTTTTTGCAACCCAGGAGCCCGAAGATGTTCGAGGCGGTCGAGGATCTGATCGGCGAGCACGCCGATCTCGAGAAGAAGCTGGCCGATCCCTCGGTCCACGCCGACCAGGCGAACGCGCGCAAGCTGAACAAGCGCTACGCCGAACTGACCCCGATCATCGGGACGTACCGGGCCTGGAAGCAGACCGGCGAGGACATCGTCACGGCGCGCGAGTACGCCCACGACGACCCGGACTTCGCAGCCGAGCTCAAGCTGCTGGAGAAGCAGCAGAGCGAGCTGACCGAGAAGCTCCGGCTGCTCCTCGTCCCGCGCGACCCCAGCGACGACAAGGACGTCATCCTCGAGGTCAAGGCGGGCGCGGGCGGCGACGAGTCGGCCCTGTTCGCCGGCGACCTGCTGCGCATGTACCTGCGGTACGCGGAGCGCGTCGGCTGGAAGACCGAGATCATCGACGCCACCGAGTCCGAGCTGGGCGGCTACAAGGACGTCCAGGTCGCGGTGAAGACCAAGGGCGGCAACGGCGCGACCGAGCCCGGCCAGGGCGTCTGGGCGCGGCTGAAGTATGAGGGCGGCGTGCACCGCGTGCAGCGCGTGCCCTCCACCGAGTCCCAGGGCCGCATCCACACCTCCGCGGCCGGTGTGCTGGTCACCCCCGAGGCCGAAGAGGTCGACGTCGAGATCCACGCCAACGATCTCCGTATCGACGTCTACCGCTCGTCGGGCCCCGGCGGCCAGTCCGTCAACACCACCGACTCGGCCGTGCGCATCACGCACCTGCCGACCGGCGTCGTCGCCTCCTGCCAGAACGAGAAGAGCCAGCTCCAGAACAAGGAGCAGGCCATGCGCATCCTGCGCTCGCGGCTGCTCGCCGCCGCCCAGGAGGCCGCCGAGCAGGAAGCCTCCGACGTACGGCGCAGCCAGGTCCGCACGGTTGACCGCTCGGAGAAGATCCGTACGTACAACTTCCCGGAAAACCGGATCTCGGACCACCGCGTCGGCTTCAAGGCGTACAACTTGGACCAGGTGCTCGACGGGGAGCTGGACGCCGTGATCCAGGCCTGCGTCGACGCCGACTCCGCCGCCAAGCTCGCGGCGGCCCAGGAAAGCCAGTAAGCCCGTCCGTAAGCCAGCAAAGCCCCCTGCAAGTCGGAGGACCGGGATGAATCTGCTGCTCGCCGAGGTGGCCCAGGCCACCCAGCGGCTGGCCGACGCCGGCGTGCCCTCACCGCGGTTCGACGCGGAGGAGCTCGCCGCGTTCGTGCACGGTGTCAAGCGGGGTGAGCTGCACAACGTCAAGGACGCCGACTTCGACGCCCGCTACTGGGAGACGATCGCGCGCCGCGAGGCCCGCGAACCGCTGCAGCACATCACCGGACGCGCCTTCTTCCGCTTCCTGGAGCTCCAGGTGGGCCCCGGCGTCTTCGTACCGCGCCCCGAGACCGAATCGGTCGTCGGCTGGGCGATAGACGCCGTACGGGCCATGGACGTCGTCGAGCCGCTCATCGTCGACCTGTGCACCGGCTCCGGCGCCATCGCGCTCGCCATGGCGCAGGAGGTCCCGCGCTCGCGCGTGCACGGCGTGGAGCTGTCCGACGACGCCATCAAGTGGACCCGCAAGAACGCCGAGGGCTCGCGCGTCACCGTCCACCGGGGCGATGCCCGGGACGCGCTCCCCGAGCTCGACGGCCAGGTCGACCTGGTCGTCTCCAACCCGCCGTACATCCCGCTCACCGAGTGGGAGTACGTCGCCCCCGAGGCCCGCGACCACGACCCGGAGATGGCCCTCTTCTCCGGCGAGGACGGCCTCGACCTGATCCGCCACATCGAGCGCACCGCCCACCGCCTGCTGCGGCCCGGCGGCGTCGTCGTCATCGAGCACGCCGACACCCAGGGCGGCCAGGTGCCGTGGATCTTCACCGAGGAGCGTGGCTGGGCCGACGCGGCCGACCACCCCGACCTCAACAACCGGCCCCGCTTCGCGACCGCCCGCAAGGCCATGCCGTGACCGCCGGCCGCAGCAACCAGTTCCCGCACGAGGAGGCCCCTTAAATGGCACGGCGATACGACTGCAACGACGCGACCGACCGCAAGACCGGTCTGCGCGAAGCCGCGGCCGCCGTCCGCCGTGGCGAGCTGGTCGTCCTGCCGACCGACACCGTCTACGGCATCGGGGCCGACGCCTTCAGCGCCGAGGCCGTCGGCGACCTCCTGGAGGCCAAGGGCCGCGGCCGCAACATGCCCACGCCCGTCCTCATCGGCTCCCCGAACACCCTGCACGGCCTGGTCACCGACTTCTCCGAGCAGGCGTGGGAGCTCGTCGACGCCTTCTGGCCCGGCGCCCTGACCCTGGTCGCCCGCCACCAGCCGTCCCTCCAGTGGGACCTGGGCGAGACGCACGGCACCGTCGCCGTCCGCATGCCGCTGCACCCCGTCGCCATCGAACTGCTCACCGAGTTCGGCCCGATGGCCGTCTCCAGCGCCAACCTCACGGGACACCCCGCTCCGGAGGACTGCGACGCCGCCCAGGCGATGCTCGGCGACTCCGTCTCGGTGTACCTCGACGGCGGCCCGACCCCCGGCATCGTCCCGTCGTCGATCGTCGACGTCACGGGCAAGGTCCCGGTCCTGCTGCGGGCCGGCGCCCTCGACGCCGAGGAACTGCGCAAGGTCGTACCCGACCTCGAGGTGGCCAGTTGACCGCCCTTGACGGGCGTGGCATAGCCGGAGGCAGCACCAGCGACACCTTCCGTATCCTCCACGTCTCCACCGGCAACGTCTGCCGCTCGCCGATCACCGAGCGGCTGACCCGCCATGCCCTCACCGACCGCCTGGGCGACCCGCTCACCCGCGGGCTCCTCGTGGAGAGCGCGGGCACCTGGGGGCACGAAGGCGCCCCCATGGAGGCCAACGCCGCCGCCGTCCTCGCCGACTTCGGCGCCGACGCGGCGGGCTTCACCGGGCGCGAGCTGCTCGACGAGCACGTCATCCGCGCCGACCTGGTCCTGACCGCGACCCGCGACCACCGCGCCCAGGTCATCTCCATGGGCCACTCGGCGGGCCTGCGCACGTTCACGCTCAAGGAGTTCACCCGGCTCGTACGGGCCATCGACCCGGCCACCCTGCCCGATCCCCTCCAGGACGGCGTGGTGGAGCGCGCACGCTCCCTCGTACGGGCCGCGGCGGCCCTGCGCGGCTGGCTGCTGGCCCCGAGCGTGGAGGCCGACGAGGTGTACGACCCGTACGGCGCCCCCATCACCTTCTTCCGCTCCGTCGGAGACGAGATCAACACGGCACTGGACCCGGTCGTCACGGCGCTCACGGGAACACCGGCCCGCACCCCCTGACGGGCTTCCTCTTCCCGCCCGCCCCTTCCCGCTGTGACCTTCCGCGGCTCCGCCGTGTGCCGGGCTCCGCCCCGGACCGTGCTCCTCGAACCCTCCCCCGGACTCCGCCCGGGGACCCCAAGAGGCCGAATGCGCCCGCCGAGGGGGAAATCCGGCCCCTCCGGCGTTCGAGGGGAAGCCCGAAGGGCGTCCTGGGCCGGGGGCCTGCCCCGGTTCGGGAGGGGGCGGGGCGGGGAAGGAACAACGCGTCGTACGGCGAGCAGGGCGGCCGGGCCCGTCCTACATTGGAGGGGCCGCACCCCTTCGCCAGGCCCGGAGCCAGCCATGCCGGTCACCGCAGCACCCGTTCAGCAGGAGCACACCGTCCTCGGCGCGGGCTTCGACGAGCTCCGCCGCCAGGACCCGGAGATCGCCGACGTCGTCCTCGGCGAACTGCACCGCGAAGCCACCGGCCTCCAGCTCATCGCGGCCGAGAACTTCACCTCCCCCGCGGTCCTCGCCGCCCTCGGCTCCCCGCTCGCCAACAAGTACGCCGAGGGGTACCCCGGCGCCCGCCACCACGGCGGCTGCGAGCTGGTCGACGTCGCCGAGCGCATCGCCGTCGACCGCGCGCGGGCCCTCTTCGGCGCCGAGCACGCCAACGTCCAGCCGCACTCCGGCTCCGCCGCCGTCCTCGCCGCGTACGCCGCGCTGCTGCGCCCCGGCGACACGGTCCTGGCCATGGGCCTCCCGTACGGGGGACACCTCACCCACGGCTCCCCGGCCAATTTCTCCGGCCGCTGGTTCGACTTCGTCGGCTACGGCGTCGACCACGAATCCGGTCTGATCGACTACGACCAGGTACGCCTCCTCGCCCGTACGCACCGCCCCAGAGCCATCGTCGTCGGCTCCATCGCCTACCCGAGGCACCCCGACTACGCGCACTTCCGCGACATCGCCGACGAGGTCGGCGCCTACCTGGTCGCGGACGCCGCGCACCCCATCGGCCTGATCGCCGGGGGAGCGGCGCCGAGCCCGGTCCCGTACGCCGACGTCGTCTGCGCCACCACGCACAAGGTGCTGCGCGGCCCGCGCGGCGGCATGCTGCTGTGCGGCGCCGAGCTGGCCGAGCGCATCGACCGCGCCGTCTTCCCCTTCACCCAGGGCGGCGCCCAGATGCACTCGGTGGCCGCCAAGGCGGTCGCTTTCGGCGAGGCGGCGACCCCCGCCTTCGCGGCGTACGCCCATCGGGTCGTCGTCAACGCGCGCACACTGGCCGAGGCCCTGGCGGCGGAGGGCTTCGCCGTCACCACCGGCGGCACGGACACGCACCTGATCACCGCGGACCCGGCCCCGCTGGGCGTGGAGGGCCGCACGGCCCGCGGCCGGCTGTCGGCGGCCGGCCTGGTGGTCGACTGCTGCGCCCTGCCGTACGGCGACGAGCGCGGCCTCCGGCTGGGCACCGCGGCCGTCACCACCCAGGGGATGGGCGAGGCCGAGATGGCGCGCATCGCGGCGCTCTTCTCGGCGGCGCTGCGGGGCGAGGGCCCGAAGACCGCGGCCCGGGTACGCGATCTGGCCGGGAACTTCCCTCCGTATCCGGTCCGGAAATGAGCCGTGCAACCATCAACAGGTACCCGTATGTCCTGGAGCATGTGGTCACAAAGCTAGGGTGTGGGGCTGAGATGGCCGGCGATACCTGTGGGGCTGCCCGTGCGTGAATACCTGCTGACGCTCTGCGTTACGGCGGCGGTGACATACCTGCTGACCGGACCGGTGCGGAAGTTCGCCATCGCGACCGGCGCGATGCCGGAGATCCGTGCCCGCGACGTACACCGGGAGCCGACTCCCCGGCTCGGCGGCATCGCGATGTTCGGCGGTCTGTGCGCCGGTCTGCTGGTCGCGGACCATCTGCAGAACCTCAACAGCGTCTTCGAGCTGTCGAACGAGCCGCGCGCGCTGCTGTCGGGCGCCGCGGTCATCTGGCTCATCGGCGTACTGGACGACAAGTTCGAGATCGACGCCCTCATCAAGCTGGGCGGCCAGTTCATCGCCGCCGGTGTGATGGTCATGCAGGGTCTGACGATCCTGTGGCTCCCGGTGCCCGGCGTCGGCCCGGTCTCGGTGACCGCCTGGCAGGGCAACCTGCTCACCGTCGCGCTCGTCGTGATCACCATCAACGCGGTGAACTTCGTGGACGGCCTCGACGGCCTCGCCGCCGGCATGGTCTGCATCGCCTCCACGGCGTTCTTCATGTACGCGTACCGGATCTGGTACGGCTACGGCATCGAGGAGGCCGCGCCCGCCACCCTCTTCGCCGCGATCCTGATGGGCATGTGCATGGGCTTCCTGCCCCACAACATGCATCCGGCCAGGATCTTCATGGGCGACTCGGGATCGATGCTGATCGGCCTGGTCCTGGCGGCCGGAGCGATCTCGGTCACGGGACAGGTCGACCCGGACGCGATGAAGCTCTTCCTCCCGGGCGGCAGCACGCGCGAGGTCACCCACGCCATGCTGCCGGTCTTCATCCCGCTGCTGCTGCCGCTGACGATCATCGCGATCCCGGTCGCGGACCTGCTGCTGGCGATCGTGCGGCGTACCTGGCAGGGCAAGTCGCCGTTCGCGGCGGACCGCGGGCACCTGCACCACCGGTTGCTGGAGATCGGCCACTCGCACAGCAGGGCGGTGCTGATCATGTACTTCTGGTCGGCCCTGATCGCCTTCGGCGCCGTCGCGTACTCGGTGCACTCGGCCAGCATGTGGATCGTGCTCGGCATCGTCGCGCTCAGCGCGGTCGGCCTGGGACTCCTGCTCCTCCCGCGCTTCACACCGCGCGCTCCGCGCTGGGCGGAGTCCTTCATTCCGCCCCGCTACCGCAGGAGCCGCGCGGCGGCGTTCGCGGACGCGGCGCACGAGGGAGGAGAGGCGGCCGAGCCGGACGAGACAGCCGGGGGTCCCGGGACCGACGAGCCCGAAGAACGCACGCCGCTTCCCACGGGCGTCAACGGGGCGACCGCCATCGGGCCCCGTTCGCGCCTCCCCGAGCGGCGGAAAGCCGGAACGTCCCGCTGACGATTTGGCGCATCAGGTCTCATTACCAGACAAAGGGTGAGGGTGCCCTGCGCAGACGGGCGCTGTCACTCTCATGTGTGACAGCCAGCACACCATCTTGGTAAAGACCTCATCAAATAGTTTGTGATACCGTTCACGAGACCCGGCGACATGCCGAGGGGCCGTAGTGCGACGGTCCTTCGGACAGAGGTGACCCCCTCGGTCCGGCTTACGCTCGTCCATGACGACACCTACTGCCCCCACCAGCAAGCGGAGCTGCCGCCATGCCGTCCAACGACGCCCGCATGTTCCTTCAAACCGCCGTACCCACCGCTGTCGTCGGCGCTGTTGCCGTCGTTGTCTGCGCAGTGGTCGTCGGTGGCAGGGGAGCGCTCGGAGCGGTCGTCGGCACGGCAGTGGTCATCGCTTTCATGGGGATCGGGCTGTTGGCGCTCCAGCGGACGGCGAAGCGGCTGCCGCACCTGTTCCAGGCCATGGGTCTGTTGCTCTATGTGACTCAGTTGCTGCTGCTTTTCGGTTTCCTGGCGCTGTTCAAGGAATCCGACCTGTTCGACTTCAAGGCGTTCGCCTTCACGCTTCTCGCGACAACTGTCGTCTGGATCGCGGCGCAGGCGCGCTCCTACATGAAGGCCAAGATCCTTTACGTAGACCCCAGTTCGTCCGAGGCTGAGAAGTCCGGCAAGACGGGGCGTTCGTCGTGAAGGGTAGGGCCGGGATAAATGGCCGTTCGAGATGCTGCTATCGTCCGGTGCCAACTGCGGCACTGCGGGCGCGGGCATTCGAGCTGACGCCTGTCCCAGCGCGAGGCTCGTTGCCGAACCGCCCCGCCCACGTCCGTAAGACCACCAGTCCAGTGCCGACCCGCGGCTCCGTGCCGCGCCGACACAACGAGGTTGCCGTACCTATGCGCCACGCTGAAGGAGCCCGCGGTGAGTGCTGACACAACGCTTGCCTTTGATGCGAGCTGCCACATTTTCACCGGATGCGGGTTCCCGGCTCCGGGTCTCCACACCTTCGTGTACAAGCCCATCTTCACGGTGGCGGGTTTTGAGTTCACGAAGCCGATGCTGCTCGCGCTGCTGGGCTCGGTCCTGATCGTCGCCTTCTTCTGGGCGGCCTTCAACAAGCCGAAGCTGGTCCCGGGCAAGGTCCAGATGATCGGCGAAGCCGGCTACGACTTCGTACGCCGGGGCATCGTGTACGAGATCATCGGCAAGAAGGACGGCGAGAAGTACGTCCCGCTGATGGTGTCGCTGTTCTTCTTCGTGTGGATTCTCAATCTCTGGTCGATCATTCCGCTCGCCCAGTTCCCGGTCACTTCACTGATCGCCTTCCCGGCCGGTCTGGCACTGATCGTGTACGTCCTGTGGGTCAGCCTGACCTTCAAGAAGCACGGGTTCGTCGGCGGCTGGAAGAACATCACCGGCTACGACAAGTCGCTCGGCTGGGTGATGCCGCTGGTCGTGGTGATCGAGTTCTTCTCGAACCTGCTGATCCGGCCCTTCACCCACGCGGTCCGACTGTTCGCGAACATGTTCGCCGGACACCTGCTGATCGTGATGTTCTCGCTGGCCGCCTGGTACCTGATGAACGGCATCGGCATCGCCTACGGCAGCGTCTCGTTCCTCATGGTCGTCGTGATGACCATCTTCGAGTTGTTCATCCAGGCCGTGCAGGCGTACGTCTTCGTGCTCCTGGCCTCCAGCTACATCCAGGGCGCGCTCGCCAAGGGCCACTGAGCCAGTACCTCACCCCAGAACCAACAGACGTCCGGTGGCCAACCCCCATCGGTCCGTGAAAGAGAAGGAAGTAACGGCATGTCCGCTGCTCTCGAAATGGTCAACCTCGCCGCCAAGGACACTGTCTCCGGCAACGTCTCCGCGATCGGCTACGGCCTCGCGGCGATCGGTCCCGGCGTCGGCGTCGGCATCATCTTCGGTAACGGCACCCAGGCCCTTGCTCGTCAGCCCGAGGCTGCCGGCCTGATCCGCACCAACCAGATCATGGGTTTCGCCTTCTGTGAGGCACTCGCCCTTATCGGCATCGTCATGGGCTTCGTCTACCAGTAAGCCGGACCGACAGCCCAACCCCTTTCACGGAAGGCACTGATGTGAACGCTCTGTTCCTTGCGGCGGAGGAGCCTCAAAATCCTCTCGTCCCGCATCTCGACGAGCTGGTCATCGGTCTGATCGCCTTCGTCATCGTCTTCGGCTTCCTCGCCAAGAAGCTCCTCCCGAACATCAACAAGGTTCTGGAGGAGCGCCGCGAGGCGATCGAGGGCGGTATGGAGAAGGCGGACGAGGCCCAGACCGAGGCCCAGAGCGTGCTGGAGCAGTACAAGGCCCAGCTCGCCGAGGCCCGCCACGAGGCTGCCCGCCTGCGCCAGGAGGCGCTGGAACAGGGCACTGTGCTGAAGGAAGAACTTCGCGCAGAGGGTCAGCGCCAGCGCGAGGAGATCATCGCCGCCGGCCACGCCCAGATCGAGGCGGACCGCAAGCAGGCCGCACTGTCGCTGCGCCAGGACGTGGGCAAGCTCGCCACCGACCTGGCCGGCAAGCTCGTCGGCGAGTCCCTCGAGGACCACGCCCGGCAGAGCCGCACGATCGACCGTTTCCTCAGCGAGCTCGAGGAGAAGGCCGAGGCCGCCCGATGAACGGAGCGAGCCGCGAGGCACTGGCTGCCGCCCGCGAGCGTCTCGACGCGCTGACCGACAACACGTCGGTCGACGCGGCGAGGCTCGCCGGTGAGCTGTCCGCCGTCACCGCGCTGCTCGACCGCGAGGTGTCGCTGCGTCGGGTCCTGACCGACCCGGCGCAGGCCGGCGAGGCCAAGGCCCAGCTGGCCGCGCGACTGCTCAGCGGTCAGGTGGGCGGCGACGCCGCCGACCTGGTCTCCGGCATGGTCCGCTCCCGCTGGTCGCGGTCGCGTGACCTGGTCGACGCGATCGAGGAGCTGGCGGCCACCGCCGACCTCACCGCGGCGCAGCAGGCCGGCGCGCTCGACGACGTGGAGGACGAGGTGTTCCGGTTCGGCCGGATCGTCGCGTCCGACACCGGGCTGCGGTCCGCGCTGACCGACAGGTCGGCGACGGCCTCCGCCAAGAGCCAGCTGCTGCGCAGCCTGCTCGGCGGCAAGGCCAACCCGGTCACCGAGCGTCTTGTGGTACGTCTCGTGGTTCAGCCGCGTGGACGTAGCCTGGAGGCGGGACTCGAATCCCTGTCCAAGCTCGCCGCGGCGCGCCGGGACCGCACGGTCGCCGTCGTCACCTCGGCGGTGCCGCTCACCGACCAGCAGAGGCAGCGCCTCGGCGCCGCACTGGCGAAGCTGTACGGACGACAGATGCACCTGAATCTCGACGTGGACCCCGAGGTCCTCGGCGGCATCCAGGTACAGGTCGGCGACGAGGTCATCAACGGCACCATCGCGGACCGTCTCGAAGAGGCGACCCGCCGCATGGCCGGCTGACCAGCACCAACTGAACACGTATCGCTAGCGGCCCGGTTGGGCCGTGCAGAGATTGCAGAAGATTCCTGGGGGTCGGCCCCCAGACCCCCAAGAACTTCGGGCCCAACAAGGAGAGCAGGGAACCCAGATGGCGGAGCTCACGATCCGGCCGGAGGAGATCCGGGACGCGCTGGAGAACTTTGTCCAGTCGTACCAGCCGGACGCGGCCTCGCGCGAGGAGGTCGGAACGGTAAGCGTTGCCGGCGACGGCATCGCGAAGGTCGAGGGACTTCCCTCGGCCATGGCGAACGAGCTGCTGAAGTTCGAGGACGGCACCCTCGGTCTCGCCCTCAACCTCGAGGAGCGGGAGATCGGTGCGATCGTCCTCGGCGAGTTCAGCGGCATCGAGGAGGGCCAGCCGGTGCAGCGCACCGGTGAGGTGCTCTCCGTCGGCGTCGGCGAGGGTTACCTCGGCCGCGTCGTCGACCCGCTCGGCAACCCGATCGACGGTCTCGGCGAGATCGCGACCGACAGCCGCCGCGCCCTCGAGCTGCAGGCCCCCGGTGTCATGGTCCGCAAGTCGGTCCACGAGCCGATGCAGACCGGCTACAAGGCCGTCGACGCGATGGTGCCGATCGGCCGTGGCCAGCGTCAGCTGATCATTGGTGACCGTCAGACCGGCAAGACCGCTCTGGCCGTCGACACGATCATCAACCAGCGCGACAACTGGCGCTCGGGCGACGTGAACAAGCAGGTGCGCTGCATCTACGTCGCCATCGGCCAGAAGGGCTCCACCATCGCGTCCGTTCGCGGTGCGCTGGAGGAGGCGGGCGCGCTCGAGTACACGACGATCGTCGCCGCCCCGGCCTCCGACCCGGCCGGCTTCAAGTACCTGGCGCCGTACACCGGTTCTGCCATCGGGCAGCACTGGATGTACCAGGGCAAGCACGTCCTGATCATCTTCGACGACCTGTCGAAGCAGGCCGACGCCTACCGCGCCGTGTCGCTGCTGCTGCGCCGTCCGCCGGGCCGCGAGGCCTACCCGGGCGACGTCTTCTACCTGCACTCGCGTCTGCTGGAGCGCTGCGCCAAGCTCTCCGACGACATGGGCGCCGGTTCGATGACGGGTCTGCCGATCGTCGAGACCAAGGCGAACGACGTGTCGGCGTTCATCCCGACCAACGTCATCTCCATCACCGACGGCCAGTGCTTCCTGGAGTCCGACCTGTTCAACGCGGGCCAGCGCCCGGCGCTGAACGTCGGTATCTCGGTCTCCCGCGTCGGTGGCTCCGCCCAGCACAAGGCCATGAAGCAGGTTTCCGGCCGACTGCGCGTGGACCTCGCCCAGTACCGCGAGCTGGAGGCGTTCGCCGCCTTCGGTTCCGACCTGGACGCGGCCTCGAAGGCGTCGCTGGAGCGTGGCAAGCGCATGGTCGAGCTGCTGAAGCAGCCGCAGTACAACCCGTACCCCGTCGAGGAGCAGGTCGTCTCCGTCTGGGCCGGCACCACCGGCAAGATGGACGACGTCCCGGTCGAGGACATCCGCCGCTTCGAGAGCGAGCTGCTGGAGCACCTGCGCCGCGAGCGCAAGGAGCTGCTGACCAGCATCGCCGAGGGCGGCAAGATGTCGGACGACACCCTGACGTCGGTCGCGGACGCCATCGCCGCCTTCAAGCGGCAGTTCGAGACCTCGGACGGCAGGCTCCTGGGCGAGGACGCGCCGGCCGTCAACGTCTCCAAGTGACGACGGAAGGGACCTGACTCATGGGAGCCCAGCTCCGGGTCTACAAGCGTCGCATCCGATCCGTCACCGCGACCAAGAAGATCACCAAGGCGATGGAGATGATCGCCGCCTCGCGCATCGTCAAGGCGCAGCGCAAGGTGGCGGCATCGATGCCGTACGCGACCGAGCTCACCCGTGCGGTGACCGCGGTGGCCACCGGCTCCACCACCAAGCACGCCCTGACCACCGAGGTCGAGACGCCGACCCGGGCCGCTGTCCTGCTCATCACGAGCGACCGCGGTCTGGCCGGCGGCTACTCCTCGAACGCCATCAAGGCGGCGGAGCGGCTGACGGAGCGGCTTCGCGGTGAGGGCAAGGACGTCGACACGTACATCGTCGGCCGCAAGGGTGTCGCCTACTACAACTTCCGCGAGCGCAAGGTCGCGGAGTCGTGGACGGGCTTCACCGACAGCCCGACGTACGCGGACGCCAAGAGCGTCGCCGCGCCGCTGATCGAGGCCATCGAGACGGAAACGGCCGAGGGCGGTGTGGACGAACTCCACATCATCTTCACCGAGTTCGTGTCGATGATGACGCAGAACCCGGTGGAGAACCGGATGCTGCCGCTCAGCCTCGACCAGGGCGCGGAGGAGTCCGCTGCGCAGGGCGAAATCCTTCCGCTGTTCGACTTCGAGCCGTCGGCGGAGGACGTCCTCGACGCTCTGCTGCCGCGCTACGTCGAGAGCCGTATCTACAACGCACTGCTGCAGGCCGCCGCTTCCGAGCACGCTGCCCGCCGCCGCGCGATGAAGTCGGCGACCGACAACGCCGGGGACCTCATCAAGAGTCTTTCCCGGCTTGCCAACGCGGCCCGCCAGGCCGAAATCACCCAGGAAATCAGCGAGATCGTCGGTGGCGCCAGCGCCCTGGCCGACGCGACCGCGGGGAGTGACAAGTAATGACGACCACTGTTGAGACGGCCGCCGCCACGGGCCGCGTCGCCCGGGTCATCGGCCCGGTCGTCGACGTGGAGTTCCCCGTCGACGCGATGCCGGAGATCTACAACGCCCTCAAGGTCCAGGTCGCAGACCCGGCCGAGGACGGCAAGATCAAGACGCTGACCCTCGAAGTCGCCCAGCACCTGGGCGAAGGCGTGGTCCGCACCATCTCGATGCAGCCCACCGACGGTCTGGTCCGCCAGGCCCCGGTGACCAACACGGGCGAGGGCATCACCGTCCCCGTCGGCGAGATGACCAAGGGCAAGGTGTTCAACACCCTTGGCGAGATCCTGAACAAGCCGGAGGCCAACGCCGAGGTGACCGAGCGGTGGCCCATCCACCGCAAGGCCCCCTCGTTCGACCAGCTCGAGTCGAAGACCGAGATGTTCGAGACCGGCGTCAAGGTCATCGACCTTCTCACCCCGTACGTCAAGGGTGGAAAGATCGGTCTGTTCGGTGGTGCCGGTGTCGGCAAGACCGTTCTGATCCAGGAAATGATCTACCGCGTCGCCAACAACCACGACGGTGTGTCGGTGTTCGCGGGCGTCGGTGAGCGTACCCGTGAGGGCAACGACCTCATCGAGGAGATGGCCGAGTCCGGCGTCATCGACAAGACGGCGCTTGTCTTCGGCCAGATGGACGAGCCCCCGGGCACCCGTCTGCGCGTCGCCCTCGCCGGTCTGACCATGGCGGAGTACTTCCGCGATGTGCAGAAGCAGGACGTGCTCTTCTTCATCGACAACATCTTCCGTTACACCCAGGCCGGCTCCGAGGTCTCCACGCTGCTCGGCCGCATGCCGTCCGCGGTGGGTTACCAGCCGAACCTGGCTGACGAGATGGGTCTGCTGCAGGAGCGCATCACGTCGACCCGCGGTCACTCGATCACCTCGATGCAGGCGATCTACGTCCCCGCGGACGACCTGACCGACCCGGCGCCGGCGACCACCTTCGCCCACCTGGACGCGACGACCGTTCTGTCGCGTCCGATCTCGGAGAAGGGCATCTACCCGGCGGTCGACCCGCTGGACTCGACGTCCCGCATCCTGGACCCGCGCTACATCGCGGCGGACCACTACGCGGCTGCCATGCGCGTCAAGGGGATCCTCCAGAAGTACAAGGACCTCCAGGACATCATCGCGATCCTCGGTATCGACGAGCTGGGCGAAGAGGACAAGCTCGTCGTCCACCGCGCCCGTCGCGTCGAGCGCTTCCTGTCGCAGAACACCCACGTCGCCAAGCAGTTCACCGGCGTGGACGGTTCGGACGTACCGCTCGACGAGTCGATCACCGCGTTCAACGCGATCTGCGACGGCGACTACGACCACTTCCCCGAGCAGGCGTTCTTCATGTGCGGTGGCATTGAGGACCTCAAGGCCAACGCCAAGGAGCTCGGCGTCTCCTGAATTACCCGAGCCGCGTGACTCACGCGACTCATGGGAGAGGGGCGGGTCCGTCCCGCCCCTCTCCGTACGCCCCCTAGAATTGACCCAACACCCGGCACAACCGCCGGGTGGTGACCCGAGGAGCCACCTTGGCTGCTGAGCTGCACGTCGAGCTGGTCGCGGCGGACCGTAACGTCTGGTCCGGCGAGGCCTCCCTGGTCGTCGCGCGCACCACGTCCGGCGACATCGGCGTCATGCCCGGTCACCAGCCGCTGCTGGGTGTGCTGGAGTCGGGCCCGGTGACGATCCGTACGAGTGACGGCGGCACCGTCGTCGCCGCTGTGCACGGCGGGTTCATCTCCTTCGCCGACAACAAGCTGTCTCTGCTCGCGGAGATCGCCGAGCTGGCGGACGAGATCGACCCCGCGCGCGCCGAGCGGGCGCTGGAGCGGGCGAAGACGGAGGCCGACGCCGCCGCCGAGCGCCGCGCCGACGTCCGACTGCGCGCGGTCGCGGGACACTGAGTCCCGCACCGACACGTTCTGACTTCAGCCGCGGCCCGTACTGGATACTCCAGAGCGGGTCGCGGCTGAGGCGATACAGCTGGTAATTCTGTTCTCTTACTGGTACTGAGATGATGCGAGGAGGTCGGTGGAGATGTTCCTCGCTCTGCTCGTGAGCGGCTCGGTAGTCGCGCTGGTACTGGTGGGACTGTTCGTCTTCGGGCTGCGCCGGCGGCTGATCCAGCGCTCCGGCGGTACCTTCGACTGCAGTCTGCGCTGGAACGTCCCCGAGGAGCCCGACCGCTCCGGCAAGGGATGGGTCTACGGCGTCGCCCGCTACAGCGGCGACCGCATCGACTGGTTCCGCGTCTTCTCGTACGCCCCCCGCCCGCGCCGCGTCCTGGAGCGCTCGGCGATCGAGGTGCTCTCGCGCCGCGCCCCCGAGGGCGAGGAAGAGCTGGCGCTGCTGTCCGACGCCTGCATCCTCGGCTGCGCGCACCGCGGTACGCGGCTGGAGCTGGCGATGAGCGAGGATGCTCTCACCGGTTTCCTCGCCTGGCTGGAGGCCGCGCCTCCCGGCCAGCGCGTCAACGTGGCGTAGACGGTTCAGACGGCACAGAGGGCACAGACGGCACAGAAAGCAGTCGGGGGGACGGGTCACTGACCCGTCCCCCCGACTGTTTCAAGCCTTTGTGCTGCGGATCTTTACTACTTCAGACCGTTGTTGATCGCGGTCACCAGCTCGCCATTCGCGGTGTCGCCGCTGAACTCCCAGAAGAACGCGCCTCCCAGGCCCTGCCCCTTCGCCCAGCTCATCTTCGAGGCGATGGTCGCGGGGGTGTCGTAGCTCCACCAGTCGGTGCCGCAGTGGGCGTACGCCGTGCCCGCGACGGTGCCGTTCGCCGGGCACTTGGTCTTGAGGACCTTGTAGTCCTCGATGCCCGACTCGTACGTGCCGGCGGCGGGGCCGGTCGCCGTGCCGCCCGGCTCCTTCTGCGTGACGCCGGTCCAGCCGCGCCCGTAGAAGCCGATGCCGAGCAGCAGCTTCTTCGCCGGTACACCCTTCGCCTTGAGCTTGGCGATGGCGTCGGCCGAGGTGTAGCCGGCCTGCGGGATGCCGGTGTACGAGGTCAGCGGGGAGTGCGGGGCGGTCGGGCCGTTCTTCGCCCAGGCGCCGAAGAAGTCGTACGTCATCACGTTGTACCAGTCGGAGTACGCGGCCGCTCCGGCGTAGTCGGCGGCGTCGATCTTGCCGCCGGCCGTGGCGTCCGCCGTGATGGCGGCGGTGACCAGGTTGTTCGTGCCGAACTTGGCGCGCATGGCCTGCATCATGTTCTTGAACGCGGCCGGGCCGCTGGTGTCGCAGGACAGACCGCAGGCGTTCGGGTACTCCCAGTCCAGGTCGATGCCGTCGAAGACGTCGGCCCAGCGCGGGTCCTCCACCAGCTTGTAACAGGAGTCGGCGAACGCGGCCGGGTTCTTGACGGCGTCGGTGAAGCCGCCGGACCAGGTCCAGCCGCCGAAGGACCACAGCACCTTGAGGTTCGGGTGCTTCGCCTTGAGCTTGCGCAGCTGGTTGAAGTTGCCGCGCAGCGGCTGGTCCCAGGTGTCGGCCTTGCCGTCGACGCTCTGGTCGGCGGTGTACGCCTTGTCGGTCGCCGCGAAGCTGTCGCCCATGGTGCACTTGCCACCCTGGACGTTGCCGAACGAGTAGTTGATGTGCGTGATCTTGCCGGCGGAGCCGGAGGTGTCCAGGTTCTTCACGTGGTAGTTGCGTCCGTAGATGCCCCACTCGGTGAAGTAGCCCAGCTTGACCTGGTCACCGGGGCCGGGGCCCGGGTCGGTGGAGCCGCCGGTGGTCCTGACCGCGCGGGCGCCGCTGACCGGGCCCGTCTGGTCGGCGGTGTCACGGGCCTGGACGGAGTACGAGTAGTCGGTGCCCGCGGTGAGGCCGCTGTCCGTGTACGACGGGGTGGTGACCGTCGCGACCTTGGCGCCGTCGCGCAGCACGTCGTAGTTCTTGACGCCCTTGTCGTCGGTGGACGCGGTCCAGGAGAGCTTCACCGACGTGTCGGTGATGGTGCTCGCCGAGGGGGTGCCGGGCGCGGTCGGCGGGGTGTCGCCGGGCACGGAGCCGCCGTCGCAGGAGCCGCCGTTGAGCTTGCAGCCGCTGGGGGAGCCGGTGCCGGTTCCGTTGAAGCCGAAGGACACGCTGGCGCCGGGGGCCAGGCTGCCGGCCCAGCTCTTGTTCTTGGCGGTCCAGTGGTTGCCCGAGTTGGTGACGTCGGCGTCCCAGGCGGAGGTGACGGACGTACCGGCCGGGAAGTCCCACTCGACGGTCCACCCGCTGAGGGCGGAGGTGCCGGTGTTCTTCACCGTCCACTTCCCCTCGAAGCCGGTGCCCCAGTCGGAGCTCTTGGTGTACGAGGCGGTCGCCGACTCGGCGGCCTGTGCGGGGGAGGCGAGGCCGACCATGGCGGCGAGGGGCACGATCAGCGCGGTCAGACCGGCTGCCGCCCGGGTTCTGAAGCGGGTGCGTAGGGGGGTCGATGTACTCAAGGGTGCTCCCGAGAGAGAGGTCCGGTGGTGAACGGGGATGGGACCTGCGCCGCTCGGCGAGCACACCGATTGACATGACACGCTCACCACTGCGGTGCGGCGAGCGTAGGAAGGTCTGGACCAATCGTCAAGAGGTCTGGACCACCGGAATCCAGTCGGGGGCCACCCCGGGGTCACCGGGCGGTCAGATGCCCAACTCCTGAGCGAGTACCGCGGCTTGCACCCGGCTGCGCAGCTCCAGCTTCCCCAGCAGGCGGCTCACGTGCGTCTTCACCGTCGCCTCGGCCATGGCCAGGCGCAGGGCGACCTCCGCGTTCGACATCCCTTCGCCCAGGCACGACAGCACCTCGCGCTCACGCCGGGTGAGCGAATCGAGCACCGCCGGATCCGGTGCGTCCGCGGACCGTACGGGCCCGGGCGACGCGAACTCCGCGATCAGCCGGCGGGTGACGGCGGGCGCGATCAGACCCTCGCCGCGCGCCACCGTGCGTACCGCCTCGATCAGGTCCTTCGCGTCGGTGTTCTTCAGCAGGAAGCCCGAGGCCCCCGCGCGCAGCGCCCCGAAGACGTATTCGTCCAGATCGAAGGTGGTCAGCACCAGGACGTCGGCGAGCCGCTCCGCCACCACCTGCCGGGTCGCCGACACCCCGTCCAGGCGTGGCATCTGCACGTCCATCAGCACCAGGTCCGGGCGCAGCTCGCGGGCCATCCTGACCGCCGCCTCGCCGTCCCCGGCCTCCCCGGCCACCTCGATGTCCGGAGCGCTGTTCAGGATGAGCACCAGGCCCGCCCGTACCGCCGACTGGTCTTCCGCGACCAGCACCCGAATCGTCATGCGGAGAGCTCCGTATCGTCCTCTGCGGGCAGCTGCGCCCGTACCTGCCAGATCTTCGTGCCGTCCGCCGCGGTGACCGGGCCCGCCTCCAGCGTCCCGTCGAGCAGCGTCACCCGCTCGTGCATCCCCACCAGGCCGGCTCCGGAACCGGGCGCGCGCGGGCCGGGCCGCTCTCCGTACGGGCTGGTCACCCGCACTGTCAGCCGCCGGCCGGTGTGGGCGAGCGAGACGCTGACCGTGCCGGGGGAGGCGTGCTTGAGGGCATTGGTCAGGGACTCCTGGACGATCCGGTACGCGGCCATCTCGACCGGCGCCGGGAGCCGGCCGCCCGCCTCGCGTCCGTCGTCGAGGACGAAGGCGAGACCGCTGTCGGCGCCGACCGTACGCACCTGGCCGAGGAGGGCGTCGAGTCCGTCGAGCGAGGGGGCGACGGCGGGCTCCCGGCCCGCTCCGCCGGTGTCCCGGAGCAGTCCGATGAGCCGGCGCATCTCGGCCAGGCCCTGGACACTGTTCTCACGGATGACGGCCAGCGCGTCCGCCGACGCCTTCGGCTCTCCTATGGACAGCGCGGCCGTGGAGTGGATCGCGATGGCGGAGAGGTGGTTGGCGACCATGTCGTGCAGCTCGCGCGCCATCCGGGACCGCTCGGCCACGATGGCCTGACCGCGGTCGATCTCGGCCAGCAGCGCGGTCTGTTCGGCGCGCAGCCGCGCCGCCTCGGCCGCCTGGCGGTGGTTGCGCAGGGTGGCGCCGGTGGCGGCGGGCGCGAAGGAGACCAGACCGGTGACGACACCGAGGAGCAGCGCTTCCGGCCGGCGGTACCAGGCCAGGGCGCCGATCGTGACGGCGACGGTGACCAGCCCGCTGACGACCGGGATCCGGCGGGCGGACGCGGGGGTCCCGTACACCACGGCGGCGTACATCAGGTCGGTGAACATGAGGACGGTGGCCAGGTTGCCGTGGGTGAACTGGTCCGCGATCACCGCGAGCGTGCCGACGAGCAGGGCCGCACGGGGGCACGTCCTGCGCAGCAACTCCTGGAAGGCCGTCACGGCGAGCGGCACGAGTGTCACCCAGGACGGCAGGACGTCGCGGCCGGGCGTGATGTGCAGCCCGAGGCCCCACAGCAGGACCCCGCCGAGCAGGCCGGTCACCGCGATGAGGACGTCGTCGCGGTGAGGGCGGGGGAACCGGGTCACGCCACCATCCAACACGGTACGGACCGGCTCGTCCTCCCCGCGCGGGGTGAGCCGCGGCTACATCGAAGGATGCAGTGGGGGTTCGTCACTGGCGACGACGATTCACGGCTCCGCGGACGGGAGGGTGGGAGCGCAACGGAGAGGAGAGTTCCGTGATCGTCACGTTGATCATCATCTGCGAGGTCGGCTTCTGGGTGCTGCTGGCCGGGGGCCTCGCCCTGCGCTACCTGGCGAGGATGCCGCGCGCCGGGGCGGCCGTGCTGCTCATGGAGCCGCTGCTGGAGGTCGTGCTGCTGACCGTCACGGCCGTCGACCTGAAGAACGGCGCCGAGCCGGACTGGAAGCACGGACTCGCCGCCGTCTACATCGGCTTTACGGTGGGGCTGGGCCATCGCACCATCAAGTGGGTCGACGCCCGGGTCGCCCACCGCTTCGTGGGCGGACCGGCGCCGGTGCCGCCACCGAGGTACGGGACGGCTCGCGCCGTGTACGAGTGGAAGACCGCGGCCCACTGGATCCTGGCGGCGGTGGTCGCGATCGGGCTGCTCCAGGCGGCGATCTGGTACGTCGGGGGCGACGGTGACATCGGGTCGCTGCGGATGTGGCAGGAGAAGATGCTCTTCGTGATCGGCATCAACGTGGTCATCGCGGCGGGGTACACGGTCTTCCCGAAGCGGGAGCCGGTCGGGTAGCCGGGGTGGGAGGCGCTCCCCCCCGGACCCCGGCGCGTTGACGACCGGGGAAAGCCCCGTCGCGGGCGGTCGTCGGCTAGCGCTCGCCGCCCGGCACCCACAGCACGTCCCCGACCTCCTTGTTCGCCACCCTGGCCAGGATGAACAGGAGGTCCGAGAGCCGGTTGAGATACGTCGCGGTCAGCGGGTTCATGACCTCGCCGTGCACCTCGAACGCCGCCCACGTGGACCGCTCCGCGCGCCGTACGACCGTGCACGCCTGGTGCAGCAGCGCCGCGCCCGGGGTGCCGCCCGGCAGGATGAAGCTGCGCAGCTTCTCCAGCTCCTCCAGGAAGCGGTCGCAGTCCGCCTCCAGCTTGTCGATGTACGCCTGCTCGACACGGAGCGGCGGGTACTTCGGGTCCTCGACCACCGGAGTCGACAGGTCCGCGCCCACGTCGAAGAGGTCGTTCTGGATCCGGACCAGGACCTTCACGACCTCTTCGCCGAGCTGCCCCAGGGCGATCGCCGTCCCGATGGCGGCATTGGCCTCATTGGCGTCGGCGTACGCCGAGATCCGCAGATCGGTCTTGGCGGTGCGGCTCATGTCGCCCAGGGCGGTGGTGCCCTGGTCGCCGGTACGGGTGTAGATGCGCGTCAGATTGACCATGGGGCCGAGCCTAGCCACGCCCCCGCCCCCCGGAGGACACGTGTGCCCACCGTCACGGAGACCAGCACCGGCGCGGCCGACGTCAAGGCGCCGTACAGCACCGCCGTACCCGCGTGGCCGCCCACGTACGCCGCCCGCACCGCGTCCAGCAGGCCCGGCGCGAGGGCCGTCGGCAGCGTCAGGCCGGAGAGCGGCAACGACGGCATGCTCACCGCGCCGGCGACCGGGCTCTTCCTGGGGCGCGCCCTCGGGCAGGAGACCGGCGCCGAGGCCGCCGCAGTCTTCCGCGAGGCACTCGTCCTCCTCGACGGGAGGGAGGAGCTGCCGGGCGAGAAGGTGCTCAACTACGCGGTACGGGCCGCCGAGTGAGGAGTGCCGGTGTGATGTCCGCCATGTGGGACGTGACGCGCATCTCTTCACCGCCACTCGGCCGCTCACGGGCGCTAATCTCCGCCGGAGAGCCTGAAGTGAACAGGTGTTAAGGCCGAAGGAATCAAAGGGGTGTGCCGTGGCCAGGAAGCTCGCCGTCATCGGAGCCGGACTCATGGGGTCCGGTATCGCGCAGGTCTCGGCGCAGGCGGGCTGGGACGTCGTCCTGCGCGATGTCACCGACGCCGCGCTGACCCGGGGCCGTGACGGCATCAGGGCCTCGTACGACAAGTTCGTGTCCAAGGGGAAGCTGGAGGCCGCGGACGCCGACGTGGCGCTCGGCCGCATCACCACGACCACCGACCTCGACGCGGTCGCCGACGCCGACATCGTCGTCGAAGCCGTCTTCGAGAAGCTCGAGGTCAAGCACGAGATCTTCCGTACGCTCGACAAGCTCGTGCGCGACGACGCGGTCCTCGCCTCCAACACCTCCGCCATTCCGATCACCAAGATCGCGGCGGTGACGGAGCGTCCGGAGCGGGTCGTCGGCGCGCACTTCTTCTCGCCCGTGCCGATGATGCAGCTCTGCGAACTCGTACGGGGCTACAAGACCAGCGACGAAACACTCGCCCGCACACGCGAGTTCGCCGAGTCCGTCGGCAAGACCTGCATCGTCGTCAACCGCGATGTGGCAGGATTTGTCACCACCCGCCTCATCTCGGCCCTCGTCGTCGAGGCCGCCAAGCTCTACGAGTCGGGTGTCGCGTCGGCCGAGGACATCGACACCGCCTGCAAGCTGGGCTTCGGCCACGCCATGGGACCGCTCGCCACCGCCGATCTGACCGGTGTCGACATCCTGTTGCACGCGACCGGCAACATCTACACGGAGTCGCAGGACGAGAAGTTCGCGCCGCCGGAGCTGATGCGCCGGATGGTTGATGCCGGTGACATCGGGCGCAAGAGCGGGCAGGGCTTCTACAAGCACTGACGTCATGTCGGCTCCTGGGTCACTCCCAGGAGTGAATTCGGTATCGGTTCGCTTACGGACGGCAACTTCCTTACCCGTACGGCAGTCAGTTGGGTGCAAGGAAGAGCAGGACACCAAGTCACGGAGAAACTGACGTACTCCCGGGGAGCACATATGCATATCAGGGGCGATCACGTCGAGCTGGTCGTCGGGGGCCGCCTCGACGTCCGCAGCGCGGCGGACGCCCGTACGGCCCTGCACTCGGCCGTCGACGACGGAGTCGGCGATCTGGTGCTGGACCTGACCGAGCTGGACTCCTGGGACGCCACCGGCCTGGGCGTCATCATGGGCGCCCACCGGCGCGCCGGGCGGGCGGGCCGCAGGCTCGTGCTGCGCGGGGTACCGGCCCAGATGCAGCGCCTGCTGGTCGCGACCAGGCTGCACCGCATCCTCGCCATCGAGGGCGGCCTCGCGGCCGAATCGCTGCCGAGGGTCTGAGCGGGACGGCGCACAATCCTCACGAGACTGTGACGTCCCGGGCGGGGCGGCACCCCTCTTGTTCCCGGATACTGTGCGAAGGTCTAGGGTTCGGTCGCCTGCCGATTGACGAACCCGAGTACGGCGGGCACCGGACCAGAAGCGACAGCGAGCGTGTGAAAGGCCGGGAGGGACCACCGCACGCAACGCATCTGGGGGGCTTTCACCATGGACCCGATGAACCGAGGGCCGGAAGAGTACGGCCACGACGACGACCGTTCCGGCGGGAGCGGCACCGGTGACGGAACGCGCCGGCCGCCGCGGGACGCGCTGCCGCCGGTTCTCGCGCAGAACAGCCAGGCCAAGGGGGGCGGACCGTCCTCGCCCGTGCCCGCCCGCACCGTGCAGGTCGTCGTGGGCGACTTCCTGCTCACCGTCAACCCCGTCGACGGCAGCGAGATCGAAGTCTGCCCGCCCGGCGAGCGCCCCGCGCGGCCGGTCCGGCACGGCGCCGACGACCGAGCCGAGCTGCTGCGGACGGCCGCGCCGCCCGTACCGCCGGGGCCGGCCGTTCCCGACCGCCCGCTCCTGGAGCGCCAGGAGGAGCGCGAGAGGCTCGTGCGGCTGCTCGCGCGCGGGCGTTCGGTGCGGCTGACGGGACCGTCGGGATCCGGCCGTACGGCGCTGCTCGACGCCGTCGCCGAAGAGTGCGCGGACCTCGCGCCCGACGGCGTCGTACGGCTCTGCGGAAACCACCGCACGCCCGAAGAGCTGCTCCACGACCTGTTCGCCGCCGTGTACAGCGCGCCGCTGCACCGCCCGGACCGGGCGGGGCTGCTCGGTCTCGTCCACGAGATCGGTGCCGTCGTCGTCCTCGACGACCTGGAGTTCGGCGGGGCGGCGCTGGACGAGCTGCTGGAGGCCACGCCCGAGTGCGCCTTCCTGCTCGCCACGACGCCGGATGTCGCCCCGCCCTCGCCCGAGTCGCACGTCGAGGAGGTCTTCCTCGGCGGTCTCGGCCGCGGCGCCAGTCTGGAACTCCTCGAACGGGCCGTGGACCGGCCGCTCACCGACGACGAGGCGAACTGGGCGGGCGACCTGTGGTTCGAGTCCGAGGGGCTGCCGCTGCGCTTCGTGCAGGCGGGTGCGCTGCTGCGCCAGCGCGACCAGCTGCGCGCCGACCCCAACGCCTTCGACGAGTACGGGTACTTCAACGAGCAGCCGTTCGACGCGCCCTTCGGCGCGGACGGCGGCCACGACGTGCCGCTGCCCTCGCTCGCCGAGGGAGCGATGCCCGTGGCGCTGCTCACGTCCCGGCTGAGCGAGTCCGCCCGCGCCACCCTGCGCTTCGCCCTCGCGCTCGGTGGCGAGATCCCGCACCAGGCCCACCTGCCGGCCCTCGTGGGGGACACCCACGCGGACGCCGCGCTCGGCGAGCTGATGAGCTGCGGCCTGCTCTCGCCGGCCGGCGCGCACTACCGGCTGGCGGCCGGTGTGGCCCCGCAGCTGGAGGCCGCGGGGTTCGCGGACGACATGACGGAGCGGGCGCACAGCGCCGCCCAGCACTACGCCTGGTGGGTCGGGCACCCCTCGGTCACGCCCGAGCGGGCGGCCGCGGAGGCCGACGCGGTCCTCGCCGCGATGGCCGCGCTGGTGCCGGGCACCGAGGCGGGGCATCCGAGCGCCGCCGTCCTGCTCGCCCGTACGGCGGCGCCCGCCTTCGCCGCCGGGCTGTGCTGGGGGGCGTGGGAGCGGGCCCTGCGGACCGGGCTCGAAGCCGCGCGCCTCGCGGGTGAGGTCGCCGAAGAGGCTTACTTCCACCACGAGTTGGGTGTCCTCGCGCTCTGCACGGGCAACCTGGACCGGGCCCGGGCCGAGCTGGAGGCGTCCATCGCGATGCGTGGCGCCGTGGCCGACAAGAGCGGCACCGTCGCCGGACGCAGGGCGCTGGCGCTGGTCGGGGACCGCTCCGGCGCGGGCGTCGGCGGGCTCGTGCCGGGCGGACACACGCCCGCGGGCGAGGAGGTGCCCGCGGCGCGGTACGAGGAGTCGGCGTCGCCCCCCGGCGGCGTACCGGCGGCGGTCGTACCCCTGTCGCTGCCGCCCAGGCCCGAACGGCCGGACGAGGACAGCACGCTGATCACCCACCGTCCGGCCCAGGCCCCGGGCGGCGGCGGCCGTCTCGCCCTGCTCAGCGGCGCGCGGCGCAACGTGGTCGCGGCGGGCGCGGGCGCACTGCTCGTGGCCGTACTCGGCACCGTGGTGACCCTGGGCGCGGCCTCGGACCGTGACGAGACGCCGGACAACAAGGTCAGGACCGAGCAGTCGGTCAGCGAGGACGACGGACAGGACGGTCTGCCGGCCGACGAGCCGACCCAGGGCTCGACCGAGCGCCCGGGCGACTCGGGCGACCCGGGTCACCCCGTCGGACCCGGTACACCGGGACAGCCGCAGCCGGGCGAGAGCGGCGACAGCGGGGCTCCCGGCAGCAGTCCGTCCAAGAGCGGCGAACCGACGGACGACGATTCCTCGTCGCCGGGCAGCAAGCCGCCGACTTCGGACGATCCCACGACGGACGGCCCGACGACCGGCGGTCCGACCACGGGCGGTCCCACGACGGGCGGCCCGACCACCGGAGGCCCGACCACGGGCGGTCCCACGACCGGCGGTCCGACGACGGGCGGTCCCACGACGGGCGGCCCGACCACCGGAGGCCCCACCACGACGGGTGGGACCTCCGAGGGCGGTACCACCGAAGGCGGCGCCGACGGAGGCGCTTCCGAGGGCGGGACCACCGAGGGCGGGACCACCGGCGACACGACCAGCGGCGGGACCACCGACGGCACCACCACGGACGGCACCACCACCACGGGCGGCAGTGCCAGCAACAGCGCCCCGGTCTCGTCCGGCGCGCAGGACCCCGCCAACCCGGTGTAGGGCGCGGGGCGGGGGCGGGGAGGGCTCCGCCCCCGCCCCTTCCCGAAGGCCGCAAGCCGCAAGCGCCGTAGGCCGGGAGCAGGTCAGAACAGGCGGAGCTTGTCGTCCTCGATGCCGCGCATCGCGTTGTAGTCCAGTACGACGCAGCCGATCCCGCGGTCCGTCGCCAGTACGCGCGCCTGCGGCTTGATCTCCTGGGCCGCGAAGACGCCCCTCACCGGAGCCAGGTGCGGGTCCCGGTTGAGCAGTTCGAGGTAGCGGGTGAGCTGCTCGACGCCGTCGATGTCACCGCGCCGCTTCAGCTCCACCGCCACCGTCGCCCCGTCCGCATCGCGGCACAGGATGTCCACCGGGCCGATGGCGGTGGGATATTCGCGCCGGATCAGGGTGTAGCCCTCGCCGAGGGTCTCGATGCGGTCGGCGAGCAGCTCCTGGAGGTGCGCTTCGACGCCGTCCTTGATGAGACCGGGGTCCACGCCCAGCTCGTGGGACGAGTCGTGGAGGACTTCCTCCATCGTGATGATCAGTTTCTCGCCCGCCTTGTTGATCACCGTCCAGGTGCCGGCGTCGTCTCCGGTGCCTTCCTTGAGGGTGCACGGCGGCGACATCCAGTTGAGCGGTTTGTACGCCCTGTCGTCGGCGTGGATCGAGACGCTGCCGTCCGCCTTCACCAGGATCAGACGGGGAGCGGAGGGCAAGTGGGCGGTGAGCCGGCCCGCGTAGTCCACGGAGCAGCGGGCAATGACGAGACGCATGGGGCGCAACGCTACTCGACTATCCGTGCTCCACGCGATTCGCCCAGTAAGCCCCCGTTCGTTGTTGGCCGGTTGTGTTCCCAATCTCCTGGTGCGGTCCGGATCGCACGCTTAACTTGGATGCAGGAGGTCGTCGTACGTGCACCCTGCGTCGTCGTCCGCCTTCCCTGCCCGTAAGACCCCGGCCCGGGGTCGCGAGAGGAGAACCCATGTCGCTCGACGTCTCACCGGCACTGTTGGAACAGGCCGAGCGAGGCGATGTCGACGAAGCCGCCTTCGTCGACTGCGTCCGGACCTCCCTGCCTTACGCATGGGAGATGATCAGCTCTCTGGTGGCACAGCTGAAGGTCGACGGTGGAGCGTTCGCCGACAACCAGACGCCTCCGCCAAACGAGCAGGCTCGTGGTCAGCTGCTGCGCGCACTCGCGAGTGACGCGATTCGCGGTGCGCTCCAGCGGCACTTCGGCGTACGTCTTGCTTTCCAGAACTGCCACCGCGTAGCGGTGTTCCCGCTGGACTCCTCTTCGGACGAGCGGCTCGCCCGCTTCACCTCGATCAGGGGCCAGCTGCTCAACCAGTCACCGGAACTGCGGGACTGCTGAGACAACGCTGCCGCTCCGCGTCGTGGGAGTCGCACGACTGATGCGGAGCGGCAGTGCCCGCCGGGCCGGACCTGGTCCGGGCCGACGGGGTCAGGACAGCAGGGGAAGCACCTCGGACCCCAGCAGCCGTACGTTCTCCTCGGTGGCCGCGAGGTCACCCGACCCTTCGACGAGCAGCGCGAAGCGTGTGATGCCGGTCCGTTCCGCAGTGGCCGCCAGCCGGTCGGCGGCCAGCTGCGGCGGACCCACCGGGTGCAGCCGGCACAGCATCTCCGTGTAGGCGACGGGGTCCCGCATCGCGCGGTGCCGCCCGTCCACCGTCACATGGGCGTCGAGCCCCTGCTTGAGCCAGCCGGGCATCGCCTTCGTCAGCGTCTCCGTGGCGTCGGCCGCGCTGCCCGCGATCTGCGCCACTCCGGCCGAGACATGACCCGCCCGCGCGACCGTTTCCGGCTCGTGCCCCGCGGCGAGCGCGTGCCTGCGCCACAGCGTGACCATTTCCGCCTTGTCCTCGTCGCCGCAGTGCATGCCGAGCAGTATCGGCAGCCCGCGTTCGGCCGCCAGCCGCACGCTCTTGGGCGAGGTGCAGGCGACCACGACCTCGGGGCCCCCGGGTGCTTCAGGCCCTTCGGGACCCGTCGGCAGCAGCTCGTCCGGCCGGGGTACGACGGCGACCTCGCGGAAGTCGAACCGCTCTCCCCGCGCCTCGACGCGCGGCTCGCGCAACCACCGCAGCAGCAGGTCCAGCGATTCGGGGAACCCGTGCTCGTACGCCGCCAGTCCTTGTCCGAACACCTCCAGGTCCACCCACGGCCCGCCCCGCCCGACGCCGAGCGTGAAGCGCCCGCCGGAGGTGAGGTGCAGCAGCGCGGCCTGCTCGCCCAGAGCGACCGGATGGACGGTCGGCAGGACGCTGACCGCCGTGCCCACGCGGATCCGCCGGGTGCGGCCGAGCAGCAGTGCGGCGAGGGTCACCGCGGAGGGGCACACGCCGTACGGCACGAAGTGGTGCTCCGCGAGCCAGACCGAGTCCAGCCCGCACTCCTCGGCGACCTCGGCCGACCTCACCGCCCGGTGCAGCGCTTCTTCCTGGCCCTGGCCCGGGAACTGGGCTGCCAGTACAAACGTTCCGACACGCATCGCCTTCTGCCTCCTTGCGGCCGACGCGGCATCCCCCTTCACCGGCAACAACGCCTGACACGTGCCAAAGGCACGGCCACGGGAGAAGTTGTTGCGATTTTCCGGTAAACCGGAACCCGCGGGCGGCGGGCCCGCACGCGGTGCGGTACGGGTGCCCCGGCCGAATGGCCCTAGGCTTGGGAGAACCACTTCCTTCCGACCCGTGAGGTTTCAGGTGTCCCCGCGTCGCAACCGCCCCAGGGGCGGCGAGAACCCGACCGAGCCCCGGAGCGGCATGGCAGGAGACAGGTTCGGGCTCCAGAGCACCGAGTGGTGGCAGGGCGAGGAGTGGTCGGTGCGCCAGGTCGCCGGCGCGAGCGCGGCCGGCAAGCGTTACCGCTGCCCGGGCTGCGACCAGGAGATCCCGTCCGGGGTGCCGCACCTGGTGGCCTGGTCCGAGTACGGCGGCGTCGACGACCGCAGGCACTGGCACAAGGCGTGCTGGAACGCGAAGGACCGCCGCACCTCGAAGGTGCAGCGGTCCCGCAACGCGCCGCGCTACTGACCGGCGCGGCGGGCGCGGTCAGGCGTCGGCTCACACGTCGCGCTTCTCCAGGGCCAGGAAGGCGCCGCCGAGCGTCACGGCGGTCACGCCCGCCAGAA
Source organism: Streptomyces sp. NPDC003016 (assembly GCF_053591455.1). Classification (NCBI taxonomy): domain Bacteria; kingdom Bacillati; phylum Actinomycetota; class Actinomycetes; order Kitasatosporales; family Streptomycetaceae; genus Streptomyces; species Streptomyces sp. NPDC003016. Next base: position 266,830 of record NZ_JBSFTV010000002.1, read on the forward strand.
TCCACAGCGGGTCCCACCCCGACGGTCCCGACGGGGTGACCGAGGCGTCGTAGAAGACACCGAGCTGGTTGGGGATCGAGTACTCGAAGAGCGCCTGCTGAAGGTCGGACAGCGACTCGGAGAACATGAACATCGCCAGCACCAGCGGCAGCAGCACCACACCGATCATGATGGTGATCGCGCCCGCCGAGTGGCGGATGAGCGAGCCGACGGCGAGCGAGAGCAGGCCGAGCGTCGCGATGTAGAGGCTGACGCCGACCGTCGCGCGCAACCAGTCCTCGCCGGTGGCCGTGGCGCCGTCCAGCATCGCGGTCTGGAGCGCTCCGACGACGGCGGTGGTCACCAGCGTGATGACGAAGGCCAGTGCGAAGAAGACGATCGACTTGGCGGTCAGCACCCGGGCGCGGCTGGGGCACGCCGTGAGGGTCGTGCGGATCATGCCCGTGCCGTACTCGGACGCGACGGTCATCACGCCGAGCGTGATCACCGGGATGGAACCGAGCAGTACGCCGAAGAAGCCGAGGCTCAGGACCGGGGTTCCGTCGAGATCGGCGCCGGACGAGGAGATGAGCAGCGTCGAGAGCAGTCCGATGCCGAGGACGAGCAGGATCATCACGCCGAGCGTCCACACCGTGGAGCGCACCGACCGGATCTTCGTCCACTCGGAGGCGAGGGCGTCCCCGAGCGTCGCCCTGCGCACCGGGATCGGCGAGACGTACGACGCGACGCCCTGCGGCGGGTACTGCTGCGGGGCCTGCTGCTGGTACGGGGTCGTCATCGGGCGTCCTCGGGGCTGTCGCTGTCGCTCTTGGTCGGGTGGGGGGCGGCTGGCGCCGGAGCGGGCGCGGGGGGCGCCGCCGGGGCGGGAGGCGCCGCGTACGGGTTCTGGCCCGGAGCGGGCGCGTAACCGGGCGCGGGTGCCCGGCCGGGCGGCAGGGGGGCGCCCGCGAAGGGCTGCTGCCCGCCGGCCTGGGGCGGCGGCGGGGCGTACCAGCCCTGCTGCGGCACGGGCGGCGCGGACGGGGCGTAACCGCCGGACTGGGGCGGCTGGAAGCCGGCCAGCTGGTCGGCCGTCGAGCGGTAGTCCACCGCGCCCTGGGTCATCCGCATGTACGCCTCCTCCAGCGAGGCCTGGTGCGGCGAGAGCTCCCACAGCCGTACGTCGGCGCCGTGCGCGAGGTCGCTGATCCGCGGCAGCGGCAGCCCGGTGACGCGCATCGCACCGTCCTGTTCGGTCATGACGTGCCCGCCGGCCTCGGTCAGTACCGAGGACAGCTTCTCGCGCTGCTGCGGCTCGGCCTGCGGCGTACGCACCCGGGCGAAGTCCGCGGAGTTGGCGGAGATGAAGTCCTTGACGCTCATGTCGGCGAGCAGCTGCCCGCGCCCGATCACGATCAAGTGGTCGGCGGTGAGCGCCATTTCGCTCATGAGGTGGCTGGAGACGAAGACCGTACGGCCCTCGGAGGCCAGCGTCTTCATGAGGTTGCGGACCCACAGGATGCCCTCGGGGTCGAGGCCGTTGACCGGCTCGTCGAAGAGCAGCACCTGCGGGTCGCCGAGCAGCGCCGCCGCGATGCCCAGGCGCTGCCCCATGCCGAGCGAGAAGCCGTTGGAGCGCCGCCTGGCGACGTCCTGGAGGCCGACGACCCCCAGCACCTCGTCGACCCGCTGGGCGGGGATGCCGGAGAGCTGCGCCAGCGACAGCAGGTGGTTGCGGGCGCTGCGCCCGCCGTGCACGGCCTTGGCGTCGAGCAGGGCGCCGACCTGCCGGGGGGCGTTGGGCAGCTTGCGGAAGGGGTGGCCGCCGATGGTGACATGGCCCGCGGTGGGCTCGTCGAGCCCCAGGATCATGCGCATCGTCGTGGACTTGCCGGAGCCGTTGGGGCCGAGGAAGCCCGTCACCGTGCCCGGGCGCACCTGGAAGGAAAGGTTGTGCACGGCTGTCTTGGCGCCGTAGCGCTTCGTCAGGCCGACTGCCTCGATCATGTGTGTGCAGCCCCATCGACAGGTCGGGTCGTCGGGGCTGTGACCGCATGGCCGAACGCGCCCCCGTAAGGGTTAGGAGGATAACCAGCCGTTGACGGTTCCTGCTAAGCCGGGGATGCTGCCGCCGGGTTCACGCGTCCCGCTTCTTCAGCAGGACGTATCCGCCCGCCAGGGCCGCGGCGACCCACGCCGCCATGATCAGCAGTCCGCCCCACGGGCCGTACGGCGCGTCGCCGTCGAGCGGCGGTACCACCTGCATGATCTTGCTGCCCGCCTGGTCGGGAAGGTACTGGCCGATTTTCTTGGTCGCGGAGACGTTGCCCAGGATCGGCGCGAGGAGGAAGAAGACCGGCATCAGGATGCCGAGCGCGAGCATCGGGCTGCGCAGCATGGTGGCGACGCCCATCGAGAACAGCGCGATCAGGGTCATGTAGAGCCCGCCGCCGATCACCGCGCGCAGGACGCCCGGGTCGCCGATGTCCGCTTTCAGGCCGCCCAGCATCGCCTGGCCGAGGAAGAAGGAGGCGAAACTCGTGACCATCGCGACGGCCAGGGCGAGCGCCGTGGCGACGGTGATCTTGCCGAAGAGAAAGGTGCCGCGCTGCGGGACCGCGGAGAGCGACATGCGGATCATTCCGGTGCTGTATTCGTTCGACACGACGAGTACGCCGAAAACGATCATTGCGAGCTGGCCGAGGCTCGTTCCGGCGAAACTCACGAAAGTGGGATCGAAGGCGAGCTTGTCCTGTGCGTCCAGGTTCTTGAATTCGTTCTTCGAGAGAATGCTGATCAGCACGCCGAGGCCGGTCGTGACCACCGCGGCGAGGCCGAGCGTCCACACCGTGGACCGCACTGATGTGATCTTTGTCCACTCCGACGTGAGCACCTGCGCGACCGTCATGGCTCAGACCCCCTTCTTCTGCTGCCGCACGCCGGCACCCCAGCCGGTCCCGGGCGCCTGCGGCCCCCCGCCGTCCGTATGCGCGTGGTACTCCACGGACTCCGCGGTCAGCTGCATGAACGCCTCTTCCAGCGAGGCCTGCTGGGGGCTCAGTTCGTGGAGTACGAGCTGGTGGCGGGCGGCGAGCTCGCCGAGCTGCTCCGAGGTCGCGCCGTCCACCTCCAGCGCCCCGTCACCCCTGCCGGCCACCGTGATCCCGGCCTCGTGCAGGACATCGCGCAGCCGTTCCTGCTGCGGGGAGCGCAGCCGCACGTAACTGCGTGAGTTCTCCCGGATGAAGTCGGCCATGGACGTGTCGGCGAGCAGCCTGCCCTGGCCGATGACGACCAGGTGGTCGGCGGTGAGCGCCATCTCGCTCATCAGGTGGGAGGAGACGAAGACCGTACGGCCCTGGCCCGCCAGCGACTTCATCAGATTGCGGATCCAGTGGATGCCCTCGGGGTCGAGCCCGTTCACCGGCTCGTCGAACATGAGGATCTCGGGATCGCCCAGCAGCGCGCCCGCGATGCCGAGCCGCTGGCCCATGCCGAGCGAGAAGCCCTTCGCGCGCTTCTTGGCGACGGCCGTCAGGCCCACCGTTTCGAGGACCTCGGAGACCCGGCGGCGGGGTATGCCGTTGCTCTGGGCCAGGCACAGCAGGTGGTTGTACGCGCTGCGGCCGCCGTGCATCGCCTTGGCGTCGAGGAGCGCGCCGATGTACTTCAGGGGATCCTTGAGTCCGGCGTAACGCTTCCCGTCGATGCGGACGTCACCCGCCGTCGGGTTGTCCAGTCCCAGCAGCATCCGCATGGTCGTCGACTTGCCCGCCCCGTTCGGGCCCAGGAAGCCGGTCACGAGGCCCGGCCGTACGGTGAAGGTCAGATGGTCGACGGCCACCTTCTCGCCGTAACGCTTCGTCAGCCCCGTCAGCTCAATCATGCCCGCCACGCTAAGGGCGCACCAAGCCCCCCGCCACCGGAATGGCAGGGGGCTTTCGAGGCTTTTACGGCCTGCTTGCTTCCGCTTCGGACTAGCGGGTCTGCTGGGCCGGGACGCCGCGGGTGATCGGCTCGTCGTCGGCCGGCGCGCCGGCGGCGGCGACGGCCGCACCGGTCAGCGTCGCCAGCATCTCGCGGACGTTGGTCAGCTGCGCGTTGATCGAGTCGCGGCGGTTGGTGAGCGCCGCCAGCTCGCGCTCCGATTCGCTGCGGATCCGGTCGGCCTTGGCGTTGGCGTCGGCGACGATGTCCTCGGCCTGGCGCTGCGCGGTCTCCACCGTCTGACGGGCCCGGCGCTCCGCGTCCGTACGCAGCTTCTCGGCCTCCAGGCGCAGCTGCTCGGCGCGGTGCTCGATCTCGGCCAGCCGCTTCTCGGCCTTGGCCTGGCGCGAAGCCAGGTCGCGCTCGGACTGCTCGCGGCGCTTGGCCAGGTTCGTCTCGAAGTCCGCGGCGGCCTGGGCGGCCTTGGCGCGGGTCTCCTCGAAGAGGGCGTCCGCCTCCTCGCGCTTCTGCTGTGCGTCCTTCTGTGCCTCGCTGCGCAGCGTCGAGGCGTCACCCTTGGCCTTCTCGACGATACGGACGCCCTCGTCCTCGGCCTTCGCCTTGCGCTCGGCGGCGAACGACTCGGCGTCGTTGCGCACCTGCTGCGCGGCGGACTCGGCGAGCTCGCGGTGCTGCTCGGCGGCGCGGCGGGCCTCCTCACGCAGGTCCTTCGCCTCCTCCTCGGCGAGACGGAGGATCTTCTCGACACGCGCACCGAGACCGGCGTACGACGGCTCGGCGTCGCTGACCTGGGCCTGGGCGTTCTGCGTCTCGAGGTGGAGCTCCTCGATGCGCTTTTCCAGAGCAGTGATTCGGGCCAGAGCGCTGTCACGGTCGGCGACGAGTTTGGTAATGCGGTCGTCCACCTGACCGCGGTCGTAACCACGCCGCACGAGCTCGAAGCCGAAGGGGGAGGAAGTGTCGCTCATGGGGTTCCTGGGTTCCTGTCGAATGAGACCGGTGGGGTGTTAGGGGGAATCCTAGGGGCCCGGACGGCGTGTCACCGAGCCAATGCAGGTTTGGTCCGGAGAATGACACCTCTTTCGAGTGGCTAACTGTCGGAAGTCTTGCCACCCGAACGAGTGCTGCCCGACGCTGCCCCCGCTCTGACTCCACCTGCGGCGGAGCCGCTGTTCGAGGCCGTCTTGCCACCCCCCGTGGGAGTCTCGAAAGACTCCAACGCCTCCAGCACGTCCTGGACACGAGAAATCTCGGTCTGGATGTCCTCGCGGCGGCGTACGAGCACATCGAGCTCGCGCCGGCCCTCCTCGACCATGCGCTCCGCCTCGGCCTCGGCCTCCGCGTGCATCCGCTCGGCCTCCCGTACCAGCTCGGCCTTCTTCTGCTCGGCCTCCTTGAGCAGCGCCTCGGCCTTCTTCACCGCGGCGATACGGACCTTGCCCGCCTCCGAACTCGCCTCGGAGATCATCGCCTTCGCCTTCGCCTCGGCCTCGGCCTGCTGCTCCGTCGCGGCCTTCACCAGCTTGTCGACACGCTCGCCCGCCGTCCGCATCTGCTCGGACGTCTCCCGGCGGGCCCGGTCGTGCAGCTCCTCGATCTCGCTCTCCGTACGGGAGCGCAGCTCCTCCGCACGCTCCCGTATGGCGGTCGCGTCCCTGCGGGCCCCGACCAGCAGCTCGTCGGCGTCCGTACGGGCCTTCTCCACCAGGGAGTTGCCCTCGATCGTCGACTCCGCCACCAGCCGCTCGGCCTCCTTGCGGGCCGCGCCGACCATCGTGTCGGCCTGCTCCTCGGCCCGTGTCGCGGTGAGCAGCGCCTCCTCCTGGGCCTTCGCGATCAGCTGGTCGGCCTGCTCGGCCGCGTCCGAGCGGCGCTTGGCCGCCGCCTGGCGCGCCTCGTCGAGCAGCCGGTCGGCCTCGGCGCGCGCGTCGCCGCGCATCCGCTCCGCCGCCCCCTCGGCGTCCGCCTTGGCCTTCTCGGCGTCGGACCTGATGCGCTCCGCCGCCCGCTGGGCGGAGCCCACCATCTCGGCGGCCTCCGCGCGCAGCCGCTCGGCCTCGCCGTTCGCGTCGGAGAGGATCCGCTCGGCCTCGCCGCTCGCCTCGGAGACGAGTTTGTCGGCCTGGGACGCGGCGTCGCCGCGCCGCTTGTCGGCGGCCTTGCGCGCCTCGTCGAGCATCCGCTCGGCCTCCTGGCGCGCCTCGCCGCGCACCCGCTCGGCCTCCGCGCGCAGCCGCTCGGCCTCGCCGTTCGCGTCGGAGAGGATCCGCTCGGCCTCGCCGCTCGCCTCGGAGACGAGTTTGTCGGCCTGGGACGCGGCGTCGCCGCGCCGCTTGTCGGCGGCCTTGCGCGCCTCGTCGAGAACGCGCTCGCCCTCCTCGCGCGCCTCGGTCCGCAGCCGCTCGGCCCCGGCCTCGCCGTCCGCCTTGATCTGCTCGGCCTCGGCCCGCATCCGGGCCGCGTCCTGCCCGGCGGCCGTCAGCGACTGCACGGCCTCGGCCGCCATGCGCTCGGCCTCGCCCGTCGCCTCGCCGATCAGCCGGTCCGCCTGCGCCGCCGCCTCGTTGCGGATGCGGTTGGCGTCCTCGCGGGCCTCGGCGCGCGAACGGGCCGCGTCCTGCTCGGCCGAAGCCAGCGCGTCGGACGCCTCCGTACGGAGCCTCTGGGCGTACTCGGAGGAGTCGGAACGCAGCCGCTCCGCCTCCGCGATCGCGTCCCCGACCGTGCGCTCCGCGAGCGCCTTCGCGGCGTCCGTCTCCTCCTGCGCCCGCCGGCGCATCCCGATCGCGTCCTCGGTGGCCCGCTCCCGCTCCTCGTACGCCTCGGCGCGGAGCCGGTCCGCCTCCTCCTGCGCCTCGGTCCTCGTACGCTCCGCCACGTGCTCGGCGGCGCTGCGCAGCCCGGCGATCTCCTCCTCGGCCTGCTCGTGCAGCCCGGCCACCGCGTCCCGTACCTGCTGCGCGGTCTGCTCGGCGGCGGCGACCAGCTCGGTCGCCCGGTAGTCCGCCTCCTGGACCAGGCGCTGCGCCTCGGTCTGCGCGTCCTCGACCCGCTTGCGGGCGGACGCCAGCAGCTCCTCGCTCTGCTCGCGGGCCTGCGTACGCTCCCGCTCGGCCTCCTCGCGGGCGCCGGCCAGCGTCTCCTCGGCCTCCCGGCGGCGCCTCGCGGCCTCCTCCTGGGCGGCGGCCAGCGCCTCGGCGGCCTCGGTGGCGACACGTTCGGCGGCGGACGCGGCTTCCGCGCGCATCCGGTCCGCGCTCTCCTGTGTCTCCGCCTTGAGCCGCTCCGCCTCGTTCGACGCCTCACTGCGCAGCCGTACGGCGACGGCCTCGCCCTCGGCGCGCGAGCGCGAGGCGTCGGCGGCCGCCTCGGTGCGCAGCCGCTCCGCCTCCGTCTCGGCCTGTGCCTGGAGCATGCGTACCCGCTCCGCCGCTTCGGTGCGCAGCCGCTCGATCTCCTCGCCGGCCTCCCGGCGCAGCCGCCCGGCCTCGGTCCTGGCCTCGCCCAGCGCCTGCTCGGCGGCGGCGACGCGCTGCTCGGCCTCGGCGTGCAGCCGGGCCAGCTCCTCGGCGGCCTCGGCCTGGCGGGCGGCGACGGCGCGCTCGGCCTCCTCGCGCAGCGCGCGGGCGGCCTCCTCGGCGTCGGCGGTGGCGGACGCCGCCTGCTCCTCGGCCTCGGTGCGCAGCTGATCGGCCTCGGCGCGGGCGCGCTCCAGGGTCTCCTCGGCCTGCTTGCGCAGCGCCGTGGCGCGCTCGACGGCCTCGCCGCGCACGCGCTCGCTCTCGGCGGCGGCGGACGTGCGCAGCTCGTCCGCGTCGCCCCGCGCCTTGGTCAGCAGCTCCTCGGCGGTCCTGGCCGCCTCCTCGATCTGCTGGACGGCCTCGCGGCGGGCCTCGCCGCGGATCCGCTCGCCCTCGGCGACCGCCTCGGCCCGCAGCTGCTCGGCCTCGCCGCGCAGCCTGCGCGCCTCCTCCTGCAGCTCGACCGTCTTGGCCCGGTACTCCTTGGTGTCGTCCTTGGCCGCGCCCTTGAGCTGGTCGGCCTGGGCCGCCGCCTCACTGCGCAGCCGCTCGATCTCCGCCTCGGCCTCGCGGCGGATCCGCTCGGCCTCCTCGGACGCCTTGCGGGTGGTCTCCCTGGCGTCCTCGGACGCCTTGGTCAGGACCTCTTCGGCGGTACGGGCGGCCTTGGCGAGCTGGGCCGCCGAATCCTCGGCGGCGGCCGTACGGGCCTTCTCGGCGGCCTCGGCCACCAGCCGCTCCGCCTCGGCGCGGGCGTCGGCGCGGGCCTGCTCGGCCTCCGCCTTGAGCGCCTCGGCGTCCTTCGTGGCCTCCGCGACCAGCCGGGCGATCTCGGTCTTGGCCGTACGGGTGCGCTGCTCGTTGACGGACTCGGCCGTCGTCAGCTGCTTGGCCGCCGCGTCCTTCGCCTCGGTCAGGACCTTCTCGGCCTCGGCGCGCGCCTCGCGCAGCGCCGTCTCGGCCTCCTGCATCCGCTGCTCGGCGGTGCGGCTCAGCTCGGCGGCCCGGCGGCGCGCCTGGTCGGACTCGGCGGTCGTCGAGGTACGCAGCTGCTCGGCGTGGGCCGTCGCCTCCTGCGCCTGGTTCGAGGCGGCGTTCAGCAGGCGCTCGGCGTCCTTGCGGGCGCGCAGCAGAAGCGCTTCCGCCTCGGCGCGGGCGTTCTCGGCCTCGGCGCCGAGGCGCCGACGGGCCTCCTGGGCGACCCGCTCGGCCTCGGCGCGGGCGGCGGCCAGCGCCTGCTCGGCCTCGGCGCGGGACTCCTCCAGGAGCCGGCGGGCCTGCGCCTCGGTACGGGCGCGCAGCTGCTCGGCCCACGCCACGTTCTCGTTGACGTGCGCCTCGACGGTCTGCCGGCGCTCGGCGAGCTCCTGGTCGAGCCGCTGGCGGCGGGTGACCGCCTCCGTGTGCAACTCGGCCTGGAGCCGTGCCTGGTGCTCGGCGTGCTCCTGGAGGATCCGCTGCGTCTGCGCCCGGGCGTCGCGCAGTTCGCGCTCGGCGTCGGTGCGCAGCTGGTCGGCCTGGACCTGGGCGTTACGCAGCAACTGCTCGGCCTGGTAGCCGATGTCCGCCGCGTCGTAGGCAGGACGGGACGCGAGGTTGCGGCGCGCCTCGTGGAGCTTGGCGCGCAACACCTCGACCTGGTAGCCGAGGTCCTCGGCGTGCTGAACCGCCTTCTCCCGCTCGGTCTTCAGCCGGTCCATCTCGGCTTCGAACCGCGAGAGATGGTCGGTTTCACCCCGCTGGTGGCTCTCCTGGCGTTCGTAGCCCCGCACTGCGCGGTCCCATCCGTCCCCTGGTCGCAACTCTTCCGACTCTCCGAACAAGCGCCACCCCGGAACGGGCGGCCCCCCGGGGGGAATGGTGTCAGATCAACTGCGAGGCATGAGTCACAGGCCCCGGTCCGGCCCCGGACCGGAACCGCCCACTCTACCGGCCGTGGAATCCGGGGGTCAGTGCTCCTCGGGGGCGGAAGGGGCCGAAGTGACCAGTTCTGTCAGCACACCGTGGCAGTCCTTGGGGTGCAGGAACGTGATGCGGGACCCCATCGAACCGATGCGGGGCTCGTCGTAGAGGACCCGTACGCCCTTGTCGCGGACGTCCGCCGCGTCGGCGTCCACGTCCGGGGTGCCGAAGGCGATGTGGTGGACCCCCTCACCGTTCTTGGCCAGCCACTTTCCCACCGCGGAGTCCTCCCTGGTGGGCTCCAGGAGCTGGAGGTACGTGGCGCCGCCGTCGGACGTTTCGTTGATCTTGAGCATGGCCTCACGCACGCCCTGCTCCTCGTTGACCTCCGAGTGGTACACCTGGAAGCCATAGGTCGAGCGGTAGAACTCGATGGTCCTGTCGAGGTCGAAACAGGCGATTCCGATGTGGTCGATTCGCGTCAGCATGGGTTCAGTGCAGCGCGGTTGGAGTGGTTACGCAACGTGCGCGCGATCACACTCGCTGCCCGGTGACCGGGCCCGTACCGCTCAGTACATTGAGGTAAACCCTCGTTCACTCCTCATCCCAAGGGGCCGTGCCTCATGCCTGGAACGAACCGCACTACGTCTGTCATCGTCGCCGGTGCCCGTACGCCCATGGGCCGGCTGCTCGGCTCGCTGAAATCCTTCTCCGGCGCGGACCTCGGCGGGTTCGCCATCAAGGCCGCCCTGGAGCGGGCCGGCATCGGCGGGGACCAGGTCCAGTACGTGATCATGGGGCAGGTGCTGCAGGCCGGGGCGGGGCAGATCCCGGCCCGGCAGGCGGCTGTCAAGGCCGGGATTCCGATGGCCGTGCCCGCTCTGACCATCAACAAGGTCTGCCTGTCGGGGCTCGACGCGATCGCGCTGGCCGACCAGCTGATCCGCGCCGGTGAGTTCGACGTCGTCGTCGCCGGTGGCCAGGAGTCCATGACGAACGCCCCGCACGTGCTGCCGAAGTCCCGTGAGGGCTTCAAGTACGGCGCGATCGAGATGCTCGACTCGATGGCGCACGACGGGCTCACCGACTCCTTCGAGGGCATCGCGATGGGGGAGTCGACCGAGAAGCACAACACCCGGCTCGGAATCGCGCGCGGACCGCAGGACGAATTCGCGGCGCTTTCGCACCAGCGGGCCGCCGCCGCGCAGAAGAACGGCCTCTTCGAGGCGGAGATCACGCCCGTCGAGATTCCGCAGCGCAAGGGCGAGCCGGTTCTCTTCTCGAAGGACGAGGGAATCCGGCCCGAGACGACCGTCGAGTCGCTGGGCAAGCTGCGTCCCGCTTTCGCCAAGGACGGGACGATCACCGCCGGGACCGCTTCGCAGATTTCGGACGGTGCGGCGGCTGTGGTGGTCATGAGCAAGGCCAGGGCGGAGGAGCTCGGACTGGAGTGGATCGCCGAGATCGGGGCCCACGGGAACGTGGCCGGGCCCGACAACTCGCTCCAGTCGCAGCCTTCCAACGCCATCGCGCACGCGCTCGGCAAGGAGGGGATCGGGGTTGAGGATCTTGACCTCGTGGAGATCAACGAGGCCTTCGCCGCGGTTGCGGTCCAGTCAATGAAGGACCTCGGAATTTCCCCGGAAAAGGTGAACGTCAACGGTGGCGCGATTGCTCTGGGACACCCCATCGGAATGTCCGGCGCGCGGGTCGTGCTGCACCTGGCGCTCGAACTGAAGCGGCGGGGCGGGGGCGTCGGTGCGGCCGCGCTGTGCGGTGGCGGTGGTCAGGGTGATGCGCTGATCATCAAGGTCGCGGGCAAGTAACCCTTTTGCGGTGCGCCTTCGCGGGTGCGCCTTTGCAGGTACGCCTTTGCAGGTACGTCGGTTCGCCGATTCAAGGAGCGGAATTGTGATGCAGGACGTCCCCGGGCTGGTGGCTCAGGCGCGAGAGGGCCGGCCTCGGGCCGTTGCCCGGCTGATCTCGCTGGTCGAGGGGGCGTCCCCGCAACTGCGTGAGGTGATGGCGGCGCTGGCTCCGCTCGCCGGCGGCGCGTATGTGGTGGGGCTCACGGGGTCACCGGGAGTCGGCAAGTCGACTTCCACGTCGGCGCTCGTGTCGGCGTACCGGCGGGCCGGCAAGCGGGTCGGGGTGCTGGCGGTGGATCCGTCGTCGCCGTTCAGCGGCGGCGCGCTGCTGGGTGACCGGGTGCGGATGTCGGAGCACGCGTCGGATCCGGGGGTCTACATCCGGTCGATGGCCACGCGGGGGCACCTGGGCGGGCTGGCCTGGGCCGCGCCGCAGGCCATTCGGGTGCTGGACGCGGCGGGCTGCGACGTGGTGCTGGTCGAGACGGTGGGGGTCGGGCAGTCGGAGGTGGAGATCGCCTCCCAGGCGGACACGTCCGTGGTGCTGCTGGCGCCGGGGATGGGGGACGGGATCCAGGCCGCGAAGGCGGGCATCCTGGAGATCGGTGACGTGTACGTCGTGAACAAGGCCGACCGGGACGGGGCCGATGCGACTGCGCGGGAGCTCAACCACATGCTGGGGCTCGGGGAGTCCCGGGGGCCCGGGGACTGGCGGCCGCCGATCGTGAAGACGGTGGCGGCGCGGGGCGAGGGTGTCGACGAGGTCGTCGAGGCGCTGGAGAAGCACCGGGCGTGGATGGAGGAGCACGGGGTGCTGACGGAGCGGCGGGCGAAGCGGGCGGCGCACGAGGTCGAGACGATCGCGGTCACCGCGCTGCGGGAGCGGATCGGCGACCTGCGGGGCGACCGGCGGCTGGGGGCGCTGGCGGAGCGGATCGTGGCGGGGGAGCTGGATCCTTACGCGGCGGCGGACGAGCTGGTGGCGGGGATCACCGAGGCGTAAGCGGGCGGGTGCGGCCGGTGCCGTGGGACGGGGGCGGGCCGTTCCGGAGGCGGCGTCCGGGAGCGCATGATTCAGCCGCGGATCGGCGTTCTCCGTACGACGCCGACTTCCTGCGCCCACCTCACGCTTTACGTCCCGGGCGCCCTGTGCGGTCCCGCCTCTTCGTGCCGGTGGGTGGCGCAGTGCGGGCTCCGTGCGTCCCTGGGGGTTTCGGCCGGGGGTCCGGGGGTTGTCCCCGGGTGGGCGCAGCACGTCCCGGGCGCCGCCGCCGCGTCCCGCCCCCTCACGCCGGTGGGCGGCCTGCGGAGTGGCCGGCGTCAGTCGGAGTCGTTGTCGTCGTCCGCGTCGTCCGCGTCGTCCGCGTCGTCCGCGTCGTCCTGGTCCGGGGTCACCTTGGCTGTGGTGGCGTCGACGTTCAGCTCGTGCTGCCTGCCGTCCTTGGACCGGACCTCGGCTTCCCAGGCGTTGTCGTCCAGGTCGATGGACGTCAGCGTGCCCGGCTGGGCCTTGAGGGCCGCCGCCACGGCCTCGTCCATGGTGACCTTCGCGTTCTTCGGGGCCGGGTCGCGGTCGTCGTCGTCCTCGGTGTGGACGTGGACCACCTTCGCGGTCTTGGTGTCCACCTCCACGTCGTGCCACTGGGTGTCCTTGCCGAAGACGTCGATCTCCCAGACCGGGTCGTCGTCGTCCAGTTCGGCGCCGGTGACCGTGCCCGGCGCGGACTTCACGGCCGCTGCCGTCGCCTCGTCGAGGGTGATGGTGCTCGTGGCCGGCGCCGGCTTCGCGTCGTCGTCCGACGTGGCGAACGCGGTCGCGGTGCCGCCGAGGAGCAGGGCGGTGGCGGCGGTGGCGATGACGAGCTTGCGCTTCATGAGGGTTCCTCCAGGGTGGTCGGTTGCTACGGGGACCAATCTGGCCGAGTGATGCTGAAGGGCAGCTGAAGCCGGCTGAAGGCGTCTTCAGGTTCGGTTTGCGAACCTTGGCGCATGCGCTTGTTGATCGTGGAGGACGAGAGGCGGCTCGCGGTGGCCCTGGCCAAGGGGCTCACCGCCGAGGGCTTCGCCGTGGATGTGGTGCACGACGGGCTCGAAGGGCTGCACCGGGCCGGGGAGGGCTCGTACGACCTCGTCATCCTGGACATCATGCTGCCCGGCATGAACGGCTACCGGGTGTGCGCGGCGTTGCGGACCGCGGGAAATGACGTGCCGATCCTGATGCTGACCGCCAAGGACGGGGAGTACGACGAGGCGGAGGGGCTCGACACGGGCGCCGACGATTACCTGACGAAGCCGTTCTCGTACGTGGTTCTCGTCGCCCGGGTCAAGGCGCTGCTGCGGCGGCGGGCGAGCGCCGGGGCCTCGCCGGTGGTCGTGGTGGGGGACCTGCGGATGGATACCGCCGGCCGGCACGTGTATGCCGGGGAGGCCGAGGTCGTGCTCACCGCCAAGGAGTTCGCCGTGCTGGAGCAGTTCGTCGTGCGGGCCGGCGAGGTCGTCAGCAAGGCGCAGATCCTGGAGCACGTGTGGGACTTCGCGTACGAAGGCGATCCGAACATCGTCGAGGTGTACGTGAGCGCCCTGCGCCGGAAGCTGGGCGCCGGGCGGATCCAGACGGTGCGCGGCGCCGGGTACCGGCTGGTGGCGGGATGAGGCGGCTCTTCGGGTCCGTACGGGCCAGGGCGGCGCTCGGGGCGACCGTGGTCGTCGCGGTGGCGCTGGTGGCCGCCGGGCTGGCCGTGCTGCTGGTGCTGCGGGCCAATCTGATCGACCAGGCCGACCTCCAGGCCGAGGTCGACGCCCAGAACGTGGCCTCGCAGGTGGCCGTGGGGCGTCCGTACGGGGAGGTGGAGTGGCCCGACGACCGTCCGGTGCAGGTGGTGGGGGAGAACGGGAAGGTGGTGGCCGTCAGCGAGGACCTGGAGGCGATCGAGGGGGCCGGTAGCCCCGAGGTCAGGGTCGGGGGCGGCGCGGGGGACGGTGACGGCGACGACGACGACCCCGGACGGGGAGAGGTCTCGGGTGACGACCCCCGGCTGTCGTCGGGGAGCGCGACCGTGGACGGCGACCGGGCCGACTACCGGTTCGCCGCCGTCGAGGCGACGACGCCCCGGGGCGAGACCGTCACGGTGTACGCCGGTGCGCCGCTGGCCGCGGAGCAGGACGCCGTCGGCACGGTGCGGGAGGCCATGCTGATCGGCCTGCCGGCGCTGCTCGTGGTGGTGGCCGGGGTCACCTGGCTCGTGACGCGGCGGTCCCTGCGGCCCGTGGAGGGGATCAGGCGCGAGATGGCCGCGATCACCGCCTCCGAGGACCTGTCGCGGCGGGTGCCGGAGCCCGACGCGCACGACGAGGTGGCGCGGCTGGCCGTGACGACCAACCAGACGCTCGCGGCGCTGGAGGCTTCGGTGGAGCGGCAGCGGCGGTTCGTCGCCGATGCGTCGCACGAGCTGCGGAGCCCGATCGCTTCGCTGCGGACGCAGTTGGAGGTGGGCGCGGCGCATCCGGAGCTGCTCGATGTGGAGGGCGCGGTACGGGACACCGTACGGCTTCAGGGGCTGGCCGCCGACCTGCTGCTGCTGGCCCGGCTGGATGCGGGGGAGCGGCCGGGGCCGGGGCGCGTGGACATGGGGGCACTGGTGAGGGAAGAGGTCTCGCAGCGGGCCGACCGGGTGCCGGTGACGGTTGTGGGCGGGGGCGCGTTCGAAGTGGCCGGATCACGTGGGCAGTTGGCGCGGGTGCTCGGCAATCTGCTCGACAACGCGCAGCGCCACGCGAGGAGTTCCGTCGAGGTGTCCGTGCGCAGTGATCGTGGCGCGGTGGTGGTCGGGGTCGCGGACGACGGTGCGGGGGTTCCGGCGGCGGAGCGCGAGCGGATCTTCGAGCGGTTCGTACGGCTGGACGACGCGCGCACCCGCGACGACGGTGGCGCGGGGCTCGGTCTGGCGATCGCGCGTGATGTCGCGACGCGGCACGGTGGTGCGCTGACCGTGGATGAAGGGGAGCGTGGCGGCGCTCTCTTCACCTTGCGTCTGCCGGCTGCTCCGGGGGGTTTCTGACGGCGGCGGTCCGAGCGGTGCGGCGCCCGTGCCGGCGGACGGAGTCCGGCGCAGCGGGCCGAAGCCCGTGAGGCCCCTGGGGCCGAGTGGTGCGTCGGGGACCGGGCGCGTGGCGGCGTTCTCTTCGTGCCGCGTCTGCCGGCTGCCTAGATCTTTCCCCGCCGGCCGCGCAACTGCTCGACCACCGGGGTCAGCGCGTCCTTCATCCGGGCGAGCGCCTCGGGGGAGAGCATGTCGATGAAGTGCCGGCGCACGGAGTCCACGTGGTGCGGAGCGACCTGCTTCATGGTCGCGCTGCCCTGGTCGGTCAGTACGGCGTACAGCCCGCGACGGTCGGACTCGCAGTTCTCCCTGCGGACCAGCCCCGCGCTCTCCATGCGGGTGATCTGATGGGA
The DNA here is from genome assembly GCF_053591455.1 of Streptomyces sp. NPDC003016. Taxonomy (NCBI): domain Bacteria; kingdom Bacillati; phylum Actinomycetota; class Actinomycetes; order Kitasatosporales; family Streptomycetaceae; genus Streptomyces; species Streptomyces sp. NPDC003016. Next base: position 282,501 of record NZ_JBSFTV010000002.1, read on the forward strand.
GAGCCGGCTCTTGGACTGGAGGGTCGCTGTCGCGAGGTCGCTCATCCGCAGCCGGCGGTCGTCGGACTCGGAGAGGTTGACCAGGATCTCGTAGTCGTTGATGGTCAGCCCGTACGGCTGAAGATCCTTTTCGAGCTGGTAGGTCAGCAGCCGGTTGGCGTCCAGATAGGTACGCCAGGCGCACTGTTCGGCATCGGTCAGCCAGGGGGTGGCCGTCTCGGTCTCCATGTATGGATTCTACCTAAAAAGTTGAATTCTGGACGAAGTCACGGAACGTGACGTCGGTACGCGACAAGGGCGCAGACGTTCGACGTCACACTCCGCAGACTACCGCTCACAGGCCGAAGCGACGCTGGAGGTCCCCCAGCTGACCGGGAAGGCGCGGTGCGCCGCCGGACTGGCCCTGCCCCGCGCCGTGGCCGCCGGGCACTCCGGGCTCGGACGGGACGGCGCCCGTGGCCTGCTCGGCCATGAGGAGTTCGGTGGACTGGAGCAGGACCGTACCGGCCCCCACGAACTCGAACTGGTGCTCCTCGCCCGATGTGCCGCCGATGCCGGTCAGTGACCGGATTCCGCCCATCACGCCGGTCAGGTAACCGTGGTCGTAGTGGTGGCAGGGGGACGGGCAGTCCGCCCAGCCGACCAGGGCCTGCGGGTCCACCCGGATCGGCGGCTCCATGAAGACGACCGGGCCGTTGGAGGCCGCCACGAACTTGCCGGTGCCGATGAGGGTGAGGAAGCCCGGGACGATCGACTGCTTCAGGGCGAGCGTCGGCTCGTACGCCAGGAGGTTGCCGGAGCGGATGGTGAGGTTGCCGTTGTCGAGGTCGAAGGAGTTGACGTCGAACGCGCGGTCCGCGAGCAGCATCTTGCCCTGGCCCTCCGCCACCACCCAGTCGCTCGCGTGCAGCGGCGAGTGGAAGCTGGTGCGCACGAGGCGGTCGAAGCGGCCGTGGCCGATGCCGTTGAAGTCGATGCGCCCGTAGTAGGCGATCATCTTGCCCTTCTGGAGGAACCACTGGCTCCCCTCGAGCTCCACGCAGAAGGTGTACGGGTTGACGTTGTCGTCGGAGGGGAGCGAGTGCGGATCGAAGATCGCGGGGGTGGTCACAGCTTTTCCTCCGAGGCCTGTACGTACACCGCGCCCTGGCCGGACAGCTCCAGCTGGAACGCCTCGCCCGAACCGCGGCCCACCATGTCGCGCCAGCCGAGTGCGGCGGAGAGCTTGTTGCGTACGTCGCCGTGGTGCGCGACGTACGCCTGCGGGTCGACGTGAATCGGCCGCTGGGGCGAGAGGGGGATCTCGATCACTCCGCCGTGCGCCATGACCGCTACCGCGCCATGGCCCTTGAGGGTCGTCGTGAACAGGCCCTGGCCGGTCACCTGGCCGCGCACCATGCCCATGACGCCGCCCTGCGAGCCCATGAACATCGTGCCCTGGGTGAGGGTGCCGTCGAAGGCCAGGAGGCGGTCCGCCTCCACGCAGAGGGTGTCGCCGGCCAGGTTGATCACCTGGATGTGGTGACCGCCGTGGCCGAACAGCACCGTGCCCGAGCCCTCGACCGTCATGAGCGGCGTGGCTTCGTCGGCGACGCGGCGGCCGATCATGGACATCACACCGCCCTGGCCGCCCTGCAGGTTCGGCGTGAAGGAGACGTCGCCCTGGTACGCGAGCATCGCGCCGCGCTGGCTGAACATCTTCTGGCCGGGCGCGACCCGCGCCTCGACCATCCGGGAGTTGATCTCGCGGAACGGCATCAGACGTCACCCCCGACGGTGTTGCGCTCGCTGGGCTGGACGTAGACGAGCCCCTCGCCCTCGAACCGGATCTGGAACGCCTCGCCCGAGCCCTCGCCGATGAGCGTGCGAAAGTTCACGCCGGACTGGAAGTGCTGCCGGAGGTTGCCCTGGTGCGCGATGTACGCCCCGGGGTCGACCTGGAGCGGGTACGAGGAGGAGACGCGCAGGACGACCGCCGGGCCGTCCGACATGATCGCCGCCTGCCCGGTGCCCTCCACGGTCGTGGTGAACAGGCCGCCCCCGGTCGCGCCGCCGCGCAGCCCGGTGAAGGAGGTGCCGGTGCGCAGGCCCGCGTCCGTGCAGAGGAGGTTGCTGGATTCGACGTACAGCTTCTCGCCGCGCAGCGAGACGAGGTTGATCTCGCTCGCGCGGTCGGCGAAATAGCACGTGCCGTGGCCCTTCACCTCCATCACGGTCATCTGCTCACCGGTCAGGCGCCGGGTCACCATCCCCCGCATGCCCTCACCGCCGCCGGACATCTTCTTGAAGGCCATGTGGCCGTCGTACGCGACCATCGAGCCGTTCTTCGCTCTGACGGCATCACCGGTCATGTCGACGGCGAGCACCTTGCTGCCTTGGAGTCGGAACTGAGCCACGGGACCGACGGTACCCGCGTCCCCGACCCTGACAAAGAGGTGGCAGAGCGGGCTGCCACAATGGGAACGAGCTTGTGCGCACATTCACAAGATCGACGACCCGTTCCCGCGACGACGAAGGTTGCCCCTCCGTGGACATCAAGACCGCTTCCGCACTCCGCCGCCTCCGCCTGGTGTCCGCACCCGAGGCGGTCTCCTTCCTGCTGCTGCTCGTCTGCTCGGTGCTCAAGCGCACCACGGAATTCAACGCGGTCCCCGTCATGGGCGCGATCCACGGTCTGCTCTTCGTCCTGTACGTCCTCTTCTGGGCCGACGCCTGGAACCGGACCAGGTGGTCGCTGGGGACCGCGGCCTTCTACTTCGTCATGTCGGTCCTGCCGACCGGCGGCTTCTTCGCCGACAAGCGCCTCAAGCGCGAGGCCGAGGACGCGGTCATCGCCACCCGCGCCCGCAAGGAAGGCGTGGTCGGCGCATGATCGTCGCCTTCTCCGTCAGCCCTCTGGGTGTGGGCGAGGACGTCGGGGAGTACGTCGCCGACGCGGTGCGCGTGGTCCGCGAGTCCGGTCTGCCCCACCGCACCGACGCGATGTTCACCTCGATCGAGGGGGAGTGGGACGAGGTGATGGACGTCGTCAAGCGCGCCGTCGCCGCCGTCGAGGCCCGTGCGCCCCGCGTGTCGCTCGTCCTGAAGGCCGACATCCGGCCCGGTGTCACCGACGGCCTGACCTCCAAGGTCGAAACGGTGGAGCGCCATCTGGGTGCCTGACCCCCGTCCGGACGCCCTGACCCGGCTCCGCAGACAGCCCCCGGCCGCCGCGCGGCGGCCGGGGGCTTCGTCATGCGTGTTCCGGCCGTCCGCCGTGCGCGGCCGGATGATAAAACCGCCCGCTCGGACGACCCGGTTCGACACACCGCCCCGCGTCCCTTTGTGTGGTGTTACGAACACGTTCGACTGCTGGAGGCACAGTGCGGCCGGAAGGCTACGACTATGAGACCCACAGCAGGCTTGCCGGGCCACTGACGGAGCCGTGTGCCGGCGCGTACCGGGTGCAGTACCGAAGTCTGATGGCGCAGGAACCGCACCGAATACGAGCGGTGCTGCTGATGACCCTTGCCCCGCTGCTCTCGGCGCTCCTGCTGGTCTACCTCGTCTGGCCCACTCACTGGACCGAACGTGAGGGAGGTGACCGCTGGCTGGTCCGTCTGGACGCGGTGATGCTGGTCTCGATCGGCCTGATCATGTTCTTCATGCTGGTCAACGTGGTGTCGATCGCGCACGCCACGATGGTCGCCCGCGACCCGGTGCCGGTGGCGCCCGAGCCGGGGACCCGGATCGCGTTCCTCACGACGTACGTACCGGGCAAGGAGACGCTGTCCATGGTGCGGGCCACGCTCGAAGGCGCGGTCGGGCTCCGGCACGAGGGGATGCTCGACATCTGGCTCCTCGACGAGGGCAACGACGAGCAGGCGAAGGCGCTCTGCGCCCGGCTGGGCGTACGGCACTTCAGCCGCAGCGGCATACCCGAGTGGAACACCAGGAAGGGCCCGCACCGGGCGAGGACCAAGCACGGCAACTACAACGCCTGGCTCGCCATGCACGGCGACGCCTACGACTTCTTCGCCTCCGTCGACACCGACCACGTGCCGCTCCCCAACTTCCTGGAGCGGATGCTCGGCTACTTCCGCGACCCGGACGTCGCCTTCGTCGTCGGGCCGCAGGTGTACGGGAACTACACCTCCTGCGTCACCAAGGCGGCGGAGTCGCAGCAGTTCCTGTTCCACGCCCTGATCCAGCGCGCGGGCAACCGCTACGGCGCCCCCATGTTCGTCGGCACCAACAACGTCGTGCGCGTCGGGGCGCTGAAGCAGGTCGGCGGCCTGTACGACTCGATCACCGAGGACATGGCCACCGGCTTCGAGCTGCACCGCAGGAGGAACCCGGAGACCGGGCGCTTCTGGCGGTCCGTCTACACCCCGGACGTCCTGGCCGTCGGGGAGGGCCCGTCGTCCTGGACGGACTTCTTCACCCAGCAGCTGCGGTGGTCGCGCGGGACGTACGAGACGCTGTTCAAGCAGTTCTGGAAGGCGCCCTTCAGGGTGCCGCCGGGCCGGCTGCTCACCTACACGCTGATGCTCGTCTACTACCCGATGACCGCGGTCAACTGGCTGCTCGGCATCCTCAGCTGCGTCCTGTTCCTGTGGTTCGGCGCGTCCGGCACCGAGGTCTCGTCCTCGGTCTGGCTGATGCTCTACAGCGACGCCGCCGCCCTCCAGATCGGGCTGTACCTGTGGAACCGGCGCCATAACGTCTCGCCGCACGAGCCCGAGGGCTCCGGCGGCCTGGCCGGCATGGCGATGTCCGCCCTCTGCGCGCCGATCTACGCCAAGTCGCTGGGTTCGGCGGTGCTGCGCACGCACGGCAGGTTCGTGGTCACGCCCAAGGGCGGCGAGGCGAGCCCCGACCGGCTGCTGACCTTCCGCATCCACCTGTCCTGGGCGGCGGTGCTGGTCAGCTCGCTGATCGCGTCCGTGATCCTCGGCCACACCCATGCGGCGATGCGCACCTGGGCCGTACTGGCGCTGGTCGTCTCGCTCTCGCCGGTCGGTGTGTGGTGCTGGACCTCGGCCCGGGAGCGCGCGGATCTCCAGGGCGTCAGGGCCGTGAAGGAGGCCGGCAGCGGCACGGTGCCGGGCGAGGAGCCGGAGCCCGCGTTCGCCACGACGACCGGAGGGAACTGAAACCATGGCCTACCGGCCCACGAAGAAGTTCAAGAAGACGCTGATGGGCGGCGGAGCCGTCGTGGTGCTCGCGGGACTCAACGCCCCGGCGGCGCTGTCCTTCGCGGAGGAGAAGTACCACGCGTACAAGATCGCCCAGCCCGCCTACAAGGCGCGGTACGGTTCCTGGGCCGTCGTCGACATCCCCGAGAAGTACCGTACGAACGCGATTCACGCGGCCCTGCTCCACACCGGCAAGGTGCTGATCATCGCGGGATCGGGCAACGAGCAGAAGAAGTTCGACGAGGGCACCTTCGAGACGGTCCTGTGGGACCCCCGGGACGGCTCCTTCAAGCTGGTCCCGACCCCCGAGGACTTCTTCTGCGCCGGGCACGCCCAGCTGCCCGACGGGCGGCTGCTGGTGGCGGGCGGTACCGCGCGCTACGAGGTGCTGGGCGACGAGGTCATGCGGGCCGGCGGCGGAATGCGCGTCAAGAACGAGAACCCCGACAAGCCCGTCACCTTCAGGAAGGGCACCCGCTTCCGCTCGCCCTCGGGGGTCGTGTACGTGTCGAAGTTCGACGTGACCGTGCCGAAGGCCAAGCGCGAGTTCAAGGTCTCGTACGCCAAGAGCGGGCGCATGCTGCCCTGGAAGACCAAGGTCACCGCGGCCGAGGCCCGGGTCTTCGTCGAGGCCCTGGAGGAGGGTCCGCAGGCCGTCACCAAGGAGTCCGCGCAGTACGAGATCGAGGGGCTGAAGGGCGAGGACGCCGACAACGCGTACGGCCTCGCCGAGGCGATCACCATGGACAAGCAGGACTTCCAGGGGATCAGGGCGGCGTACGAGTTCGACCCGAAGGCGGAGAAGTACATCCCCGTCGACCCGATGAAGGAGGCCCGCTGGTACCCGACGCTGGTCACCCTCCAGGACGGCAGGGTGCTCGCCGTCTCCGGGCTCGACGACGTCGGCGCGATCCTGTCCGGCGACAACGAGTACTACGACCCGGAGACGAAGAAGTGGTCGAAGGCGCCCTTCCGGTACTTCCCGACGTACCCCGCGCTCTTCCTCACCAAGGGCGGCAGGCTCTTCTACTCCGGCGCGAACGCCGGGTACGGACCGGCCGGGAAGGGCCGCGATCCCGGCATCTGGGACCTGGAGAGGAACACCTTCAAGAAGGTCGGCGGGCTCACGGACCTCGACCAGACCGAGACCGCGGCCTCGCTGGTCCTGCCGCCCGCGCAGGACCAGCGGGTGATGATCCTCGGCGGCGGCGGAGTAGGCGAGTCCGACAAGGCGACGGGCCGTACGGCGATCATCGACCTGAACGAGGAGAACCCGGCCTTCGAGTCCGGGCCCCGGCTCCCCCAGGGCACGCGGTACCTGAACAGCGTGATCATGCCGGACGACACCGTCTTCACCAGCGGCGGATCGCGGGACTACCGGGGGCGCGGCGCCAGCAACATCCTCAAGGCGCAGTTCTACGACCCGAAGGCGAACGCCTTCAAGGAGGCGGCCGAGCCGACGGTGGGCCGCAACTACCACTCCGAGGCGCTGCTGCTGCCGGACGGCCGGGTCGTCACCTTCGGCTCCGACTCCCTCTTCGGTGACAAGGACAACACCAAGCTCGGCAAGTTCGAACAGCGGATGGAGGTCTACACGCCGCCGTACCTCTACCGGGACAAGGCGCTGCGTCCGGTGCTGGGGGCCGGGCCGCGTGAGCTGGCCGCCTCCGGGACGGCGACGTTCAAGACCGCGCACCCGGAGCGGATCGAGCGGGCCAGGCTGATGCGGCCGAGCGCGGTCACGCACACCACGGACGTCGAGCAGCGCTCGATCGAACTGGACCTGGAGAAGGGGAAGGGCGAGGTGACGGTGGAAGTGCCGGACGACAAGACGCTGGTGCCGCCCGGCTGGTACATGCTCTTCGTCACGGACGGCGAGGGGACGCCGTCGGAGGCGAAGTGGATCCACGTGACATGAGGGCCGTTCGGGACACGAGGGCCGCTCGGGGCACGAGGACTGTTCAGGACATGAGGACTGTTCAGGACATGAGGCTGTCCAGGGCATGAGGCTGCTCAGGGCATGAGGCTGCTCAGGGCATGAGGCTGCTCAGGTCTTCGCGCGGCGGGCCAGCCCCAGGGCGTAGTCCGGCCACCAGGTGCCCGCCGCCGGGCCGCCCCGGCACTCGCCGTCCGAGTCGCCCGGCCGCTTGATCCACAGGAACGCGTCGAGCAGCGGGTCGCCGGTGCGGTCGGTCGGCGGCGTGCCGAGGGCGCGGCCCGCCGGGTTGCACCAGGCGTCGTCGCGGCTGCCGGACAGCGGGCCGTTGCCGTTGCGGCTGCTGTCGATGACGAAGTGGGTGCCGCCGAGCAGGCCGGACAGCTGGTTGCCGAACGCCTTGGCGGCGTCGTCCGTCTGGAAGTTGGAGACGTTGAGGGAGATGCCGTCGGCCCGGTCCACGCCGGCCCGCTTGAGGGGCTCGACCAGCTTGCCGGGGTCGTCGATCCAGGCCGGGTTGCCCGCGTCCAGGTAGACCTTGGTCTTCGGCTGCCGCTTCAGCCGGTCGACCGCCTCGGAGAGCAGCGCGGTGCGCTCGTCGTGCTCCTCGGCCGGGGTGCAGCCGTCCACGATGTGCGGTACGGCGTCCGGCTCCAGGATCACGATGGCCGGGGCGGCGCCGATGCTGTCGGCGAACGTCCCGATCCAGCGGCGGTAGGCGTCGGCGTCGGCGGCGCCGCCGGCGGAGTGCTGGCCGCAGTCGCGGTGCGGGATGTTGTACGCGACGAGTACGAGGGTCCGGCCGTCCTCGGCGGCGCCCCGCACGGCACGCCTGATGCCGGGTGCCGGGTCGTTCCCGTCCGGCCAGTCGGCGACGGGCCGCTCGGAGATGCGCCGCAGAACGTCCGCGTCGGTGCTGCGGCCCTGGGCTTCCCACGCCTTGACCTGGCGGGCGGCGTCGCTCTTCGGGTCGACCCAGTACGGGGACGAGTCCCGGTTCTGCCCCTGGTTCTGCGCTGCGACGGCCTTCTCCGGCTGCCGCTCGGAACTGCCGCCGGAGGAGCAGCCGGCGGCGATGAGCGCGAAGAAGGCGATGGCTGCGGCGGTGAGCGGACGGGTCGGTCTGCGGCCGGACATCCAGCCCCCTTGAACGGTTCGACTGGGCGACGATACGGACCGGCCAATCGTTGCATAGCGCGCATAACGCCCTCGGTTGCGACACCGGCGGGAAGGAAAGGACGGAAGGATGAAAGGGCGGAGGAGCGAAAGGGCAGGGAAAGGGCCGAGCGTGCTGGACGGGAGCACGCGACGGCGCGCCCCCGCCCGGCGCCGGTCCGCTTACGCGTAAGGGCGCTGTCGGCTGCGGGCGGCCATGGCCAGCGCGACCACCCAGCCCACCACCGTCCACCCCAGGAAAACGTTGATCACCAGCACGGAACCGGCGTTCGGAACTCCCCGCGTGAAGGCGATGACTGCGGGCACGAAACAGGCCAGCACGATAACGATCAGCCCTACTGTGCCGAACGGAATGAGCCCATCGACATCCATTGGCTGTCCCCCCGTTTTCGAATGAACGCGAGTGCTCCATTTTCTTTCCTCGTTTCCCGTGGGGTGTCTGCACCGCTGGGCCGGGGGCAGGAAGAAGAGCGCCCCGGCGTGAGGGCTGCGCGGGCTGCCGCCGGGCCGACGAGGGGCCGTGGGTGATCGCAGCGGTGTACGCAAGCGAATGATTACGGGCAGCCGGGTGATCGAAAAGGAGGGCGCCGGCCCTTTTGTGAAAGGCCGCTGCTTTCATGGTGCGGCGCCGGGCGCGATGCTGTCCGAGCCGGGATCGACTCGGAATTGTCTCCGGTTTCCTCCGGCTCTGCCGTCCGGGCGATCGTCCGGGCCGCGCCTACGGCACCGTGGACAGCGCGGTGCCCAGTGGTGTCCGCTCGTACAGCACCTGATGGCCGTAGCGCCGCGAGACGAGCAGCCCCGCGCCGCGCAGCACCGAAAGGTGCGCCGACACGGACGACGGGGCCAGCCCCAGCCGGTGCGCCAGCGCCGAGGTCGACGCCGGTCCGTCCAGCGCGCACAGCACATCCGCCCGCCCCCGCCCCAGCAGCCGGGCCAGCGAATCCGGCGTACGCTCGGCCGCCCGCGTCCACAACCCGCCGATCCCGCGCGCCGGATACACGACGGTCGGCTGCCACGGCGGTTCGAAACCGCTCACCACCTCAGGCCAGCAGAACACGCTCGGCATCAGGACCAGCCCCTGGCCGCCGAGCGTCCGCTCGTGCGCGCCGGGCCGTTCGATCGTGAGCGTGCGGCCGTCACCCGACCAGGCGAGCCGCGGGTTCAGTTCCCCCAGCAGCCCCTCCAGACCGACCTCCGCCAGCCGCCGGGAGTGGAATGCCACGTCCGCCTCCAGCAGGGCGCGCAGCCGGGGCCAGTGGGGCTCGACCAGGGCGCGCCACGCCCGCTCCAGGAGCGCGGCCGTATCGCGCACGGCGCCCGCCGGGTCCGCGAGCATCGCCCGCCCCACCGCGCTGTCCGACGCCCCCGGAGTACAGGCCAGTGACCGCGCGATGTCGTCGCGCGCGGCCACCGGATCGGCCGCCCGTACGGCCGCGATCTCCTCCTCGAAGGTGGCGGCGGGTCCGATCGGGGGCGGTCCCAGGCAGTCGGGGGTGTGCCCGCGCTGCGGCATCAGCAGCCACAGCGGTGTGAGCTCGAGACCGGCGGTGGCCTCGCGGATGCGGCGCAGCCAGGGCGACTGGTAGCCGTGGCGCTCGGGGCGCGCGAGGGTCCGTACGGCCTCCTGCGTCTCCCACAGCGGCGAGACCGCGAACCGGCAGCGCAGCAGATCGGCCTCGGCGAAATGCAGCCGGTACGCCATGGGCCCCTCCCGCGCTCGCCCGTTGACCTCTCGCCGATCCCCCGTACGGGCCGAATCCCCCGTACGGGCCGAATCCCCCGTACGGGCCGGAGATTCGGCGGCAGCCGAAAGTCTATGGACGCCGCAGGACCCCGGCCAGGCTGCCTCCATGTCACCCGAGCCACCCATGTCACCCGAGCCACCCATGTCACCCGAGCCACCCATGTCACCCGAGCCACCCATGTCACCCGAGCCACCCGTGCCACCCGAGTCACCCGTGCCGACCGAGTCACCCGTGCCGACCGAGCCGGCCGAACCACAGACCGGCTACGGCGCCGTCTTCCGCGTCCGGGAGTTCCGGGCCGTCTTCGCCGCCCACCTCATGTCCCTCCTCGGCGTCGTCGTCTGCGAGATCTCGCTCACCGTCCTCGTCTACGAGCTCACCGGCTCCCCGCTCATGAGCGCGCTCGCCTTCGCCGTCGGCTTCCTCCCCTACCTCGTCGGCGGGACGCTCCTCGCCGGGGCCGCCGACCGCTTCCCCACCCGGCGCGTGCTCGTCGTCTGCGACCTCGTCTGCGCCGGCTGCACGGCTCTGATGGTGCTGCCCGCCACCCCCGTCGCCGGACTCCTCGTCCTGCGCTGCGCGGTCGCCGCCGTCTCGCCCGTGTTCAACGGGACGCGCATCGCGACGCTCGCCGACATCCTCGGAGACGGCGACCTCTTCGTCCTCGGGCGCTCGCTCCTGCGCATCGTGTCGCAGAGCGCGCTGCTCGTCGGGTTCGGCGCCGGCGGGGTGCTGCTCGCGCTGGTGCCCGCGCGAGCCGCCATCGGGATCACCGTCGTCACCTTCCTCGGCTCGGCCGTACTGCTCCGGCTCGGGACCAGGCGCCGCCCCGCCCGCGGCGGCCGGGGCGCCACCCTGCTGCGCGACTCGCTCGCCGGTGCCCGCGCGGTCTTCGCACACCGCCGGATCCGCGCGCTGATGCTGATGTTCTGGGTGCCGCCCCTGTTCGTCGTGGCGCCGGAAGCGCTCGCCGCGCCGTACGCCGACCGGCTCGGCGCCGGCACCGCCGCCGTCGGACTGCTGATGTGCGCGATGCCGGTGGGGCACATCGCGGGAGAGGTCTGGGCCGGCTCCGCGCTCGGCCCCCGCACCCGGGAGCGGATCGTCGTACCGGCGGCGGCGGTGTGCCTGCTGCCGTTGGTGCTGTACGCCGTACGCCCCGGGGTGGCGCTCGCGGTGGCGGCGCTGGTGGTGACGGGGCTGGCGTCGGCGTACACGCTCGGCCTGGACCAGTGGTTCGTCGGCGCCGTGCCCCAGGAGCTGCGGGGGCGGGCCATGACCGTGATGACGGCGGGCATGATGACGGTGCAGGGCGTGGGGATGGCGTTGGCGGGCGCGGCCGCGGAGTTCTTCCCCGTGCACCTGGTCGTGGCCGGGTTCGGGGTGGTGGGCACGGTGGCCGTGCTGGTGCTGCTGGCGGAGGTCCGGCGTACCGGGGCGCACAGGGGACCGGAAACGACCGAAGCGCGAGACGGGGATGTTCACCATGTGACCGGCCGGTAAGGTCGATGCCGTGCCGAAGCCGCTCAGCCTCCCGTTCGACCCCATCGCCAGAGCCGACGAACTCTGGCAGCAGCGCTGGGGGCCGGTCCCCTCGATGGCCGCGATCACCTCGATCATGCGCGCGCACCAGATCCTGCTCGCCGAGGTCGACGCCGTCGTCAAGCCGTACGGACTGACCTTCGCGCGCTACGAGGCGCTGGTACTGCTCACCTTCTCCAAGGAGGGAGAGCTGCCGATGTCCAAGATCGGCGAGCGGCTGATGGTCCACCCGACGTCCGTCACGAACACCGTCGACCGGCTGGTGAAGTCCGGCCTGGTGGCCAAGCGGCCGAACCCGAACGACGGGCGCGGCACGCTCGCCTCGATCACCGAGAAGGGCCGCGAGGTGGTGGAGGCGGCGACCCGCGACCTGATGGCGATGGACTTCGGACTCGGCGCGTACGACGCGGAGGAGTGCGCGGAGATCTTCGCGATGCTGCGGCCGCTGCGGGTGGCGGCGCACGACTTCGAGGAGAAGTAGGAGCGGCGGCGGGGCGGCGACCCGCGCGAAGATCTCCCCTTGCGTCCGGTTACGCTCGATGCCATGAAGTCCAATGTGCTGTCCCGATACCGGGTGATGGCGTACATCACCGCCGTATGGCTGCTGGTGTTCACCGTGGCGATCATCGCCAAGTACGGGTTCCAGGTGGGCGACACCATGCTGATCTCGCAGATCCACGGTGTGCTGTTCATCATCTACGTCGTCTTCGCCTTCGACCTCGGCACCAAGGCGAAGTGGCCGTTCGGGAAGCTGCTGTGGGTGCTGGCGGCCGGCTGCATCCCCTTCGCCTCGTTCTTCGTCGAGCCGAAGATCACCCGTGAGGCCCGCTCGCTGATCACGGACGCGCGCCCGGCGCCGGTGAAGGCGTAACGCGCACGACTCTTCCACCGTCACGAGCGCGTCTTGTGGCGGTGTGACATTTTGCCGCCCCGCAGTAGAGCCATCGACATTTACTAGGACGTCCTAGTAAATTCGAGGTATGGACGCTGAAGCGATCGAGGAAGGCCGCCGCCGCTGGCAGGCCCGTTACGACAAGGCCCGCAAGCGCGACGCGGACTTCACCACGCTCTCCGGAGACCCGGTCGACCCCGTGTACGGGCCGCGCCCCGGCGACACCTACGAAGGATTCGAGCGGATCGGCTGGCCCGGGGAGTACCCCTTCACCCGCGGCCTGCACCCGACCGGCTACCGCGGCCGGACCTGGACCATCCGCCAGTTCGCCGGCTTCGGCAACGCCGAGCAGACCAACGAGCGCTACAAGATGATCCTGGCCAACGGCGGCGGCGGCCTCTCCGTCGCCTTCGACATGCCGACCCTCATGGGCCGCGACTCCGACGAGCCGAAGTCGCTCGGCGAGGTCGGCCACTGCGGTGTCGCCATCGACTCGGCCGCCGACATGGAGGTCCTGTTCAAGGACATCCCGCTCGGCGACGTCACGACGTCGATGACGATCAGCGGCCCGGCCGTCCCCGTCTTCTGCATGTACCTCGTCGCGGCGGAGCGCCAGGGCGTCGACCCGGCCGCGCTGAACGGCACGCTCCAGACCGACATCTTCAAGGAGTACATCGCGCAGAAGGAGTGGCTCTTCCAGCCGGAGCCGCACCTGCGCCTGATCGGCGACCTGATGGAGCACTGCGCGCGCTCCATCCCCGCGTACAAGCCGCTGTCGGTCTCCGGCTACCACATCCGCGAGGCGGGCGCGACGGCCGCGCAGGAGCTGGCGTACACGCTGGCGGACGGCTTCGGCTACGTCGAACTGGGCCTGTCCCGGGGCATGGACGTGGACCACTTCGCCCCCGGCCTGTCCTTCTTCTTCGACGCGCACCTCGACTTCTTCGAGGAGATCGCGAAGTTCCGCGCGGCGCGGAGGATCTGGGCGCGGTGGATGAAGGAGGTGTACGGCGCGCGGACGGACAAGGCGCAGTGGCTGCGGTTCCACACGCAGACGGCCGGTGTCTCGCTGACCGCGCAGCAGCCGTACAACAACGTGGTGCGTACGGCGGTCGAGGCGCTGGCGGCGGTCCTCGGCGGCACCAACTCCCTCCACACCAACGCCCTCGACGAGACGCTCGCGCTGCCGAGCGAGCAGGCGGCGGAGATCGCGCTGCGCACGCAGCAGGTGCTGATGGAGGAGACGGGCGTGGCCAACGTCGCGGACCCGCTGGGCGGCTCGTGGTACATCGAGCAGCTGACGGACCGCATCGAGGCGGACGCGGAGAAGATCTTCGACCGGATCAAGGAGCGGGGCCTTCGGGCGCACCCGGACGGACAGCACCCGATCGGCCCGGTCACGTCGGGCATCCTGCGCGGGATCGAGGACGGCTGGTTCACGGGCGAGATCGCCGAGTCGGCGTTCCAGTACCAGCGGTCGGTGGAGAAGGGCGACAAGCGGGTGGTGGGCGTGAACTGCCACCACGGCTCGGTGACGGGCGACCTGGAGATCCTGCGGGTGAGCCACGAGGTGGAGCGCGTGCAGGTGAACACGCTGGCGGAGCGCAAGGCGGCGCGCGACGAGGCGAAGGTCCGCCGGTCGCTGGACGCGATGCTGGCGGCGGCGCGGGACGGCTCGAACATGATCGAGCCGATGCTGACGGCGGTACGGGCGGAAGCGACGCTGGGCGAGATCTGCGGCGTACTGCGGGACGAGTGGGGGGTCTACACGGAGCCGCCGGGGTTCTGAGGGCGGTGGAGGGCGTGGAGGGCGGCGGAGGGTGTGGAGGCTCTCGGCCCTCGGCCCTCCGATCCTCCGGTTTCTGCTTTCCGTGGCGGAACGCATCATTTTCCAACGGGATGGGGTTACGTCCGTCCGACATACACGATCGGCTCTCCCGGCGGGCATTTCCGCAGATCATCGTTATCTTCGGAAAACAGGGAATTACTCTGGACGGATAAACTGGAGGCTTTCGTGTTCACGCGTTCAGCGACCCTTGCGGGGGCCGTACTCCTTGCAGGCGTCCCGGTCTTCGGCGCAGGCGGCGTCGCCACTGCGCAGGCCAAGCCCCCGCAGGAGGTGAAAGTGGAAGTAGGGCCTTGCCGGGCGACGCTCGTGAGTTCCACCGACACCGTGACGGGCTCGGTGGACTGCCGGGAGACGAAGACGGTGGGGGTCGCCGTCGAGATCGACGGCGAGACCCTCTCCACCAGGCGCCAGACGGTCGAAGCGGGAGTGCGCCACAGCGTTACGGTGAGGCTCCCTCAGATTCCCGAGGTGTGCATCATCCTTGAGGTCGACGGCGAGACCGGCCGGATCTGCCTGCCTTCCCGGAGCCAGGGCTGAGAGCGCGGAAAGAAAGGCGTCGGACTCACGGCGCCCCGGCGGTGGGCGGCAAGCCTTTCCGAGGGACCGCCCCGCAGGTCTGTTCAGGCTCTGCGCCCCCCGCCCGACTCCGGTGGCAGGAGGGGTGGGGCGGCTCCGGGCCGGGACCGAGCGCCTCGGCCCGTCGGTGAGTTCGCGTGCCCATCACCGCTCCGCGCAGGTGGTGGGCCTTCCCCGACGACAGTCCGGTCAAGTCGGTCCCCGGGTTCGTCGGCACGGCGTACGAGGAGGGCGCCCGTACGCGCAACCAGCGCGATCAGCAGGCCGGTCCGGCAGTGGCGTGCTTCCGGCGCGCGAGGCCGGCTGGTCCGGGCGGGCGGGGCGGCCTCGGGCGGTTGCGCCTGGCGGCAGGAGTCCCAGCGGTAGGCGCTGTGCCGCCGGCCCGGCCTGACGACCCCGTTGCCGGCCGTCAGGCCGGGCCGTTGGGCGCCCGGGGAGGCGGGGGAGTCCCCGGGGCCGTCGTCAGGCCGCTGACCAGCAGCAGCGAGAAGCTGCGCGCCCACTGGGCGTCCACCGGTTCCGCGCTCACCAGGGCCCGGTGGACGACGGCGCCGGCGATGACGTCGAAGATCATGTCCGCGTTACGGGCCGCCTGGGCGGGGTCGTCCTCGTACGGCAGCTCCCCGCGGGCCTGCGCGCGTTCCCGGCCCTCCAGCACGAGGCGCTTCTGGCGGTCGACGATCGCCGAGCGGATGCGTTCCCGCAGCGCCTCGTCGCGCGTCGACTCCGCGACCACCGCCATCAGCGCGGTCTTCGTCTCGGGCCGGTCGAGCAGCGCCGCGAACTGGAGCACCACACCTTCGACATCGGCCATCAGGGAGCCGCGGTCGGGGAGCCGGAGCTCGTCGAAGAGGACGGCCACCGCGTCCACGACCAGCTCGCTCCTGTTCGCCCAGCGGCGGTACAGCGTCGTCTTGGCGACACCGGCCCGGCTCGCCACGTCGCCCATCGTCAGCTTCGACCAGCCCAGCTCCACCAGTGCGGCCCTGGTCGCGTCGAGGATCGCGGCGTGCGCCTCGACGCTGCGCGGGCGGCCCGTACGGGAGGCAGGAGCGGCAGGAGCAGGAGGGGTGCGGGGGGTGTGGCGGGGGGACATGATCGTGACCATACCGGTCGGTAGGCAGGGCGGCGGGGGGTCTCCGTGAGGGAGATCACCGGCACTGGGGACGAGGCGGCCGGGTTTCCGAGTTACGCTACGACCTGTAGCGAAAGAGCGACAACCACTGGCGCAAGGGTGGGGACCCCGCGCCGAACCCGGTCCTCCTCGGGACCTCGGGCCGTGTTCGTCCGTACGCCTCGCAATCCGGCGGGGGGCTGCGGACGGGCGCGGTTCGCGCATCCGGCGGCCCTTCGGTGGCCTTGCCGGCACGTACGGACGGCGCAGCAGCCACGAGTTTTTCTTTACCGCGCGCGAAAGGGGGAGGATGTACGCATGCAGCCTAGGAACATGTCCATGAGCGGCGTCGTCGACCTCGCCGCGGTGAAGGCGGCCGGCGAAGCCCGGCAGAAGGCGGAGCAGGCGCGCGCCGAGGCCGCCAGGAGCGGCGGGGGCGGCGGAGGCGTCGCCCCGACGAGTCTGGTGATCGATGTCGACGAGGCCGGCTTCGAGCGCGATGTCCTCCAGCGCTCCACCGAAGTCCCGGTCGTCATCGACTTCTGGGCCGAGTGGTGCGAGCCGTGCAAGCAGCTCGGCCCGCTCCTCGAACGCCTCACCCTCGAGTACAACGGCCGTTTCGTCCTCGCCAAGGTGGACGTCGACGCCAACCAGATGCTGATGCAGCAGTTCGGGATCCAGGGGATCCCGGCTGTCTTCGCGGTGGTCGCCGGGCAGGCGCTGCCGCTCTTCCAGGGCGCGGCCCCCGAGGCGCAGATCCGCGCGACGCTGGACCAGCTGGTCCAGGTCGCCCAGGAGCGCTTCGGCCTGACCGGCATCCCCGTCGACCCGGCGGCGGGCGAGGGCGAGGGTCCGGCCGAAGCGGCCGAGGAGCCTGCCGGCCCGTACGACGCGCTGCTCGAAGCGGCCGTGCGGGCGCTGGACGCGAACGACTTCGCCGGCGCGGCCCAGGCGTACAGGAACGTCCTCGTCGACGACCCCGCCAACACCGAGGCCAAGCTGGGCCTCGCACAGGCCGAACTCCTCTCGCGCGTCCAGGGCCTCGACCCGCAGCAGGTGCGCAAGAACGCCGCCGGGAATCCGTCCGACGTGGCCGCGCAGACCGCCGCGGCCGATCTGGACCTGGTCGGCGGCCATGTGGAGGACGCCTTCGGGCGTCTGATCGACACGGTGCGCCGTACGGCCGGTGACGACCGTGACGCCGCGCGGGTGCGGCTGCTGGAACTCTTCGAGGTGATCGGCGGCGACGACCCGCGCGTGACGGCGGCGCGGACGGCCCTGGCGAGGGTGCTGTTCTGACCGGCGGTGCCCTCGGGGCATCCCTCGTTGATTTGCCGACACAGTGACAAGAGGCGGCCGCGCTTTACCGAAACTTGGTAATCGCGGCCGCTGTTACTTGCAGTAAGTCGATCACGTCGGTCTGCCCGGTTCTGGGCGGCAATCACTGCGTTTTCCCCGTCACTTGACGGCACGGTCCGTGGCCCGTCGATGCCGGGCGGTCGCGCTTCGGTTATACGGCCGTTACTAGTGAGTAACGAACCACTTGTGCACCGGCTGCGAATGCACCACGATCGGCCACGCTCGGTCCAACACCGCACCGCCCGACAGCCAATCGGTGCCGCGGTTCCGTGGGTCCCCACCGAGCCGGCCGGCGGCAATGGCGCCGGCCGTGGACAGGGGGGTCTCTGCCGGACAACGGCGGGGCCTGTCCAGCAGGTTGCGCGAACGCGTGGCCAGTGGTTGTCGCTCGGGGGTGATCGCCGGTGTGCCGGATGCCGTTTCACGCTTCCGGCGCGGGCGCTCTCCTTCCCGAGGACGTAGCACTTCTCCCATCCCCCTGCGGGCCCCTGCCCGTACTGGAGATGTACGTCCGAGAAGGAGGAAAGTCATGGAGTCTGTAGTTCGTGGTGGTACCAGATGGAGGCGGTTCGCCGTCGTCATGGTGCCGAGTGTGGCCGCGACGGCCGCGATAGGCGTCGCCCTCGCGCAGGGTGCGTTGGCGGCTTCGTTCAGCGTTTCCGGCCAGCAGTTCAAGGTCAAGGCCAAGCAGGTCGACGGAACCGGCTTCGCGCAGTACGGCGGCATTGACTCGGGTTACGCGGAAATGACGGGCGACAAGAAGGTTCTGCGCCCGGTCGCGATCTCGGCGTTCAAGAACGCCAAGATCACGGAGATGTGCCAGTCCGTCGTGACGGACGTGCCTCTCATCGGCAAGGTCACGATGCGGCTCGAGGCGGGCGGCGGGGGCAACCCCGTTACCGCCAAGGAGCTGTACCTCGACATCGCCGAGCTCGACGCGGATGCGACGTTCACGAACATCGACATCGGCGTCGCGGCGAAGGACACGGCCAAGCCGGGCGAGGCGGGGGGCCGAGGCCCTGCGATCAAGCCGGGCGACAGGATCCAGGAGAACGGTTTCGCCCAGCAGGCGGACCGCGCCGTGCTGAACAACGTGGAGCAGAAGGCGTGGGCCACCACGGCCGGAACGTTCACGCTCAACGGTCTGAGCCTGCGGCTCTCCGCGGGTGACAAGGCCGAGTGCTACAAGGGCTGAGCACTCCGGTGGGGGCGGGTCGGACGGCCCGCTGAGGCCGCCCGACCCGCCCCGTTCCCACCTTCTCTTCATGGCAACATCGTTTCAGGGAGCTGTTTTCATGAGCACTGAGTCCACAGGTTCCCGCGGATTCACCTACTGGCGGCTCCGCTTCCGCGCCTGGCGGGGGGCCCGGCCGTTCTGGGCGGGGCTGCTCACGCTGCTCGGGGGCGTGCCGATCGCCTACGTCCCCTACGCCCACGTCACGCTCGGCCATCTCACGCTGACGATGGCCACCACAGCGGGCGCGGGCTCGCTGATCATCGGCGTACTGCTGATCACCCTGGGACTCACGATGTGGTTCCACCACATCGTGCGGGTGTTCGCCGGTATCGCGTCGATCCTGCTGGCGCTGGTCTCCATTCCGGTGTCCAACTTCGGCGGCATGGTGGTGGGCTTCCTGCTGGCCCTGACCGGTGGAGCACTGTCGGTCTCCTGGGCTCCGGGCGAGCCGGCGAAACCCGTGCTGACCGAGGCGCCCGACGAGCGGCCGGACCCGGACGGCGAAGCGGTCGACCCCGTGCACCCCGGACTCAGGGCCGGCCAGGACGGCTCGTACGCGACCGACCCATCTGTTGACGCCAATGGCGGGAGGACCAGTGCGGGGTGACGAGACGGAGCAGTCCGCGGCCGACCGGGACGGGACCCGTGAGAGGAAGGGGCCGCGCCACGCGGCCCCCAGGAAGTCGCTCCTGACGAAGTTGCAGATACCCGCGGGCAAGGCGATGGCCCTGGCCGCGATGCCCACGGCGGTGTTCGTCGGCATGGCGCTCACCCCCCAGCCGGCCCTCGCCGACGACCAGGTGACGAACCCGTTCGCCCCGGGCCCCTGCGTAACCCGGTCGGACGCTTCTGACCCGGACGCCTCCGAGTCCACGTCCCCCTCGGCCGCGCCCTCGTCACCGACGGCCACACCCGGCCCGGGTGCGACGCCGGACGAGCCCGCGGAGACGGAAACCCCGAAGCCGGGTGAGACACCGTCGGCGAGCGCGAGCAGCACCGTGCCGGCCACCGGGCCCGCCAAGGAGCCGGAGGCGGGCAGGACTACGTCGTCTGCCCCGACACCGACGTCTGCCCCGACATCGACGCCGACGCCGACGGAGAGCGAAACCAGGGACCCGCTCGACCCGCTGGGTGTGGGCGACGCGATCAAGGACGTACTCGACGGGCCGGACAGGGAGTCCGCTGCTCCGGAGCCCTCCGGGCCGAAGCCCGCCGCCGACGAGAGTGCGACCACCGAGCCCGACGCCGGCAAGCCCGACGCCGGCAAGCCGGAGGCGAGTGAGCCGAAGGACCCGGCCGCCGAGAACCCGGTGGGCGACGCGGCCGACAGGACCGACAGGACCAAGGACGCCATCAAGGACGCGGCGGACAAGGCGGGCGTGCAGGTCGAGGAGCTCGGCGACGAGGCCAAGGGCGGCACGGACGGCGCGCAGGATGCGGACGGTACGGACGGCGCGGCCGACGACCCCGCCGCGGACGCCGGCGGCAAGGAGCCCTTCCCCTGCCCGACGGCGGACCCCGAGGCGCTCGCGAACGCCGAACTGGAGCAGGGGATCCCGGCCCTGCCGGACGACCCGTGGATCCTGGAGAGTTCGATGCTCACCCTGCGCGGGCTCGACTACAAGGGCATCGTCGAGGTCAGGACCGGCAGCGGCAAGATCAAGAAGGTCCTGAAGTTCACCGCGGTGGAGACCGACATCAAGGACCTGCACCAGAAGGTCGTCGGGCCGGGCGGCACCACGATGCACGCGCAGGCCGCGAAGGGTTCCACGTCGACCCTCCGCGACTCCACGGTCACCATGTACACGGAGGAGCTGAAGGGCAACCTCTTCGGCCTCATCCCGGTCACGTTCAGTCCGCAGACCCCGCCCCCGCTGAACATCCCGATCGCCATGTTCACGAACGTCAAGGTGACCCAGGCCGGCCAGTTCGGCGGCACTCTCACGGTCCCCGGCCTGCACAACTTCCTCACCGGCTGAGAGCGCGGCCCGCACCA
This sequence comes from Streptomyces sp. NPDC003016, assembly GCF_053591455.1. Taxonomy (NCBI): domain Bacteria; kingdom Bacillati; phylum Actinomycetota; class Actinomycetes; order Kitasatosporales; family Streptomycetaceae; genus Streptomyces; species Streptomyces sp. NPDC003016. The sequence goes on from NZ_JBSFTV010000002.1 coordinate 303,103, forward strand.
GCAGCGGTGATGAGGCGGCAACGGCGGTGGCCCGTTCCCCGGTCGAGGGTGTGCTTGCAGCCGATCCCGAACCCGCGCTGTACGTGTGCGAGCAGCGGGGCGAAGGGCTCATGCAGCGCGGAC